>CAYYFD010000078.1:0-3465 GCA_964471125.1 uncultured Candidatus Peribacteria bacterium
CTCCTTCCTCTTTCGTAAGGATATACACCTCAGCATCAAACTCCGTGTGCGGAGTGATGGAGCCAGTCTTTGCAAGGACCTGACCGCGCTCAATGTCCTCGCGCTCGATGCCACGCAGTAGCAGTCCCACGTTATCTCCGGCCATACCTTCGTCGAGAAGTTTGTGGAACATCTCCACGCCCGTAACGACGGTCTTGCGGGTCTCGCGGATACCGACGATTTCGACTTCTTCGTTGACCTTTACCTTGCCCTGCTCGATGCGGCCCGTAGCCACGGTACCGCGACCCTTGATGGAGAAGACGTCTTCGACGGACATCAGGAATGGCTTCTCAATTTCACGCTTTGGGTCCGGAATGTAGGTATCGAGAGCCTCGAGAAGATCCTTGAGCTTCTGGATGTTTTCAGCGTCTCCTTCGACAGCCTTGAGAGCAGATCCGCGGATGATCGGCGTTTTGTCGCCAGGGAATTCGTACTTCGTGAGGAGCTCTCGTACTTCCACTTCTACGAGCTCGAGAAGCTCGGGGTCCGTGACCATGTCGATCTTGTTCAGGAAGACCACGATATACGGCACACCGACCTGACGTGCGAGAAGAATGTGCTCTCTGGTCTGGGGCATTGGTCCGTCTGCTGCGGAAACGACGAGGATCGCGCCGTCCATCTGGGCGGCTCCCGTGATCATGTTCTTGACGTAGTCAGCGTGACCGGGACAGTCGACGTGCGCGTAGTGGCGCTTTGTGGACTCGTACTCAACGTGTGCGGTGTTGATGGTGATACCGCGCTCGCGCTCTTCCGGAGCATTATCGATATCTGCATATCCCTTCTTTTCTCCTTCCGGAGAGAAGTTCATGGATAGAGCGGCGGTCAAGGTCGTCTTGCCGTGGTCGACGTGACCGATAGTACCGACGTTGACGTGCGTCTTAGAGCGATCGAACTTCTTTTGGTCTGCCATGGGAGAAAAAGGGAATGGATGGAACTGCGGCGAAAAGCCGCTAAAAGCCAAGACAGTGTAGGGAAGGGGTTTACACTGCGTCAACTGAATTTGCGGAAAGGAATGACATTTTGGAGGAAAAATATTCGGATCGATACCAAGACATGGGAAAAATGATAGAAAAGGTCAATGGAACTTCCTCCCCCGACGGGGGAGGGCTAGGGAGAGGGGGTTTCCTGTAAAGAGAACAGACTAATGCATTGTTTCTCTGCCATCAGACCCCCTTCCCTTTATCCCCTCCCGTCGGGAGGGGAAACCCTTTCTACGACAGCTTGAGCTTGATTCAAATTTTTCTAGTACATTCTCTATTAAGAGACTAGATCTCTGAGATAGTGAGGCAAGAAAAAAAACCTCGATAATGAGTGTGTTACTCCGCAAGCATCCCATGACTCTGAAGCTCCACCATCTCCTTATATACAGGACATGTTTTGAGCAGTTCTTCATGTGGTGCCAATGCGATGAGTTTTCCTCCTTCCAGCACGGCAATGCGGTCGACAGCGCGAACGGTCGAGAGGCGGTGTGCGATGATGAATGCCGTGCGGCCGGTGATGAGTTCCTTTATTCCCACTTGCACAGCTTTTTCGGTGATGGAGTCGAGAGCGCTTGTGGCTTCGTCGAGGACGACGATTGATGGCTTCTTTAAGATGGCGCGGGCAATTGCCAGCCGTTGGCGTTCTCCGCCTGAAAGTTTGATGCCGCGTTCGCCGATCACCGTGCGGTAGGCGTCGGGCATTTGCTGAATAAATTCATGCGCTGCAGCCCTCTTGGCTGCTTCCATGACTTCGCTGTCCGTTGCATCAGGCCGTGTATAACGGATATTTTCGATGATCGACTCGTTGAACATCGTGTTGTCTTGGAGCACGAGGCCTATGGAACTTCTCCACCATTGCAGATCCAGATCCCGGATGTCGTTACCATCGATGGTGATGGATCCGTCCGTCACGTCGTAGAAGCGATTGATCAGTGATGCGAGCGTTGACTTGCCCGATCCGGAGTGCCCGACGAGGGCAATATGCTCCCCGGGCTTTACGTTCAGGCAAATATTCTCCAGTGCGTAGCGACGAGGGGGATCCTTGCGTGTCTCTTCTGCGGTAGGCATTTCGCCATCTTCCATTTTTATCTTCGGATGATGTGGGCAATGGAGATCTTTGCACTCTGCAGGTGTGTGTCCGTGGAGGATATCCATTTCCTCTTCCATTTCTTCTTCATCCATTTGTATAGCGATTCCCGCCTGCGCATACGAAAATGACAGATTCCGGAATTCCATTGCGCCGTCGATTTTTGTAAGAGTCCGCGCATGTGGTCTATTTACAACTAGCGAGGGGAGAGATCCAATCTGCACACCCATACGGACTTTTTCCATCTTCTCATTCCATTTGGGGAGGAACGATCCGATAACTTCGATGGGGGCTACGAGGCGGAAAACAATGAAGAGAAAGAAGAACATCTGGCCAAGCGTGAGCGATTCGTGGATGACGAGGACGACGCCGATACCTATCACCATAGCTCTCAAAATCAGCATGGCGTTCATGCCTTCAAGGAGTGACCAGAACCCGTCTGTCTTGATCTGCATCGCCATCGCCTTTGCCTGAAGCCCACGCATACGATCGAGTTCGCGCTCTTCGGCACCCGCGGACTTCACGGAGAGAATATTTGTTGCAACGTCGTAGGCTCTGCCGATCACGCGTACCCATACCCGCGATACGTAGCTCTGCAGTGGCTGTGCTTTGCCTGTCACATACCAGAGCATGAAGCCATAGACGCAGAGGACTGTTGCGATTCCTGCAGTGAGTGGAGCATGTACACGTGCGGCGATGATGAGAAATATCGCGCCGGTGATCGTCGAAGGAACGATAACTTCGAAGATCTGAAACCCGAGATCCCATAGCGTGTCGCTGGCGTTATCAATCTTCTTGATGATTGCTCCCGCTCGTCTATTGAGATGCTGGATCACGTCCATGTGCAGTACCGCCGAGTAGCTCTCTTCCATGAAGCGGATGTAGGAGCGGTTCATCATGCGCCAGCAGAGGTACTTATGGAGTCCCTGAATCACGCTGTGGGAAGCCGACACCGAAAGCCAGAGAAGAAACAGCGAGAGAAAATTCTCCGGTACAGCTCCTTGTCCGCCCTGCAGATTGCCGACACTATCGATGACGCGCTGTCCGATAAGTGGATCTATCACCCATGTCGCGACGAGCGCCGCCGTGAGAATGACGTACAGTACAATCAGGTGCGGGAAGTGCCGGAATTGCCGCCAGAGGGTAGAGAGAAGGAGACGCATGGAGAGTGTTCAGCTTATACTATCTGCATGCGCCGGTCCGACCGTATTCAGACTTTTGTAGAGGCGATATGGGATTGGTATTCCGTTCACAAACGCTCACTTCCATGGCGAGATCTTCCGGATGCCGATCCTGCCGTGCGTGCCTACAAGGTGATGGTTTCGGAGATTATGCTGCAGCAAACACAGGTTAGCCGAG
>CAYYFD010000078.1:3565-5566 GCA_964471125.1 uncultured Candidatus Peribacteria bacterium
TGAAATTGGCGGAAGAAATATTGGATGTTGCTGTTTTATCATTTGGAGAAAAACGAGACGCAGCGAACTGGCATGCCGCCCTTATGGATTTCGGTTCACTCGTTCAAACCAAAAGAAATCCCCGATGGGATATTTGTCCGCTGACGGCGAAAGGAATTATGAAGACAGTAAAAAAAGATTGGGATCGGTTACAAATTACAAATTGCACATTGCACATTGCAGAAAAGAAAGAGCCTGGGCGGCTTGTCGGCACGAAATACATTCCCAACCGTATCTTCCGCGGCAAAGTCATTGAAGAACTGCGTGATGCTCCACAAGGATTGCCTCTTGAAACTATCGGCAGACGCATCTGTCTCGACTGGTCGCCGCGCGAACATCGAAAGTGGCTGAAAGATATTCTCCGGAAACTTGAGAACGACAGTATGCTTGTTGCGAAGAGAGGAAAATTCAGACTTGCTGAATAGTGTTCGTACGCCCAACGCCCTACTCCCTATCTCTAATTTTCCTCCTCCCCCAGAGCCGTCTTCAGTCGTGCCATCTGATTTGCATCGAGGGTTTTCAGGTCTACCGGAGGCGGTGATACGGCTTCTTTGGACAACGTCGTTTTAAAGCGCGGGATGATTCTCCAGATCCAGTAGCCGATGATAAAGAGAAACATGAACCCGCCGGCCATCATCAGGGGCATCGGAATCGCAGGCATCTTCCATCCACTCTCCGCTGTCTGCACGGGTTCGGGCAGATCTGCAACGAGCAGTTCTTCATCCGTAAGCGGCACAGGCTCCGGTTCATAGACCGGTGTATCGGAAACTGGCTCCGCGATGACGACATCGGATGATTCTATCCCGTCTGCGCCAGCCGCTTCATCTGCTGGAATCATCGGTGTTTTCGCTGTCGGTGCAGGTGCCACAGTTTTCATTTCTCCGTATTTGTAAAAGACTCTTTCGCGGCTGGAACTGCTTTGCTCCATCGCCGGTGGAGCACTTTCGGTCTCCTGCACGGGTTCGGCAGTCACTTCTTCGTACACTGGTTCTGCGGGTATCTCTTCCCAAGCAGCCTGCTCCTCCTGTGCGGCGGGCATGCTGAAGACCTCTTCAGGGGATGCATAGGCATACAGACTGGATGACATGTGCAGAGCCGAGATTGTGAGGATTACGAGCATGGTGAATATTACGACGCGTACTTTGTGGACCGTACAGATTCCAGTGCAGGGAGGATTTGGATCACCGGTGACTGTCCGTTTTCATCCGTCCATTCCGTTCTGCTTCCGTGGATCCCGAACATGCCGTTTTGCTGCCCCATTCTTTCGACGGATATCTGGACGCTGGAGACCGCTGCATTACTGAGTTTCGGTTGTACGACATTACCCTCAAGAACACCATCGACGTACGCACTGTCGGAGACGGTCGTTGCCATTCCGCCACTGGCGAGATTGCTGCAGCGAACGATGAATTTTCCGGAAATTTGCTGGGACATAAATGGATCTCCGGAGCTATAGAGCGTTGTGCATGCGATTTTCTGTTCCGGATGTTCGGGAGTATAGAAGCGGAATTCCTGCGCACCGATCACGACGTTTGCCGTCTCCACGCTGAAGATGATGCTCTCGAGAAATGCAGATGATCCCTGATCCTGCATAGCGGTAAACCGGAATACTCCGAGCGGGTATACACCGGAGGGAACAGGCATGCCTTCAGGATCCATATTGGCATCGGTGACTTGTATCGTGAGTGGAAGTATTTCCGCCTGCGTCGTCTGCTGTACGGATTGTACGGTTTCTTCTGCAGATTCATGGACAGCAGTATTGTCGTTTGATTCCAAGGTAGATTCGATGACCGTGTTTTCCACGTGGATGACGGAACTATCTGCATGCTCCAGGGAATCTTCCGCAGCAGGATTCGGGATGAAAATGGAACAGATATTTGCCGTACAGACGTATCCATCGGCTGCTGTACATGTCCGCTGATTGCATCCTGAGCTCTCCGTATCACATACCTCTCCGCGATC
>CAYYFD010000079.1:0-5359 GCA_964471125.1 uncultured Candidatus Peribacteria bacterium
GAAAGACGGGCGGACTTACCCGTGCGTCCTCGGAGGAAGAAGAGCTTGGCCCTGCGAACCTTGGCAACTTTCTTCACTTCGATCTTATCGATCATAGGGCTCAGCATCGCAAACATCTTTTCTACACCGATACCGGAGGCGATACGACGAACGAGGAATGTCGCATCCGTAGGGGTGTGTCCGCGATGCACTGAAATAACGAGGCCTTCGAAAATCTGCACACGTTCCTTCTCCCCTTCTTGAATCTTCTCATGGACGCGCACGGTATAGCCCGGTCGGATGTCCGGAACGCTCTTTGCGTAAGGCTTTGCCAAATCGTGAAGCAACTGGGAAGTCATTGCGAGCAGCCTACAGATGGGAAAATGCTCTGTAAAGCTTATTTCCTCGCTTCCTCCATCTCCTTGCTTATGTGATTCACGACCGTCATATGCCTTGGATCCGAGACGATTTCGGTGATGAACTTGTCTTTGAGGCTTAAGCGATAGAGGAAGTCCGGCTCAGAGAAGATGGAATAGCGGACGTTTTTCAAGTGCGGATCCTGAAGGAGCAATGCCTCCAGCATCTCCTTTTTAAGGTCACCGACGATCAGCAGATCCACCTTGCTCTCTGTCCCTACAAAGGAGCCAGCAAGGATCGCCAGACGCACGGAAGGCAGTTTCTTGAGGCTACCGACCACTGGGCTATCCGCCTGAATCTCTTTGGCAAAAATGGCTTTAAGTTCGATATACAGCGAAAACTCCGTATCGATGCGATAGTACTTCTTGCGGTTGCGGTGACGGGCCTTTACAAGGCCAATGCGTCGGAGGTTTTCCAGCTCTCTGCGGATGGAGTTGATCTGCTCGCTCAGTAACCTCGTAAGCTCACGGATGAAGTATTCCTGCTCCGGGTGGAGAAGGAACGTCGAGAGCAGCTTGATGCGCGTCTGACTCGAAAACAATGCTTTAAGGATTCCTGATGACATACTGTTCACAAAGAGTAGTCATGAGTACGGGGTTAGTGCAAGAAATGTGCTCAGTATTATGTATACAATATGTATTCAATATATTTGCTTTTATTAAGCCAAAATGTCTTATTTCATCGCAATTAATGACCTATTAATGAACAAATTTTGTACTCACTATTTTAGGCAATATGTTATGCGGTATACACATTAGAGAGGGGAAGCTACGGAACTCTGAAATAGAAACAGAGGGAAATAAGCGATGGAAGGGATGGAAGGGATTCCCTTATTTCCTTTAAATCCCTTATTTCCCTGTAAATGGTCATGGTCAAAAACCGCACTTTCCGCTATAATTCTCTGATGCTCCGAAGAACCAAAATCCTCACCGCGATAGCCAGCGTACTCCTCATTGCCGTATGCATTTCCCACGGGGAAATGTTTCTCCCCCATGCGCTTGCAGAGGACAAAGTTATCTCCGATACGCAGGGATCTATAATGCAGTCTCTGCTGATCGCCATCGGCGTCCTCAACTTTGCTGCGTTTCTTGTCATGAAACTGCTTTCATGGCTCATAGATCCAGGAAATATTTATGCTCTGGGCAACGAGGGAATGATGCTAAGACTGTGGCAGATATCCAGAGATATCATGAACCTCATATTTGCCCTTCTCCTGCTAGGTGGAGCCATAATGACCATTGTTTTTGCTAAGCAGGACATCATCAAACAAAATATCGTAAAGTTTCTTCTTGCTGTCGTATTGGTGAACTTTTCCTGGTTTTTCCCTAGAGTCATTATCGATATCGCCAATGTGACAACAGCGACAGTATACGGCCTTCCTAAAGCAATAGACTCCACATGCCAATGGCGTGACGGCACCGGGACCCTCAGAACGGACTGTGTAGTAGTGAATGATATTCTGCTGCTCGATGATGCGTCTGGGGCTTGTCCAACAGCAACCGGAGGATCGGAAGTGGATTTTGCACCGATTATGAAAGTGTGCCTTGCCCCTCTCGACAGCACTGCAAATACAGGATTCGGCATCATCAACGGTCTTGTCGTTAACCACGGACGGCTGATGCACTTAGGGCTCATCGTCGGCTCCCCTCCCTCGGGAGGCACGGGTGGTTCGGTTGCAGAGACACTGCGCTTCATCATTATCATCTCCTTTGTAACTTTTCTGCATGTCATGCTGGTCTTCCCTCTTGCAGCAATGACTGCGGTGATGATTATTCGCATTCCCATTCTGTGGATGACCATCTCGTTTATGCCGTTTATGTTCATTGGATTTTTGATCGGTGACAAATTCATCAAAATAAACACGATGGAGATTTTTCAAAAGCACTTTATGACGGCAGCGTTTCTTCCGACGCTCATCGCCATACCCATCAGTATTGGGTACATCATGCTCAACCAAGTTGCGACGCTCTCCAGCGCTCCTCCGGGGCTTGGAGGAAGTTTCAAGCTCATCACGGAAGTCCAGAACTGGTGGGGGCTGATCTGGATCCTACTTTCGTTCATGGTGATCTGGATTGGATCCTTCTGGGCGATGAAGAGTGACAGCATCTACGCCAAGTTCAGCGAGCCGATTCACAGTATCGGCAACAACTTCCTCAAGCTTCCGCTGAATACGCCATTTATCCCCCACGACACCAATGGCAATGGCACTAAAGATCCGGGTGAGCGCATTGGCGCCAAAACATTCTTCCGCAATCTTCAAAGCGAGTCAGCATTTGGCAATACAATAGGACTAGGAGGAAAGCCAAAAGGAGGTGGCACGGGTGTCACCACACAGGCCCCTGAGCTTCTCGGCGCACTCAATAAAATCAATAGCGCAAATAAAGGTGACCCTGCTGTCGATCGGGATATCAAGCTGCTCGATCAGCATTTGAATGACCGAGGCATAAGGATCAAGGATCAAGCTGCAGTAAGAAGCGAGCTACCAACGATCCTTGCAGAACTGAAGAAATCAAATCCCGGAGCAAATACCAGTAACCTGAATCTCGACGACCTCGCTGACAAAATCGCCAACGCACAGAGAAAGCCATAAAACCCTCCGCCCATGCCCACCGACCCCTCCACCAGCGCAGAGAGTCCGGGATTTACACCAGTGCAGTGGGATAAAGCGAATGAAGGCGAAAGTTTTCAAAATTTTCTTGAGGCAAACAATGAATCCGTAAAGCATAAGGAAACTGTCACGACAGCGGCTATCAGTGTTGCGAAGCAGCTCCAGCTAGCACTCAGTATTCCTTCAGCTGAAGCGGAAAAAATCGTACAGAGAAATATGGACGCTCTCACAGCGACCATGAACGAACGCATCCAAATGGAAGGAGTACAGGTCAAAGAGAAGTACATCGCCCTCATTAATGATCCCGTACGGGGGCGCAGTTCCATGGAAGGCAAGCTGCAAAAGCTGAATGGCTTTACTGAAAAGGACAGAAAATCCCTGGAAAATATTCTCAGTCACTTCGTCGTTCTCGGAAACGGAGAAAAGGGGAAGAGTTACCTCACACGCTGGATGAACCGTGATGCTACAAACGGCAGACTTGCGCAGGAAGACTATGAAGCTTTCAAGCGCATCCACGCCCCCGAAGGATCGAAAGAGAAAGCATTCCTGGATCAGCTCTACGACAACATGTTGGAACTGCGCAAAATGGATCCAGAGAACCTCACATTTGTAAACTCGATGCCACGCATGAGTAATGGTGCACGTTTTGTCGCCTCGCTGCTTCTTGGCGGCATTGCACTCTTTTCCCTCCTTATGGCACGCAAGACTGGCCGCATCCCCAAGAAAGGACTCGTAGCATTGGGGCTTCTGTTCTACATTCACCGCAATCCCGGAAGCAAACTGTCATTCCTGTCGTCATCACGGTATGAAACCCTCACAAAGGAACTACGGGGATCCAAAGAAGGAACTGCAGTGATAGATGCCCTGGGAGACAAAAGAAACCGCACTGCGTTGCGAGACTTTGCACGACGTGAAAGTAAGCGACAAAGTCTTTCTGCAACAGGGCGTGGAGGGCTGCAAAGCAGCACAGACTCCATCAATGAGCTCACTACATCTCTGGGACTTGGCGGTGAAAAGGCAAAGAAACTGCGTTCCATGGAGGTAGCCGATATTCTCGAACTCAGCGGGACACTTCAAAAATTCAGCCGAGAAGAACTCGATATCACCGGTGAGTTTGTAAAGACCGGCTCCACGAGAAATGATATTGCGGATATCGAAATAAAAGAGCCGGAAGGAACGTAGGCCCTTTCTACTTCTCCTTCTTCTTCAGCTCCTTAATGTACACCTCAAGAACATCTTTTTCCTGCAGAGGAATCGTCGACTCGGTACGCATGCCGCACTCCTGACCGTCCTTCGCTTCTTTGATGTCTTTATCCACGTGCTTCAGAGATGTAATGCGACCGGTACCGGCAAGCACACCCTCCCGCATCAAGCGGAACGGCAGTCTCTTAATCGAGCCATCTGTGACACGCCCTCCCACCACCTGCTCCGCGCGCTTGGTCATAAAGACCGCCTTGATCTCGATATGACCGAGAATCTGCTCGGTTTCCTCGGGCTCGAGAAGGCCGAGAAGCAACCCCTCCACCTCAGCAAGAAGTTCGTAAACAATCGTAAATTCACGGACGCGCACGCCCTCACGCTCCGCAGTCCTCGTGACGGCCAGCGGCACGGTAACGTGAAAAGCGAGAACGAGACCTTCACTCGACGCTGCAAGCATGACATCGCTTTCCGTGACGGCTCCGACGGCTGCGTGGATCACCTTCGCCTGTGACGCGGCACTCTGCAGCTTTGCTAGAGCCTGCTGGAGTGCTTCAAGGGACCCCTGCGTATCAGCCTTGAGCACAATCTTCAGCTGTGAAAGCTTGCCCTCCGAAAGTCTCGTAACGAGATCGGCAAAGCTTCGTTTTCGCTGCGCGTGTCGGGTGGATTGCATCGCTTCCAGAAGCGTTCTCGACTCCTGCTCGGAGGAAACCACCTGCAAAACGTCTCCGGTATGGGGAACATCGTTAAACCCTGCAACGCGCACGGCTCCTGAAGGTCCAACTGCTTCCAACCGCGCGCCATGAGCATCGGTCATGGCACGGACGCGGCCGGATGTATGTGCACAGACGAAGATGTCGCCGGCCTTGAGGGTTCCCGTACGAATGATGATTGTGCCGAGAGGCCCGAAGGAGGGATCCAGATGACTCTCAATGACCGTACCGATGGCGGCGCGCTTCGGGTTTCCCGTGATCGTGCGCATTTTGGCAACGAGAACGATGGCGTCGAGAAGGTCCTCGATCCCCTGCTTGGTCACCGCACTGCACGGAATAAACGGCGTTGTGCCCCCCCATTCCTCAGGCTGGACGCCCGCACCCGCCATCTCCCCTTTCACACGCTCAGGGTCGGCATTGGGACGGTCCATTTTGTTGAGAG
>CAYYFD010000080.1:0-5226 GCA_964471125.1 uncultured Candidatus Peribacteria bacterium
ACCCTCGCCTCCGAAACCATTGCCCACATCGGGCACTTCGAACTTCGTAATACGATTCTCATGGCCTGGATCACGATGGTGCTGCTCATCAGCGTTGCAGGGATTGGCAAACTTCGCGGATACAAACTTGTTCCGAACCGTTTGCAAGCCCTGCTTGAGCTCATTGTCGAAGGCATCCTCGCGCTCATCGATTCAGTCATGCAAGACAGCAAAATGACGCGAAAAGTGTTTCCGATGATCGCTACGTTCTTCCTTTTTATTATGTTCGCCAACTGGCTTGGTATCATCCCGGGAGTAGGAAGTATCACCGTGGAAGCAATGCACGAAGGCAAGCTTGTACATGTCCCACTGCTGCGATCGATGAACGCCGATGCTAATGTGACGCTGGCTTTCACCCTGATCTCCGTTATTGCAACGCAAGTACTTGGATTTGCAACGGTGGGAATCTCCGGACATTTGGGAAAGTATTTGGTCGCCCCATGGAAAAAACCCTATGGCGTCGGCACAGTCGTCGGCATTCTGGAGTTCGTCGGCGAGTTTGCCCGCCTTATCTCCTTCGTCTTCCGTCTTTTCGGCAACATATTCGCAGGAGAAGTACTTCTTGTTGTGATCACATTCCTTATGCCATACGTCATTCCTGTTCCCTTTATGGGGCTTGAAATCTTTGTTGGTTTCATCCAAGCCCTCGTCTTCTCGCTCCTTACAGTCGCCTTTATCAAGATGGCAGTGACAGCGCACGGCGATGGAGAGCATGCACACGCGTAATTCCTTCTTTCTCTTATTTCCCTTATTTTCCCTCTCTTCTATGAAGAAGTTTCTCATCTCCCTCGGCTCCCTGGCCGTCCTCCTTCCGACAATGGCTCTCGCACAAGAGGCCGGTATCCATGACTCAGGACTTATCGAAGCAGCAAAAGCATTCGATATGAAAGATATCGCCGTTGCTCTCGTAATGGGCTTTGGAGCAATCGGTCCCGCTATTGGCATCGGCATCATCGGTGGCAAGTCTGCTGAAGCTGTTGGTCGCAATCCTGAAGCAACCGCAAAAATCCAGACTGTTATGATCTTGAGCATCGCATTCGCGGAAGCAGTCGCGATCTACGCTCTTGTTGTCGCGCTCATTATCAAATTTGTGTAATCGCATATCTATCCAAACCCTAGTCCTCACCCTTTCCCTCCATGGAACTCCTCTCCGCTCTCGGCATCGACCTCGGTGTCCTCATCTCTCAGCTTATCAACTACGGCATCCTTCTCGTCGCACTAACCGTACTTCTCTATCGCCCTATCTTAAAACTTCTCGATGAGCGCAGAGATCGTATCGCCAAGTCGATGGAGGACAGCCGTAAGATCGAGCACCAGCTCAAAGAAATGGAAACAAGCCGCAAAGCTGCAATGAAAGAACTTGATCAAAAGTCTTCTGCATTGCTTGCTGAAGCCAAAAAGCAGGCAGATACAAGCCGCAGCGAGCTTATGAAGGCCGCAGAACAGGAAGTCGCAGCTCTCCTCGAGCGCGGCAAGAAGCAGCTCGAAGATGAAAAGAGAAAAATGGTCGCGGATCTCGAAAAGACCGTCGCCAAAGTAACCGTTACCCTCGCGGGAAAAATCCTCGAACGTGAATTCACGCCCGCCGATCAGACGCGTCTTATAGGTAATCTTCAGAAAGACATTCCTGCACTCATCAAATGATACGGCTTCACTATAACAACTTCGTGCACGCTTTCTTCTTAGCTACACCTATAACGGCGAAGCGATATCGTTACGCCGGTATAACCGATGTAATACTACAACATATGTTTTATTTTTTTCGCGCAGCCGTATGAGCAATCCCTCTCTCGATCTCGCACAGGCAGCGGTCGCAGCCCTTACAGAAGCCCTCCAGAAAGAAGGCCAGAGCGCAACACCTGAGGAGGTGCTCCGGCTCATTACACAAGCAGCTGAAGAGAGTATGGGTACCCTCACGGTAACGATCGCTTCACCCTCGGGTGATGCGGGAGCCCTTATCCCTGCGATCACCGCAGCCATCGAAAAGAAGACAGGGAAAAAGGTATATATCAAGCAGACGAAAGATGCTTCCCTCATCGGTGGTGCCACGGTGTCCTATGGCGACGAACGCATCGATCTCTCCGTAAAGCGTTCACTCGAGGATGCAGAAATGCTCCTCTCAAAAAATTCCTAATTGCTAATTCCTCATTTCTAATTTTCCATCATGGCCACCGACTTCTCCGCCCTCATCGACAAGCACCTCCAGAGTTTCCGCCCCAAAGCTCACGAAGAGCATGTGGGAACGGTTACCTCCATCGGTGACGGTATCGCCCGCATTTCTGGACTGCAGAACGTGGGTTCTTCGGAAATGATCGATTTCGGCAAAGGCGTGATGGGTGTGGCCTTGAACCTGGAGCAGGCAACCGTGGGTGCGATCATTCTGGGAAGTGATCTGCAGATCCGCGAAGGAGACACCGTGCGTGCTACGGGAAAAATCCTCTCGGTTCCTGTAGGCGAAGAGCTTCTCGGAAGAGTAGTTTCTCCCCTTGGAGTCGCTAAAGACGGAGGTAAACCCATTGTCGGGGCCAAGCAGTATCCTGTAGAAAAAATCGCCGCAGGTGTCATCGAACGGAAGTCTGTCGGCGTACCGCTTCAGACCGGCATCACCGCAATCGATGCGATGATCCCGATCGGGCGCGGACAGCGCGAGCTCATCATTGGTGACCGCCAGACCGGAAAGACGGCGATTGTTGTGGATGCGATCATCAACCAGAAAGAGACCCAGAACACGGACCACCCAGTCATCTGTATCTACGTTGCTATCGGGCAAAAAGAATCCAAAGTTACGAAGATCGTTGCAGAGCTCCAGAAGCGCGGTGCGATGGACTACACGATCGTGGTTTCTGCTGGAGCCTCTGAGCCCGCCTCTCTTTCGTATATCGCTCCCTTCGCCGGGACAGCTATGGGCGAATACTTTGTCGATAAGGGAATGGATGTACTCGTGATTTATGATGACCTATCGAAGCACGCCTGGGCATACCGCCAGATCTCGCTGCTACTTCGGCGCCCTCCGGGCCGCGAAGCCTATCCGGGAGACGTGTTCTACCTCCACTCTCGTCTCCTTGAGCGCGCAGTGTGTCTCGATGAAAAGCATGGTGGTGGATCGCTCACAGCACTGCCCATCATTGAAACGCAGGCAGGCGACGTCTCCGCCTACATCCCAACAAACGTCATTTCCATTACTGATGGACAGATCTTCTTGGAATCCGACCTCTTCTACAAAGGCATACGCCCGGCAGTGAACGCTGGTATTTCCGTCTCACGCGTAGGCTCCGCCGCTCAGGTGAAATCGATGAAGAAAGTTGCCGGAAAACTCCGCCTGGAAATGGCACAGTACCGTGAACTCGCCGTCTTCGCACAGTTTGGATCCGATCTTGATAGCGCCACCAAAAAGCAGCTCGACCGTGGCATACGCCTCATGGAAATCCTGAAGCAGGGACAGTACGAGCCGCAGTCCGTGGCAAACCAAGTCGTGATGCTCTACGCCGGTGTGAATGGCCTCATCGATGACGTTCCCGTCATTGATGTCCGCACATTCTTTAAGGGGCTCCTCGACCAGATGGCCCGCGACCAGAAGCCTCTTCTCGAAATTCTCAGCAAAGAAATTACCAAAGATGCTGAAACCGAACTGAAGAGTGTGATTGCTGCCTATCGAGAGCGCAAAGGACTCACTGCAACTACGGCTTAACCAAGGCCGTAGGGGCATTGCGCGCAATGCCCCTACCCGACATAGAATCTCTCCCCACATTATCCCATAGGAAACTCTCTCCGTGATCTCCGGCGCAAGATGAAAGGCATCAAGTCCACCCGCCAGGTGACCAAAGCCATGGAGCTCGTCGCCGCGAGTAAGATGCGCCGCGCTGTAAGCAATGCCATAACCCTGAGACGCTTCGCACTCGCCTCATGGCATATCCTACTTCGTGTAAGCAATAGAAACCCTGAGTCTCACCCCGCACTGCGCCCAAGACCTGTAAAAAAAGTGCTTGGGATTCTTTTCACCAGTGATCGCGGACTCACCGGAAGTATGGGCACGCAGATCCTGAAATCCACTGCGGAATACATTGCCCATCTTAAAACAATTCCTACATTTGCATCAGTGGAATTCATTGCCATCGGTCGCAGAGGGCAAAACTTCTTGGCTCGCGCCGGACAGAACGTCATCGCTGCATTCCCGGCATTCAGTAACCATCCGAAGCTACGCGACATCGCACCGGTCGCCAAAATCGCCTCGGAAGCGTTTGCCGCAGGCACCTACGACCACGTCACACTCCTCTACCCCGACTTCATCTCCGCACTCAGTCAAAAGCCTACAGCCAAAGTACTGCTCCCCTTCTCGCAGACGGCCCTCACAGACATGATCAAATCTCTCAGTATTGATCCCGGCTCTGTGCGAAGCGGCAGTGAGCTCACGCTGCCCGAAGGCAATGCACAGTATCTCTTCGAGCCCTCGGAAAGTGCCGTGCTTGATGCAGCCTTGAGCCAGATCACCGAGCTCCAGATCTACCAAGCCCTCCTCGAAGCCGTCGCCTCCGAGCACTCCGCCCGCATGGTTGCGATGCGGTCAGCGACGGATAACGCCTCGGCGATTTTGGATGATCTGACCCTAAGCTATAACCAGACACGACAGGGAAACATCACGAGTGAACTCGCGGAATTGAGTGCGAGCAAGGCAGCGCTGGAGGGATAGGTACTGCAAATGAAGACGCTGAAGCCGGAAGGCTCTAGAAAGATCCGCATTGATGGATTTTCTGCGTGGTGGATTGCACTGAATATGTTCAACAGGAGAGTCCACACGGACTCTCCTATAACGGCTGCTGACCGTAGAACTGCACCCTGCGGTATCATTCAATGATACCGATAAGTCGCATAACCATTGGAACCCCAACGGTAATGCAGAGCATTGTAATGCCAAGAGCAATGTACCTTCTCACTTTCTGACATGGCTCGCAGGTAAGGGCATACAAGTACGCCCCGATACCAAGAATACAAATGGTAAACATAAAGTATCCGTCGGCGCTTAACATGGGTCCTCCTTAATGGTGATTGAAAAGGTCAGCAGCTTATAATATTATAGCAAACTATATAGAAATGTCATTAACTTTCCCTCGCTATACCAATTCCGGCCGTGGTTCTCTGTTCAATATTTTCTTCGTCAACATCCCCAAAATCCACCCAAAGGCAAAGCCT
>CAYYFD010000081.1:0-5159 GCA_964471125.1 uncultured Candidatus Peribacteria bacterium
GGTGGATGTTTGTGGGAGGGGGTGGGGGGGAGGGGGGGGGGGTGTGTTCGGGGGGGCTGTGTTCTAAGACGTTTATCTTTGCATTCCATGACAGCTCCTTATGGTAGAGGACATGGAATTTGGAAGATATCGGTAATACACCGTCCTCTGGGACGTCTCCTTGGTATTGCAGTTCCCTACTCTTCCCCCCTTACCTATGGGTGCCATCTCCCCATTCATTATCCTTCTCATTGTTGCCCTGATCTTCAATTACATCCCTATGGACGGAAAACTGAAGCACATCGGCTACATCGTCATCGGCGTCGTTGCCATCATCATGCTTCTGCAGTTTGCGGGGATTCTCTAAGCGTACCCGAGGTTATTGGGGACGGGAGAGTCGGGCACGCAGTATGTGCGGCATTGGGCTAATTGTCTCGATGTGGCAAACGTGGGAAATTGCTGTAACTCCATTCTCGGATTGCTATACTGCATAGCAGTTCATTCTCGTATGTGGCCCCATCGTCTAACGGTTAGGACAGCGGGTTTTCAATCCGCTAACCAGGGTTCGACTCCCTGTGGGGCTGCCATCTTGGAAAGCTTAAACAAAGAAATCCTAGGCTTCCCATCGTGCTATGCTTTCTTTTATGAGAGACCCAAATTACCGCACAGGATTTTTTCTCACATTGCTTATCCTCGTGACAGCATTGGTATTTCTGATTTTCCGTCCGTATTTGGTCACACTTGCGATGGCAGGAACGTTCGCTGTTATTCTGCATCCTTTGTATGAAAAGCTTTTATCGTATGTACGGAAGCAAGGCATTGCTGCGGGACTGATGGTGCTCTTTACGCTTGCATTGGTACTCCTCCCCTTCACGCTCATCGGTTTGCAGATAGCGAGCGAAGCGCAAACCGCATATGACGCTATCAGTTCGGGAAATGTGACAATGCTGGAACTCTTACATCGTGTCGAAACATTCGTACAAAATCTGGTTCCTGGACTGGAGCTGAATCTTGATCAGTATATCAGTCAAGGACTTCAATGGGTGACGGAGGCACTGAAGAAAATTTTCACAGGAACGATCAATACTATCATCAAGTTTTTACTTGGTTCCATTGCGTACTATTACATGTTTAAAGACGGAAAGCGGCTCGTTGAAAATATCATTGTGCTCAGCCCTCTCACTGAAACGGAGGACCGCAAAATTGCACATAAAATGTCGCTAGCCATGAATTCTGTCATTCGCGGCTCGCTCATTATCGCACTGCTACAGGGGATTGTGACGGGCATAGGTCTTATGATCTTTGGAGTACCAAGCCCTGTGCTCTTCGGGAGCCTCGCGGCAGCGGGAGCTCTCATTCCAACCGCAGGCACAGCGATTGTGATCGCGCCGCTCGTGATCTATTTGTTTGCAACAGGCAGCACAGGTTCCGCAATCGGGCTCGCTCTTTGGGGAGCGTTGGCCGTCGGACTTCTCGATAACTTTTTGCATCCGATGTTAGTCGGACAAAGTACGAAGATACATCCAGCTTTCATTTTCTTTTCTGTCATCGGAGGCATTGCGTTCTTTGGCATGGCCGGATTTATTTTGGGTCCGCTGACGATGACTCTATTTTTTGCACTTCTTGATATTTTCCGTAAAGAACAAAAGCAAGGCACTGCTGTGTAACTTCAGGACTTCATACCAATACATCATCGCCTCCCAAAGGGTTGCACCGGAGCCACTAAGGGCTGCCACTCGACTCGGCGCTGAGGCGCCTTGCTCGTGGCCTTCGGCCGCATTGATTTAACGAATAAAGCCGAGGCGAGTGCCTCGAGCGAACGAAGTGAGCCGAGAGGCTATACTTACATACCATGTCCTACTACTTTTATTTAGCTCGCTGTGCAGATGGATCTATTCTCTGATGTTCCGTGAGCTGCCGCTCAGGCTTTTCCTTAGTGCGAAGGGACCTACTTAGGACACAAATGCAAAGCAATAGAGGTAAGGTAAGAGCTTCTTCAGGCGTCATAAGAAGTGCCAGTCGGTATTCGCCGTCAGGTTTTCTTCCCCCCATTTTTTATGGATAAATACCCTGACCCTGCGGGACAGCAGATGCCGCAAAAAGGAAGCCAAGGCTCCGATCATCAGAAGCCCTACAAAGATCCTCAGAGTGATGAGGGTGAAGATAAGGGTGCCAAGAACAAGAATAACTAGCCGAAGCACTAAAAAGAATTCTGAAGAGCCCCTCTTTCCGAGGGGCTTTTCTTTATTGCATTCCATCACCCCGCTCATAAAAAAACGAGCAATACCGTTCGGTTTTGGAGAGTAATTTTAGCGCCTAAAACGTCGTTTGAACTTATTCGCCAGGCGAAGAATACCCAGTTCCATAAGGAATAATGCCACTTCTCCTGCAAATGCAGCGCCTCTGTATGGTTTTCTCCGGGGCAGGGAAGGCGTTATGAATTCTGCATACTCCTTGGGAATCACAGAGCCTTTCCGTTCCAATGTGTAGGCCTTAGTAAATTCGACGCCGAAGAAAAAGATTTGGGAAGAATAATTAACCCAAAGCAGCACAAGAATGAGTGAGCCGGCAATCCCGTAGGCAGAAACTGCATCTTTTTGTCCCAAATACCAACCAAAGAGCGACTTTCCGATAACGAACAACAGTGCCGAAAGTGCGGCCCCCGGCAGGACATCATTCCATGTAAGTCGTACGTCCGGCATGAATTTATATAAAGCTGCAAAAAGCGCGGTAATTACGAAGACCGATAAAAGGGTATTCGCTAACGGTAGCAGCCCTGCCAAGGCATCGTACTTTACCAAATAGGCTCCAAATGCCGTAAGCCCAGCTGATACAACCAGCGAGACGAGTAGTAAAAATCCGATGCCCAAAATAAACCCCACCGAAAAAATTCTCTTTATTGCCGCAATCAGTATGCCGTTTGTCGTCTTTTTCGCCCGTACCTTCCAAATAAAATTCACCGCATCTTGCAGCGCAAGCATCACTCCCGTTGCTCCAAATACAAGAATCACGACTCCCGTGACCGCAGCGATCGTTGAGTTCGCCTCGTACCGCGCAGCATCTACCATCGACCCGATTCCCTCAGCCCCTTGCCGGCCAATAAGGCCGCTGATCTGCTCTAAGACCACGGTTTTTGCCGAGGTTTCGTCGAACACCATGCTCAGAATGGAGATCAGGACAATGAGTAATGGAGCGAGTGAAAAAATTGTGTAGTACGCACTGGATGCTGCCAGTTGCGGTACTTTATCTTCGCGCCACTGTGTAAATGCCTCTCGAAGGAGAGAGAAAAATATCATAGCCTCTCTAGGAGACGGATGACATTGCTATGCCTGACGGGGAATCGTTCATACACATCTTGAGAGTCGTATAGAGGTACAGAGCAGAAGACGCGTAAAAAATTTCCTTGAGAAACTTCGTTGACGGGGTATCTATGTCACTACAAATAGTGCTACGATTACCTGTCTTTTAGACACTTTTATTTTTTCTACTCCTTACAGACATGGCTACAGGAACTATCAAGACGAAGACAGAAAAGGGTTTCGGGTTTATCACGGTTGAGGGATCGGACGATGTGTTCTTTCACCACAGTGCCTGCGATGGCCAGTATGAGAACTTCTCGATCGGTCAGGCCGTCGATTTCGATATCGAACAGGGCGAAAAGGGCCCAAAGGCCTCCAATGTTCGTGCATCAGCAATGGCTGCATAATTGCCATTGAACTATGAACTACAAGAACCCGCCGGAAACGACGGGTTTTTGTTATGTTGAGCATTTTTCTGAGATCAGGCACAAGAAAACAGCTGCAGTGTCAGCTTAGGAAACTTCACTGTCTTACGCAGCCTTCCAGTGACAGGGTTCCTTGCAGGCCTTGCAGTATTGTTCCCCGCTTTCATGTACGGCACCTACTATGCAGTGTGCTTCGCAACAGCCGGAAACGATGCGCGATTGCATATCCGCTGGAAGAGCCCTGCGCTGAGCTGCAGTAATGTGCTTTAAGCAGTACGGCTTTCCGTGGGAAGCCTTGCCACACCCCTTCATGGGGCAAACGTTGCGATTTTTTTGAATGGTAGGTGTGGGAAATGCAGCCAAAAGGGCTTTATAAGCCTAGTCTACTTTCCTCCGGCGCACAAATATGTTCTCAGGATAATTGACAGGGTTTTACCTTCACGTATCTTGGCCGCCATGGTTAAAAAAGCGATAGCAGCGGCAGTTGAGTCTGGGGATGTTGTTGGCGATTCGCCCCAGGGTACGGTCATTAAGAGATTGTCTCAGCGTCTTACAGAAGCTGCAGAGGCATGTCAGCACATTATTACATCGAGAAGCAGTCCAATGGAGGGGGCATACAGCAGCGACAGGCTCGATCAGGCTGCAGAGTCCAGCGCATTGGATGTGCAGCGGGCTGAAGTAGAGCGTGCAATGGCGACATTGCAGCGTATTCAGGCTATTCAGGCTTTGATTGCCGAAGGATGGAAAGGAACATGCACAGCCGAAAAGCCTAAAGGTGGTTTGTGTGATGCGCAGATTTCTCTTGCGCGATTGGAGGGCGCGCTGGGAACGACAGTGTGTATCGATTGTGCGGGAGGTAGTCATCGCAAGCGCTCACATTACAGGTAGACTGGGTTCGTGCTCCTCAATCTTTTTCTCATACTTATTGCAGGGTTTCTGCTTTTGGTCATGCTCACCATTTGCATGCATCTATGGCTTGGTGCGCCGTATGTCCCGACTCCCATGCATATTGTGAAGCGCATGGTTGCGCTGGCAGATTTAAAGCCTGGTGCTGTCGTCTACGATCTTGGGGCGGGGGACGCGCGGTTACTTATTACTGCAAAGACGCAGACGCCGGAGATCACTGCTATTGGCTACGAGCTCGTGCCGACAGTGTGGCTTCTTGGAAAGATTCGCATCCTGCTTTCCGGTTCACGGATCACATGGAAGATGGCCGACGTACGCACAGCAGATTTTCGTGATGCCGATTGTATTTTTCTCTATCTGCTCCCCGGTGTGCTGCATCAATTGTTGCCGATATTCGATGCTCAGCTGAAACCCGGCACGCGTGTCATTTCCTCCGTTTTTCCGCTTGAAGGGCGCGAACCCGAGTGTACGGAAACGGTGCAGTGGATGGGAGGGGAGAGAAAAGTGCGGGTGTATCGGTGGTAACTTGCGAAGCGTGTCATGGTGAGCG
>CAYYFD010000082.1:0-5104 GCA_964471125.1 uncultured Candidatus Peribacteria bacterium
CTTAGAAAGCCGCATGGGCGGCGCGGAGGTGCAGACGCTGGCACTGATGAAGGGGCTACAAGAAAGAGGACATACAGTCGCGTTCCTTGGAAGTTGTGCGGTGCTTTTAAAAAAAGTTGCAAGTTGCAAGTTGCAAGTTGCAAAACTGGATATCGGTAATCCGCCTGTCAGTAAGGCTTCAGTATTCAGCTTTTTATGGAGAAAATTTTCTATGAAGAAAAGGCTTATTTCTGCAGCCTGCAACCTGCAACTTTCACAGCGTCTCGATGTCGTCGTCATGCTCAGCCTCTCCGAAAAACTTCTCCTCACTCCATTGCTCCATGCTCAAGGCATCAAAGTGATCTGGGTGGAGCACGACCGTGTTGGGCGCTGGCTCACGCGCAATCCCTGGCTTGGACGACTGCGCACATTGAGCAAGATAGCGACAACGATTGTTGTGTCGGATCTCAGTAAAAAGATCTATGAAAAACTGGGATATAAAAATGTTGTGGCGATACCAAATGGAATTGATGCATCTCGACTTAAGACGCAGGTTGCAGGTTGCAGGTTGCAAAAATTTCATATCGGAACGATTGCGCGTCTTTCGAAAGACAAAGGCATCGACATACTTATTGATGCCGTCAAAGATCTATCGGACGTACAGCTCACTGTTGTAGGCACAGGTCCTGCAGAAGCTGCTTTGCAATCTGCAATCTGCAATCTGTCACACATAACCATTACCTCTCACATCGATGACCTTGCGTCTTTCTACGGCAGTCTCGACCTCTTCGTTCTCCCCTCACGCGAGCATGATCCTTTCGGCCTTGTCGCAGGCGAAGCGATGATGCTCAGTATTCCCGTAATCGTGACGGATGCATGTGGCATAGCGGGGTACCTGACGAATGGACGCGATGCTGTCATTACTCCATGCGGATCAGTGGAAGCCCTCCGTACAGCCATTCTGGATATGAAAGAGGACCCAGAAAAATGCGCACGCATGGGTGCAATCGGCAAACGGACAGCGGAGGAGAAGTTTTCATTGGAGAATATGGTGAAGCAATACGAAGAGATGCTGTCCTGAATGAAAAAGAGGACATTGAAAATGGAAAATCCCCCCAAGAACGTGGAGACTGTTTGTCCTTGAGAGTATTTTTCGGAATCATCGGTCTTCTGCTCGTCCCATTCAGCGTTCACGCGGAACAGTCGTATAGGATTATTTCCCGCTCCGAATGGGGAGCAGATGAATCTTTCCTTGTGGTAAACGGCGAACCGAAAAGTGAAACTGCGGATACGGCAAACGACAAAACCTCCGAACCAGATACGATCTCGCAGAGACAGAAGGAGTGTGAGGAAAACCGGAAACTGTACCCAGGCGAATTCAAGGCTGCGCGTACGGTCACGAAGGACGACCAAGGACGTACCTACCGCTGGCCGCTGCAGTACAGCAAGGGCGTGAAGTTGATCGTCGTACATCACACGGCGATCCCCAATACCGGCGAGAAGCGATCCTCCACCGAACAAATGCGTGCACTGTATACAATGCACGCTAATGGCAAGGGATGGGGAGACATCGGATATCACTATGTCATCGGTGATGACGGAAAAATCTATGAGGGAAAGGCGGGAGGGGATTATGTCGTGGGAGGGCATGTGTACTGCGGCAATGTGGGAACGGTGGGTATCGCACTCATGGGAAACTTTGAGATCGAGCTTCCTACACAGACACAGATGCGCTCACTGCAGTGGCTCACAGCGCGGCTCCAAGACACCTACAACATCAACCCAAAAGGCACCGTGAGATTCCATGGCAAAGATCGTCCTCCGGTTGTAGGACACCGCGACCTTCTCTCAACGGATTGCCCGGGGTACTACGTGGCGGAGACGCTGGATCAGGTGCGCACACACGTTGCGAGCAATGATCTCACTGCGTCGATTGCATTCCCGAAGCCGCCCAAAGCGACGAGCGCAGGACTTTTCACAAAATTGCAGAAGAATAGAAAATCCGGCACTCAGGAAAATGCTGCCGGTATGGAAGCTACTGGCCCGACCAGTATCACCGGACGCCCCGGAGGCACAGCAATCTTTCTCGTACGTTACCGTTCGGGAAATTCGATGATCCGCGGGCGTACACGCATCGGATCAGTGCAGCGCTCGAGCGCGAGAATAGGCCTTACGCAGGAACTGGGTGGCAGAACTATCCCTGTACGTACGGATATTCTGCTTCCAGAAGATCTGGCACCCCTCTCGGTACAAACCATACGGCTCGCCGTAACGTACCCCAATGATCCGGACACATACACGCTGCATATAGGAGGGGTGAAATACACACTGGAAGTAGGTGGGAGGAGAGCACGCAATACTACGGATGTTTCGGATTCATTGATTCCTGTGCCAAGTAGTTCAAACGATGCACAAAGCATGAAGCAATCGGAAGCAGAAACTGCAATCCGCATCCGTCTTTCCACCCGTGAAGCCAATGCACTAAGCTGCGATGCCGTCGATCTTCAGAAACTAAAAACGCAATACCGAGGTACGCTGGAATGCACAGTTATCGATGGCAGAGCCGCAATCATCAATAGCATTTCCCTCGAAGACTACCTTGCAGGACTCGCGGAAGAGCCGGATACGGAGCCCTATGAAAAGCAACGCGCGTTTGCCATAGCCGCTCGCACATATGCGGCGTATTACATGCAGGAAAAATATAGGAAATTTCCGGGCATGCCTTACGACGGCGATGATTCTCCCGCACGATTTCAATCGTATAAGGGCATCACCTTTGAGCTCAAAAATCCACGCTGGGTGAAGGCCGTACGATCGACAACGGACAATGTTTTGATGATCGGCGATGCACTCATCAAGCCTCCGTACTTCTCGAGTGATGACGGACGGACAAGGAGCCCCGAGGAAGCGGGATGGAAGAACTTTCCGCATGCGGAAATCTTCAAGAGCAAGCCCGACCCTTGGTGCAAAGGAATGGCTATGGCAGGGCACGGAGTGGGCATGAGTGGATGCGGAGCAGAGGGGCAGGCAAACGAGGGAAAGACTGCTGAACGGATACTGGAGTACTACTATCCCAAGACAACCATTGTTGACATCACACAGAGATGATCGTAGCTTGCAGCCATGAAGGAGCTACCAGCATGTGAAGACATGACCTTCGGGGAGATCCAAAAAGTCGGACGCAGAAATGTTCTGACAACCTCACAGGTGGGACGCGCGCTGCAGATCACCTCTCATGCCGCACGAACAGGAATGGATGGTGGAGCGTTTCAACACACATGGAAAGTGCCAGGAAGCAGTTTCCGCCGCATGTCACCGAAAGTTTTGATCGAGCACATGCGTGCAATGGGACATAAAAATGCTGATGCTATCGACCCTGTGACTGTCGAACTCATGCGTGAAACCAACGGTCATGTGAACGGAACATTGCACTGCACCGATACATTCTCACTTGGCATGGCAATTGCGAGCCGCCCGATACGCAAAGTAATTATTCATGCCGATGCCGTAAAAAATGAGGCAGGTGATGCCGTACAAAAACTGACAAAGCAGATCGAGGAAAAATTCGCAGCGATCAACCTTTCTCCGCCGCCAATACACGTCATAGAAAGAGAATCCTAATGCGCAAGATATCTCGGCTCGGTGCGTTCGATGAAGACCAGTGTCGCACTTTCAATGAGACGGGGAGGGGCTCTTACAGCAATAAGTGCATCGATCATATTGGTAATAATAGTTGCCTGCCGCGCAGTGCGGGCAACGTCCATCACAGCATTGCGTAAGTGCTGCGTGCCACCGAAACGAAGATTATCCGGCGAGAGCTCGGATACTGTTACTGCAACGCTCCACCCGAAAGACCGCGCCAGACAATCAACGGCTGCCGCTGCAGCCCCGGAAGGTTGCATCCCTTCAGCCGACCACGGTGCGACTTCATCGGGAATGGAATCAGTGTACTCCGTCTGATATGCAGAAGATCAATGCACACGTATATGATCTACATCCTGGCCGGACAAGTCCTCCACAGGGTCGGCCCTGCCAGCCACGCCAGATTCAAACGCTTGAACTTTTGTAGCAAGTCGCTGGCCAGCGATTTGAAGTGCGGCATTTGGAGATGATTCACAAAGCTGCGCAGCAAACGTAACAATGCCGCGATTTTTGGGGTCCAAAAGTAAATCGTTCTTGGTCAACTCGTGTATGAGTACCTCACCAAGATCCACAAGATTTACAGGGTCACTTGCTCTTTTCACCGCTTTCTCACAATCCTCACCAATTTTAATACCAGATCTGTGCGCTGCATCGAAAATACGCTCGCACAACGCAAGATCATCCGGCGACCAGACATACTCCGGAGTTGGTTCCACACTCTCTGATACGAGACTCAAGTGATTTGTGTCAGCCGATGATGTATCGAGATGTGTCATATATCCATTAGATACCTTCCATTCCAGAACGCAAGATCTCTGCGAATATGAAGTGGCAAGAAGTGGCGATTTCCTCTTCTGAATGGGAAATAATCAATGTATCGGAAAAAATTATCGAGATACTGCGCCTGTCCTTTGTGCGTTTTTCTTAAGAAAATCACTCCACTCATCATCCCATTTCTTCTGTCTCCGCTTCTGTTTGCGCTGCTGCACGATCTGATTTGTCTCCCGGCCCACATGCAACTTTGAAAATTGTGGATCCGAATCAACCATTGCAAGGGCCAAGCTAAAGTCACCTTCGCATTGCTGCTCTACACAGCCGTCCAAAAGATCAGCAAGAATATGCGGCCATATGGGATTCAATGGACCACTGGCATTGGAAAAATTTGTGCGCACACCTTGGCACGCCTTGATCACCCCCGTGCGTGACCTGCTCGCTGACTGGACGAGATGCGCGACACATTCTTGTACAACAGCACACTGACCGTTGAGAAGTTTTTTGATGGCATCCGCATCCCTGCCGCTATCCAAATTGCTTGGATACAACTGTTCCAGATCGTGCAAAACAGAATGGACATTATTGGATGGCATAACAAAAGTGATTACGGTAATGCCGCAAGAAGAGCGTCCATCCTTTTCTTCTTCACCCGGCCACCACCGAGATCTACACGACCGAAGTGGCCGTAGGAAGCGAGTGCGCGGTACTG
>CAYYFD010000083.1:0-1077 GCA_964471125.1 uncultured Candidatus Peribacteria bacterium
GGGCTGAGGCTGGCGCGTAATTCCCGGCAGAGCAGACCGCACGATGCCAGAAGCATCGATACCGGTGAGGAGAAGACCGTTTTGGACGTTCCAGATGCCGAGCACCAAGACAAGCGCTCCGGAGAACGTGAGAAACCAGCGGGCCGTACGCCCTTCGACGAGGGAACTGATTGCGGAAAGTCCAATGAGCGCAGGCAGCGTTCCCAGCGCAAAAACGAGCATGATGATTCCACCCTGCAGCGCGCTTCCCGACCCGAGAGCCAGAAGCTGCATCGATTGGGTGAATCCGCAGGGAAGAAAGAAGGTGAGCGCTCCGAGGAGGGCGGGGGCAAATGGATGATCAGAAGCACTGAGTGCCTGAATGCGCCTTGAAAAACTTTTCGGCAGAGGGAGAGTGCAATACCTCTTCGGAACGATACGCAGGATGTTGAGGCCGAGCATGATCATGACGGCGGCGATAACGATCGTCAGCACTCCTGTTGCCTTTGTGGAGAGCGTAATTGCGCTGCCAAGCAGGCCGATGAGTCCTCCGAGGATGAAGTACCCTATGAGACGTCCCACATTGAACGAGAGCAGGGGCTGGAAGCGACGCCAGCGGCTTGCTCCCTCATGGTGCTCGGTCCACTTCGCTGCGACGGCTAAGAGAAGACCTCCGACGACAGCCAGACAGGTGGATGAAGCGGCCACGAGTCCAACGGCAAAGACCGCTCCCAAACTCGCTGCACCTTCGATGCCTTTGGCGAATGCGAAAACTCCGAAGTGCTTCAGAAGAAGATACCCTGCAAGAATGAGCAGGAACATGCCACCGACCTCGGTCCAGTCGGGCTTTTCAGCCATGTCGGGTGCTATGTCTCGAGAAGTGCCTTCCATGTGCAGTGCATAGACTGTCGAATGCAGAGCTTCATTGCATTGATCGATGTCCGGAGCGTGAAGCTTGGGATTGGAAAGTACTTCCACAACCCCTTTCCGTTCACTTGCTGAAACTTCCACAACCCCGGGGACGTCTTTTAGCCGACGCTCAAGAAGCAACTCGCAGCTTCTGCAGGTCATTCCCGAAACGGAAAATACCTGACGGCG
>CAYYFD010000083.1:1177-5079 GCA_964471125.1 uncultured Candidatus Peribacteria bacterium
GAAGCAACTCGCAGCTTCTGCAGGTCATTCCCGAAACGGAAAATACCTGACGGCGTAGTGCGGAGGATTTTGCTGTGGAAGATTTGGCAGAAGTTCTTTTGGTCATGATGCATTGGGAGTACGACGGCCATTATACGATTCTTTTGCAACATTGCCATTGCCACATGCCACCTTTTCCCTGCAACCTATGTACATGTCCCCCTCTAAAAAAGATCCATCAACGGGCGAAGTATCCTTGGAATTAGGGGTCATGCAAAAGCAGCTGCAGGATCTGGAATCGCAAGTCACTACGCTGGTGGAGGAGCTTGAGGCCGCCAGAGCTGAGACGGCGAAGATGAAAGATCTTGCCGCGCGTTCGCAGGCGGATCTCCAGAATGCCAAGGCGAGAGTGGAACGCGAGCGCATGGAGCTCTCGTCATTTGCTCTGGAGGGCATGATGAAGCGCCTTCTACCGACGGTCGATAGTTTTCAGCGAGCCTTCCAGCATCTGCCGGAGGATCTCAAGAACCACGAATGGGTGAAAGGAGTGATGGTTATTGAAGGACAATTGATGCGGGAACTGGAAGGTGCAGGTCTGAAGCGCATGGTTTCTACGGGGACAACTCTGGACTCGCAGCGTCATGAAGTATTGCAGCAGGGCGCAGGTGTGAAGGACATTGTCATCGAACTCTTTGAAGAGGGGTACGAACTTCACGGTAAAGTTTTGCGTCCGGCGAAGGTGAAGATCGGGGATGGGACGGACGAATTAAGAATCGAGAATTAAGAATGGAGAATTACAAGTACGCAATACTGAGCATGTGAAAATTCCACCGTAGAGACGTACCGTTGGTACGTCTCGGTTGGTACGTCTTGTTTTGTTTTACACCGCCGCCCTTCCCAATAGCATAATCACCAAGATACCGACGGCATTGAGAGCGAAGCACAGTGTCGTGAGTTTCCATCCTTTGATGTGCGTGAAGCCGACAATGAATGTCATACCCACTTCGTCTGGGAGAGGCGAGGCGATTACGACACAGGCGAGAATCCAGCGCAGTGCATTGCGAAACTCATGCGATATCCGCTCATGATGAAATATCGCATGCATGCTGCGCAGCAGTCGTGTCTCTTTGAGACGGAGAATTTCATCGTGGAAGGAGAGCTTCGTGAACTGGAAGATGCTGACATCCGAAAGAGTTGCTCCAACGGCAGCAAGAAGAGCAGCAGGTAGTGGGTGTACCAGGTGCGACACTTCGAAAAAATATATCGCCGCAAGCGGTGACGTGAAGCCGAAGCTGAAGAGAAAGCCTGCGAGAAGCATGGACGCATAGCTGGCACCGTCGAGATGCGCCTCGATCCAGTCGAACGCTCCCATCTTCAAAAGAACGTATGCGAAGACGACTGATGCAATAAAGACGAGGAGTTTCGGGAATTTGCATATGTGTTTCACGCGTCAATTATACCAGATTTTGGTGTTCTATGCATTTGCGGAAGGCATCGCCTTTATCTTCAAAGTTCCTGAACATTCCGTAGCTTGGGGAGGCGGTTGATAAAAGAACTATCGGCGCAGGTCGCAGGGAGTGCGGCGTAGAAAATACAGCCTGTTTCACCGCTTCTTCTATCGATGTTGCTTCTACATATTCAACAGCTGCCTTTGCATCTTCAATCGCCTTGCGGATCCGCGGGCCCGATCCAGGAAAAAGAATGACGGTGCGGATCTTCGATTGTGCGATGCGATGCCCAAGTGCCTTGAAATCATTTCCACGATCCTGGCCACCGAGGATGATCACTGCCACGCGGTCGCCCAAGGTATCGAGCGCGGCGATCGTGGATTCCGGTGTCGTGGAAATCGCATCGTCCACCCATTCGGCTCCATGGCGGATTCCGAGTGACTGCAGCCGATGGGGAAGTCCCTTAAAATTCTGGATCACCGGAATGCTGATGCGCTCCGGAACACCGAGGAGGCGCGTTGTGAGAAACGCGATCGCAGCGTTGCGCAGATTATGCTCTCCTTTTAGAAGGAGATCCGATGACACAAGCGGGATATCCTGCGCATGTGCGGCAATGCGGCGACCTGGACTTATCTGTGCAATTGCTGCGGCCCCCTCCGACTCTGTGTCGTACACGACGTAGTCACTCTCCGTTTGAAACTGCGTGATGTGTGATTTTGCCTCCAGATAATTCTCTAGAGGAGTGCTGCTTGCGGGGCTTGCCATGAGCGAGCCACAGCGAGTCGAATGGTAATCAAGATGTTCCGGAAAGAAGCTGGTGATGACAGCAATGTGGGGGCTCACCGTACAGTCCATAAGCTGATAGCTGCTCATTTCTTGAACAAAAATTGTGTTCAACTTTATGTCCTTCACATGGGCAATAGCGGGCTCTCCGATATTACCGACAATGAATGGTTGCAAAGGGAAGGTTGCAGGTTGCAGGTGGGCCTCTTGCAGGATTGCATAGATCAGTGATGCTGTTGTGCTTTTTCCTTTCGATCCCGTTACGCCGATAACTTTGGCACCGCGAGCGGCGGCTTCCTCGAGGAAGATTTGGGTGGAATTGGTTACGGTTGCGAGTTTCGGGTTACTGGTTTCGAGAACCTTTGGGGAAATGCCAGGCGATTTGATGATGACATCGAAGCGCTCTAGGTTTTCCAAATACGCATCACCAATTTGTAACGCACAACCCGCAACCCGTAACTGGTCGTTCTGATCCGCAACCGTGATCTTCGCCTCCGGCGCATATTGTTTCAGTGCATCCACCATCGCCTTTCCCTCGCGCCCGTAGCCGAGGATACAGACCGATTTGCCGTTGAGGTCTTGGAGAAGCATGGAAAGGGTCGGTTGTCATTGTAGAGACGGCACTCTGTGCCGTCTCACGTTTTCGGCAAAACACCCTGAAATTCCTTCGGGATCACATGATCCGCCCCCGCCGCCAATTCCTGCGCAATCAACACTTCAGGATTTTTCATTGTGGGAAGAACTTCGTTAACAAACATCTGCATCGAAGGAGTGTCTTCGAGTTCGCCCCGTACATGGGCGAGGAAAAATGCCGCACGTACTTCATCAGCTGTTCCCACACACTCAAAAGGCTTGAAGCCTTGAAGCCCGAGCAGTTCCCGGAACGTCTGCTCGAGGGAAGGGGATGCAAAGAGGTTCGCTCCGAATAGTATTTCCAATGTTGTTCGCGGAAAAAATCCAGCGAATAGTGTGAAAGCAAAAGCGCATTTGGGACAGTCTCTGCACCAAAGCCCAAATCCAATACTTTCGGATTTTGCAGCGATCCTCCAGTTCTCGTTGCAGCTCGTAAACGATTCGAAGTACTTCGAATACTTACAGAATTCCTTCACGATACGAAGCTCACTCCATGGTCGTAGCAGGCTGAAGTACTGCACATGTGTTCGCGACCCCAGCATCTTCTGCAGAGCTTTTTCGAAAATGATGCCCTTGCTCCACTGATGGTTCACTTCGAGTTCATGGAGCTTCGTATTTCCTTCACTTGCAGAGCGTTCGTTGCTCCACACAGCCGCAGAAAATCCATACAGCTCTGCGATGATGACGGAGAGAATGGAGAGATATGCTGTGATCGGAACATGGCCATTGAGTGCACCTTCTGCATTGAGAGAAAAGAGCAGGGGATCGAGCCTGCGCTCGATAGTCAGGAGTGGAAGCTGTGCCGTTTTTGCGGCAGCGGTAATGAGCGGGTGATGGCCGATGCGTAGGAGTGTGACGTCGTGTCCTGCAGCTTTCAGTAGTTCCGCAGTGACGATGGAATCCTTGCCGCCTCCAAAAGGGACGAGGATTTTCCCCGGCGTTCCCAAATGATGTGGCTCCGTAGAGACGGCACGCTGTGCCGTCTCATTCTCGCCGATTGGAAAATTCACCACTCCCCGATGATCAATCTTATTTTTATAGAAAAATTCCCCGAGTCCG
>CAYYFD010000084.1:0-5028 GCA_964471125.1 uncultured Candidatus Peribacteria bacterium
CGGGGGTCGCCTTTGAGGGAGAAGTCCTCATAGTTCTTCATTATCTTCTTGGTACTTTCTTTGCGTCGTGCAAAGAAAGTACCGCAAAGAAACACGTCGGTCGCCGGTGGAAAAGATGCCTACGCATCTCCGCTCGCGGGCCGGAAAACGCGAACTCCTCCACACCCCTTGCCACGCGTTTTCTTCGCCCCGCTCACGGGATGCGTGACGGCACTTTTCCAGTGCGACCGGACCCTGTTTCACTGGAGGTAGAGTCTAATCTCATCGATAAAATGTGGTTATTAGCTATTTTCGTCAGAACGCATTGCAATAGGCCAGAATCTTATACATCTGAGCCTGCACTTGTTCCTGCAACAAAACCTGTCGACCAGCAAATTTGCAGACTGAAGCCTCCCGATGGACGGTCAAAGTCGAGGATATCTCCCGCGAGGTAGAGATTCCGGACGCTCTTCGATCGCATGGTCTTGAAGTCTATTTCCTTTAAGTCCACTCCTCCTCCTGTGACGACAGCCTTGTCTGTTCCCAGAAGACCGGTGACGGTCATCGGCAGGTGCTTGAGAAGCTTTCCAAATGCCAGACGGTTGCTGCGTGTGAGCTGGTGGAGAGGAGTTGAAGGATCGATCCCTGCAAGGAGTAGGATCGCGTGCGCAAGCCGTGGCTTGGTAATGAGACCTATATGGTTCTTGATGAGTTTGTTTTTCGACTCCTCAAAGATTTCTACAAGCCAGCGGTCGAGAGCGCCTGCGTCGAGAGAGGGGAAGAGATCAAGTGCGATGGTCACCGGCCCTCCTTCCAAAAGCGCGCCGATCTGCTTGCTCATATTCAGCACAAGCGGCCCGCTGAGGCCCGTACCTGTGAAGAGCATTTTGCCTTTTGCGGATGCTGCACAGGTTTTGCCCTGCCACATACTCAGCTTTATATTCTGCAGACTGATACCCGCGAGATCCTTCGCCCATGCATCGCTGATGACAACGGGGACAAGTGCAACTGACGGCTCGGTGATCGTGTGTCCGAGTGCGCGCAGCCAGCTAAATCCATCCCCCGTAGATCCTGTTTCGGGTCGGGACTTTCCTCCTGTTGCGATAATATAGTTTAGCCCTTTATCTTCTCCTAAAGAATGAACAACTTTTGTGATCAATGATCCATTATATTCTATGTGCTTCACCGTGCAGTCTGTTTTCACCGTGACATTGCTTTTCTTGAGGCAGCGCAGGAGAACACCTAAGACATCTTCCGCCTTGTCGCTTGCAGGAAATGCCCGTTGATCCGCTTCGATTTTCAGTTTCAATCTGTGCGACTCGAAGAAATCCCAGGTTGCCTCAGCGTCGAACTGTGCGAAGCACGAGTGCAGTGCCTGGCCTTTTTTTCCATACTTGGCGACAAGTCTATGGGGGTCGAACTCGGCATGAAGAATATTGCAGCGTCCGCCACCTGTAATAAGCAATTTTTTTCCAAGCGCGGGATTCTTTTCCAGAAGTAGCACCCGTGCGCCAAGCTCTCCGGCTCTTGCCGCAGCCATCATGCCTGCAGGCCCCCCGCCGATGACGACGACGTCGAAGTCCATAACATGCCTAGAGTAACAGGAGATGAAGGGGATGTTGCCCTAAGGTGACGGTTTTTATATTGAAGGAGTAAATATATGATAGGCAGGATGGGACTCATGAAAAAACATTTGCAGATAATCAACCAATCCCTCGTAAGGGTTTTCGGTGATGCAATCGTAGGAAAGAAGATGATGGAGCTGGGTGATCAATGTATGTTGCCTGAGGCAGGATGGGAGATCGATGTGCAGACAGGCAAAGAGTACTTTGCCGCTATGGGATTTGAGCATATATCGGTTGATTTGAATGCCGAACATGGAGCCTTGCCATATGATCTCTCTTTACCAGTTTTGCGCGATGATTGGATCGGTGCGTTTGATGTTCTTACAAACTTCGGGACATCCGAGCACGTGGAACCTTTCAATGCGCAGTATGAGTGTTTTCGTACTATGCATCAGTGGGTCAGGGTTGGAGGAATATTTATCCACTTCGTGCCGGATATCGAGGCACTTGAACGTGATGGTGCGTGGAAGGATCATTGTCGCTACTACTACTCCAGTACATTCTTCACCATGCTAGCGCGGGAAAATGGCTATTCAATCATCAATGTGGAGTTCATCGATGGACTTGTCGCTATAACACTTTGTAAAGAGAAGGACTGCCGGTTCATGGGGGATAGAAGTCTTTTCCTGAAACATATCGCACGCAGATCCACAGGGTATTGTTATCCGAGGATCAATGACCACAGAGCTTTATGGAAACGTAGAGCTGCGATGATTCGACAGGTGTTCTTTGCACGGTAGTGTGCAAGTCATGTCATAGAAGTTTGTCATCGGTATTGCCGGCGTTGCACGTTATTGACACTGCATGCTTTGCGGGCCATCCTTTCAGGTATGGCAGAGACAGCGGATGCGCTGGCTATGCGATCGGAGAGGCCCAGTGGGTCTCCCCGTGAGAGTGCGACTTTGCGAGGGAGAAGGGAGTTCATTCGTTCTCTTGTGGGGCTCTACCTTGGTGCGCGCATTGTCCGTGCCGATGAACCGGTTGAGACTTTGCCTGTATCTTCTGTGCTTCGTAAGAAGGGTTCACTTCTCATTGCTGGTGGCGGGCCGCACAAAGGGCCGATTGACGATGCATTTACCCTGCGGGCGGGGAAGCGCGTTGGCATCATCACAACGGCAAGCGGCCATGCCGGTACGAAGAACACAAAAGAAGATATTCCCTTCTACTGGATGCAGCCTCCGGAAGGAGTAGAGGTAGATTTATTGCACCCCGGCGATCCTCGGGAGGCTGATGATCCGTCGTTTGCTGATCGCATAGACGATTGGACTGCTGCCTGGGTTCCCGGTGGTGTACAGGAACGCCTGGAAATTTTTCGCAATACACTTGTCCTTGAAAAACTCCGGAAGCTTTGGAAGCGCGGAGGAGTGATTGGAGGAACGTCGGCAGGTGCAGCGGTAATGGGAGATCTTATGATCCGAAAGGGTTACCCTGAGCCCGAACTCTGCGAAGGATTTGGATTTGTACAGAATGCGGTTTTTGATCAGCATGTGGATACGCGCAATCGCATGGAACGATTATGGCGAGCCGTGCGGAAGAACCCCACATACGCGGGAGTAGGCATTGCGGAGGAAACTGCCATTCTTCTGGATGGTGAGGAAGATGCCGAAGTTATCGGAAAAGGTACGGTGAATTTCCATGCGCCAAATTCCGATAAGCCGATCAGCTTTTACTCTGGAGATATCTTTAACCTGCGCACAGGTATGGTACGGAGAAAAAGTGACCGAGCATCTGTACAGGAGAGTGTTGGTGCACCGTAAGCATTTGAGAATCTAGCGATTGCTAATCTTCGAAGCGTGCTCCGGAAAAACGCAATGGAGTGCTTGTGCAACCGGACAATTCTCGCTCAAATAGTTCACGATCTTCAGAAGAATTTTTGATGGTGTGATAACGGACCGAACCATCACGTTGCATGCGAAATGACAGCAGCTCGATGTGTAGCTGCTCAGCGATTCGATGGGCTACCGTCGTAAGATCAGCAATGTCCGTATCGGATACTCTTTCTACACTCTCGTAGATTGCTTCCCTGGTGCGCTCAAGCTCTTGCAGGGCTTGCTGCACATTGGTCTGTATATCATCTTCTTCACCAAGAATGCCCAATATTTTTAGCTGAGCTCTCTTTAAGAGTAGGGCGACTCTGTACTTTTCCGGTTCAGGATCAACCTTGCTTCGTAGTTCATGTGCACGAGTCCTATTCTCTAATTCCAAGTGTTCCGCAAATGCTGCCGATTTAAATGCTATTGCTGCAATCATGAGATTGCGGACGGCTTCACTGCCGAGTGTTATCGCACCAGATGCACACAATTCCAGAGCCATGTGAACATCTGCCGCATCAGAAGGAGAGATCGCTTTGGCATCCTTGAAGTGATCACAGAGATTGGATAGTTGTCCCATTATGTTAATATAACATAATTAATAAAAAAAACAAATATATTCAAGGGATTTGCATCCTGAAATCCTATCCCTTGTGTGGGCATATTTGTGCGAATCATTGTGCTAGACTGTGCAATCACAACAGCCGTATGAACATGTTCAAGCCAATAAAGGCAAAGTCGGTGAAGGAATACATGCAAGCGCTTCCACCCGAGAGGCGCGAACCCATAGAATTTCTTCATACTCTGATACAGAAAGTAGCTCCCAAACTGAAACCGTATTTCGCATACAACATGCTCGGGTACGGCGCCTTCCCGTGCAAAAACTACAAGAAAGAGATTATCGAATGGCCGGTCATCGCTCTCGCCAGTCAGAAGCAGTACATGAGTCTCTACGTCTGTGCTGTCATCGACGGAAAATATATTGCGGAGACCTATAAGAAAGATCTCGGTAAAGTAAATGTGGGCAAGAGCTGCATCCGTTTTAAGAAACTCAGTGATCTAAATCTTGCGACCCTGAAAAAAGTGATCAAGGCTGCGGAAAGAAATCCGGGACTTGTGGGGGCGGGAGAGCACAAGAAATAAACCTCTTTCCGATAAGGTTACCATGAAAGGATTTTCCCTCTCACCCGTCTTATTCTGATGGTACAGTTTCATCATTATGCAGAAAATCGTCCCCCATCTCTGGTTTGATACGCAGGCTAAGGAAGCCGCAGAGTTTTACGTCGCCGCCTTTGGCAAAGGATCGAAAGTCACGCATACGTCTGTGATCAGGGACACTCCGTCGGGTGACTGTGACATCGTGTCATTCGATCTCGCGGGATATTCGTTCATGGGAATCAGCGCGGGGCCGCACTTCAAGCTCAATCCTAGCATATCGTTTATGCTGAACTTCGATCCCTCTAATTATAAAGACGGGGACAAAGATGCGCGCAAGAATCTCGATGCGCTGTGGGAAAAACTTTCTGAGGGTGGTGAGCCGCTCATGCCACTTGATACGTATCCGTTCAGCGAACGCTACGGCTGGATCAAAGACAAATACGGAGTCACTTGGC
>CAYYFD010000085.1:0-5013 GCA_964471125.1 uncultured Candidatus Peribacteria bacterium
TTCGACCGTCTTCATCCATGTACCGGTTTTACCTCCTTTTTTTCATCCATATGCGCATCCCTCTTCTCACTCTTCTGGTCCCCATCCTTCTTGCTGCCCATTTCACGCCAGCACGCACGAGACAGGTCAGTAATGCCTGTCGTCCCATCATGTGCTCCAATGGAAAGACCTTTCCTACCTGCACGCCACAGGGGTATCCGATTAATTACTTTGTGAGCCCTTGTAAGTTCCAGCGATGAGTATACTGGGGAAGTGATCGACTCCCACTGCCACCTCGCAGACGCTAAATTTGCTACCGATCTCGATGCCGTTGTCCTTCGGGCAACTGCATCTGGGGTCGGTCGTATGATCTGCATAGCAGATTCACTTTCAGAATCAGAGAAATGCTTGGAAATAGCGGAAAAATACGAACAAATTTTTTGTACAATAGGTGTACATCCGCACAACGCAAGCATGTGGGAAAGAAACAAGAAACAAGAAACAAAGAATAACCAAGAGCCAATGATCAAGATGCTCTCTCATAAAAAAACAGTCGCAGTCGGCGAGATTGGACTCGACTATCACTACATGAATAGTCCGAAAGAAATACAGCAGCATGCATTTCGGGAACAATTGCAGATTGCAAAAAACATACAAAAACCGACAGTCGTTCATTGTCGGGAGGCGATTGAGGATATCCGATACATTATTGATGAAGTGCAACCGCCGTGTGTTGTCATTCATTGCTGCACAGAAAAATGGGAAGACGTGGAATCTCTTGTGCAGGCAGGGCACTTTCTCTCGTTTACCGGTATCGCGACCTTTTCGGCATCCGACGAAATTCTGCGAACGATTCGGATGTGTCCTATAGAGCAGCTCATGATCGAGACCGATAGTCCGTACCTCGCTCCAGTGCCGTACCGCGGCAAGCGCAACGAACCGGCGTATGTCGTGGAAGTTGCAAAATGTGTCGCCGCAGAGAAGGGGATCGATCTACGTGAAGTGGATCGCATTACCACGGAGAACACTGAGCGGTTTTTCGGGCTACCGCATTCATAATTCCTGATTCATACTTCCTCTACGCCCTCGTAGGTTAACGGATAGACCACTGGCCTCCGAAGCCGGGAATACAGGTTCAATTCCTGTCGAGGGCACCACGTAAAAACGCTCACAGTGCGCTGCTCGCGTTCACGTGGCGCAGCCACTTACTTATCACGAAAATTTTGGTGAGCGCACGAGAAGCGTTTTTACGTGTCGCGTGGCGAGCAGAGCGAGCTTTACGCGACTTGTGCAGTTGCCAAATATTCCTTTGAGCTCGCAATCACGTGGCGCCGCCATCACCATATTTCTTTCATAAAAGATTGCATCTACATCATCTTTACGTAGTGTTTTCCTATGGAGCCTTCCGAATTTGACTACCCAAAGGAGTTTGCTGCGATGAATCGTCTTATCGTTGAATCTACTGATCACAGAGCCATTGTGACGGCTGTAATGGCCGAGGCAGAATCAACAGGATGTATGATGAGAGTTGCAGCAATTTGCGCAACTGTTGGTGCAAGTGCCGCATTGTTGTTCCGCGATCGTGTGCCGTCAGCAAGTGCACTTGGTGGCGTTGTTACTCTACTGGCTGGTGGTGCTTGGGGATTGAGTACCTACTTCGAAAACTGGGCAAAGAAGCATACCAATCAGCTCTCTCAATCTCATGCCTTGAGAGTTCGTATGATCCTTCACTCGATTCGTGAGCGTATGCCTTCTTTTGCGACTGAAGTTGATAAAGTCGAAGCTTCTCTCTTTCCACAGAAGTCCTAGTACATCTGGGTTTTATTCTGCATTTCCTCTCCATATACATTTGCATCCGTGCATATATTGACTAGGCTGCTTTCCCATGGCTCCCACCGACACCTTCAAGGATCTCGTCGTACTGGATCAAATTGCTGAGACGGATGACGACCATGCGTTTGCAGTTGAGTATGTCCAGTGCAGGTCGGAGCAAGGGCGCTCTCGACAGCTTATAGCAGGTGTCAGTGCACTTGTTGCGGGAGGTGTAGTTGCTCTCCTGCATGAGCGTGAACCGGAGGTTGGCATTCTTGCAGCAGTCATTTCTGCTTTTGCGGGACTTCAGTGGTATTACGGATACTGCAGCGAGCGTAATGCCCGACATGAACTCTCTACGGTCCACGATATGCGTATCCGGATGATTCTCGACAAGATCCGTGCAAGCGTTCCATCGTTGGCTATTACGGCGGATCAGGTGAAGGCATCGCTTTTGGCTCAAAAGAAATAGCAGATTGGTGATCGGGCGATTACATTGTTTGTGGTTGCATCTTCGTTCCAGTCACATAGAGTCTCTGTCCCATGGCCCCCACGGACACCCTCAAGGAATTCGCCGCATTGCAGCGCGTTTCCGACCAGTCCACCGACCACAAGCAAGCGGTCCGCTATGTGCAGTGCAAGTCAGTTGACGGGCGTTCCACGCAGTTACTCTCAGGAATGAGTGCGGTCATTGCGGGGAGTGTAGCAGCCCTACTTCATGAGCGACTTCCGGAAGGCAGTGTACTTGCTGGTATGGTTACGACGGTCGCTGGAGGATTGTGGGCGTACGGAGCACATTTGGAGCGTGCATCACGGTCACACCTCTCTACGCTGCATGCCCCGCGCATTCATATGATTCTTGATCAAATCCGCGAAGCTGTTCCTTCGCTCAAGGAGGCGGCAGATGAGGCGGAGCAGCTGCTTCTTGCAGGAAAATAACGGACAATACTGGTTATTAATACAAAATATGTTAAATTAATATTTATGAACGCTGATAAGTCTGATCTAACTCCAAAGAGCATTCAGGACCGGTTTGGATTATCCGAAGATTCGCCGCTCCGTGACGAATCATCCTTTTTCTACAATTTTCAGTTGGATGATACCCGCTTGGGTTTTGCAGAAATTACCTGTAATCATCTGGAGAAGAAGGCGATCTTCTGGAAGTTCTATCCGATCGATAAGCACGATGAAGAGGAGCCAAGGCAAAATTGGTATCAGCCGTCCGGTATCATCATTCCGGAGCTCGAAGGAAAAGGAATCGGGTCGTTTGCGCATGTGCTGATGACAAGGAATTTGGTGCAGCAGTTGATCACTGCAGGACAGCATCCGGAAGAGTACCGGGCGATCTATGTAAGTGCATCAGACCGGATGCGTTGCCTTCTGGAGCGACTTGGAATTCTCACATCACGCAAGAATAGGGGAGGCATGCCGTTGATGGATTTTTATGAAATCCAGAGAGCCACCGCAGAAAGCACATTTGGGTATGATTTTTCGCAGGTGGATGGTTGATGCAATGTGGAGCGGGATACGGGAATCGAACCCGCGTCTCAAGCTTGGGAAGCTCGCGTACTACCACTGTACTAATCCCGCATTGCTTGAAAGAATCGCCTACTTTCACATGTGATGGCCTGCCATCCGTAGCAACGCGTCCTTATTGCAGCAGGGATTCCATGGAGCTCACGCGCTACGGTGGGCAACCTTCGCTGGGTGAAGGTTGGAGCGGATGACGGGGTTCGAACCCGCGACCTGCGCCTTGGCAAGGCGCCGCTCTACCAACTGAGCTACATCCGCACGCAGGAGAAATCCTAGGGAGGAGCATCGCCCCGTGCAAGACAGATTACACCGTAACCGTCAGCAGCACCGGCAAATGGTCGGAGAGATGTACGTCGGTCAGGACCTCCGCATGCACATGCTGGATCTCCTTTGAGCAGAGAAAGAGATCCAGAGGACGGCGCGGGTGACATGCCGGGAACGTCGCATTCTGTGCGGGCCGGACAATGCGTAGATCTGTAGATTTCAGCAGGGGAGAGAGCTCTTTCATGCCGCCGTAGTCGTTGAAGTCCCCGCAGACGATTGTCCGCTTGCGGTTTTGGACAATGCCTGCGATCTCTGTAAATTGCTGCTGGCGTACCGATGCATGGAGCGAGAAATGTCCCACGAGCAGCGAGAGATCACTGCCGATGGTGACGTCATACAGCAGCTTCTTTGTGCCGTGCCGGAACTCCCGTGCGCGGCAGGGGAGGCGGTCGACACCGAAGATGCCGTTACAGTTATCGCGGAAGAACGGGAGACGCCGGAGCATGCTCGTTTTGCCGTACTTCGGATCGATGTGCTTGCAGCGGTAGGCGCCGAAGCTTTTCACGAGTGCCGGATCATGATGCATCTCGAGCAGGCAGCAGATATCCGGCTGGACGTTTTGAATGAGCGTGCGGAAGCCTGTATGGATCGACTGGATAACGGAATCCGGCGTGTGCAGATACCGCCAGGATTGGGTCATATACTTCGTAAAGAGCCGTCGAGACCAGTCTCGTATCCGAGATTGAGCAGAAGAATTCTGTGTGTCTGCATTTGTATTATTATATAATAATACCAACTTTATAGCAAATATACCACTCATCAGTTTTATGGTAGAATACTTTGATGTCTTCTCGCATTCTTGCGTTTCTCATAGGCCTACTGCCAGCAGTGTGTTTCGCTGCGCCATCCTCCCCGCCTGCTCAGACGAGCAATACGGTATTGCTGATACAACCGTTGACAGGTGGATCAAGTTCCAGCATTCCCACGACCGGTCTCCCCTTGTTTCAGTACATCACTGAAGGGCTTGCATGGCTTCATGAAGTGGCCGTTGGCATTGTCATTCTTTGGCTGGTGTTTGCCGGAATCACGATTATGATTTCCGGAAACGATCAGGGAAAGCGTACACAGGCAAAGGATCATGCGATTGCGGCTATTATTGGCCTTCTTATGCTCTTCCTACTTGGTTTTATCCTCTCTGTCCTTAACGCTAACTTCTTCCAGCAATGAAATGATGAGATTTCTTGCCAGTATTGGCGAAGTACTATCTGGAATGTACGTTGAAACCGCGCATGCAGTTTTTTATCCCGGCGCAGAGCCATGTACCTACATTGGCGGTTTTCATTGTGGCACAACTACCGCAGGAGTGGAGACTGCCGTGGGAAATGCCATGGACAGCATTACACAATTTCTTGCCGTAGGAGGTGG
>CAYYFD010000086.1:0-4985 GCA_964471125.1 uncultured Candidatus Peribacteria bacterium
ACTGGGGTACCTACTTTTTCACAGGGTATTTTGCTGCGCATGCTGTTGACCCGTGGTTTCTCTCTCATCTCGTCTATATTCCGTTCACATTCTTTGCCGATAATGTTATTGGCCTGAAAATTGCAACGGCAGTTTTTCTCGCAGTACTGCTTTTAGCCGCAGTCCGTGTGGTACAGGCGCTCCAGCTGCCGCGCGTATTGGCCTTCGTTTTCATCTGCTTACTGCTCTTTGGCAGCAGCACTTTTACAGAGCGCCTGATCGTTGGACGGCCGCTGGTGCTGCAGACCGTGCTTTTTCTCTTTGCGTACATAGCTGTCTTGAAAAGGCGGTTTACAGTGCTCGCTGCGCTGATGGCCGTTTCGACGCTGCTTTCGCAGCTCTTCGTTTTTCCATTGTTGCTCTGCATGGTAGCGGTCGCTTGTTTTTGCATTTTTCATCAATGGCACACTGCGCTGAGATGCTTCTTTGCCGCTTGTGCGGGAGTGACCTTGGGCTTTCTGTTGTATCCGCATTCCGCTGCATACATCTCCTATCTTTATACGATTTTTCTCCGGATTCCCTTTCTGCATCAGGGCATTGGTTTGGGTGGAGAGATGCAGGGAGGGCTATTTGGCGATGACGTCAGTCTCTTCATAGTAATTTTCCTGGTCTTTTTATTGTTCATGCTCTTGTCCATGTATGGATTGCTTCACAAGAAAGCCCCGGTATATCGCTTCGATATTCTTTTGAGCATCTCACTCACCATTGTTCTTCTGGTCATGTATTTCCTCTGGGCCAGGGCTGTGGATTTCTTCTGGCCTACGATGCTCATTCTTGCGATGCAGCTGAGCACCGTGACTCCGGAGATCACCTCGGATGTTCTACGGCATCTTCGCGCACCGGCCTTTTACCTCCGGTGGCGTTTTTTGTGGATTCACCTCCTTTTTCTTGTATGTGCTGTGAATTTCTTCGAACTCTCCACCCGGACCTTCGCAAATGCACCCACCAATAATCTGCAGAACTTTAGAGCGATTCTCGAGGTTCCTGCAGAAAGCCGCGTCCTTAATGTTGACTGGGATATCTTTCCCCCCTTGGTTTTCCTCAATTCTTCTACGTTCTATGCACGCGGCATAGACCCCAGTATTGATGGATACAGTGATCCTGAGGGCATGGCTCTTTCCGAACTCCTTTTAGAGCGATGGAGATGGGATTGGTCTGACCTTCGTGGATCCATGGCAGAGGCGTGGGAGCGCTACGAATTCCCGTGGTCGCTTCGTGTGCTCTCTGAGAGGCAGGATATCGATTCTCCGGTGTGGGCGGAGAATCTCCGCAGGCATTACCTCGCAGAATTTCTTGTTCTCAAAAGAAGCCTTCATGCCCGAAGTATTTTTGAATTGCGGAAGGTGTTACCAGTTTTTGCGGAGAGCGAGGCGATCGTAATATTTGATCTGCGCTGATCAGGACTCTCTACCCGCTGCAACTTCAACCTTTTTTGAAGCAAGGCAAATATTAAGCGCAATACGCAGCAGATCCCATGGAAGCCGGATGATATCGCATATGCGGATTTTTGTTCCAGCCCGTTCGTGCCAGTGTTCCAGAGGATACTCCATAATACGGCATGAAGGTGATGTGCGCATATCGGGGTTTCTATGGATCATGCGTGCGAAGAGCTCCAAATCAAAAGTCCATCTGGTGAGGAAGGGGGCGTCGAGTATTGCCGTGAGATGGGGGGTTACACGGAATATTTTTGCACCACATTGCGTGTCATAGACCGCCATGCGTAGAAGGACACTGGCGAGGGTAGCGAAGCATCTTCCAAAGTAATGACGCATTATTCTTCGCTCAATTGTGCGTCCCATTAATTGCACACGTGCTCCAGTAATCATTTCTGCCTCAGGATGTGCCTGCGCAGTACGCAGCATGGCGAATACTTCCGGCAGGGGAGTAGAGAGGTCGGCATCCCAGTACCCTGTATAATCCGGATGATTCTGAACAGCGTGTAATAAACCATGGCGAACGGCTTCTGCCTTTCCCATGTTTTTCTGTAGAGAAAGCAGAGCAATGTTCTGAGGTTGCTTATCGCACAGCATGTGAATGATTTGACGCGTTTTGTCCGTGCTACCGTCATCTACGAACAGAAAACAAACATTGGGAAACTGCCTGACGAAGGAATGAAAAGTATCCGCTATGAGCCTTTTCTCTTCATTATAACAGGGAATAACAAGTACTACTGACGCTTCATCTGCTTCCCTGTTCGTGGCGTTCTTGATGTGCATGCAGGACATTGATAGTCTTTTTTAGAACATGGTCAATTCTTTTACCGATAAGCATGTGTCGGATTCCCAAAATCTTCAGTCCGTACCGGGAAGTTTTGACCTGCATTTTTCACTCGAATCACTCGATGCTTTAGACGCCACAGAGGAAACCCATTTTTGGTCTGTGGTTAAGCGAAGACTTATTTGCTCACTTATTCATCGTTATTATCCTCGCAATGCTCCGACTATCGTTGATATCGGATGCGGAAACGGTTCGCTCATTCAGCATCTCGAACAAGAGTTTCCATGCTCTTTGTTGACGGGTGTGGATGGATATCCGGAAGCACTTGCTCATTGTAGAAAACGATCAGCTCGTGCCACGCTAATTCTGGAAGATATTCTTCATTTGGAGCGATTACCGGCTGACCGGCTCTTTGATGTGGTCGTCATCGCGGATGTTCTCGAGCATCTCGATGAACCGGAACGTGTGTTAGCGGGAATTCAGCGATTGCTTTCGCCTGATGGCATCATTGTTGCAACGGTGCCGGCAAGTATGCATCTTTGGAGCGACCGAGATGTATTTTTAGGCCATCGTAAGCGATATACCAGGGCGGGATTCAAGCAGTTATTTCAGGACTCCGGATACGTGGTCGTGTGCAGTAACTATGCGTTTGCCTATCTCTTTCCACCTACATTCTTCTTCCGAAAAATACTGTCTGGGTTTCAAGGAAGAAGTGGAAGGAATATGGAGAAGGCGGAATTGCGCCAGATTCCCGTTATCAATAGTTTGCTCACGGGTATCGGCATTATTGAATGTTGGCTATCGGCATATATGCGAATGCCTTTTGGCACATCGACCTATTGTGTAGCACGGAAGCGGAGTTAGCCGAACATATTGCCTTCTCTGCTTTGTACTCTTTGGGCAAATGAAAGTATGGCGGTGACAAGAAGCCCAAGGGCAGTGAGCATCAGGCCGGCCAAGGCTATAGATGTCCCTCGTTCAAATGTCCGAGATCGGTACAGGATATTTACAATATCCTGTGGTTCCTGAAGAGAAAGAAGTACACCGCTTTCCGTCAGGGTTACCGGCTCTTGTGTCCCATCGGCAAGGATCATGTGATACCCCGTTATCGGAGCAATCCGTACGAACAATGTACCGGTTGCACCCGCAGTATGTATCTGTAGGCGATTGGCATGGTACTCGATAGGAACGGGAATCATAGGCGCGCTCTTAAATGCTGCAACAGGGAATGCGTTGGGATTTTCGTAGATGATGACGGATGAGTCCGAAAGAATTTCCAGCAGTGAAGTTTGCCTCAGAATATCTTCAGGAAGTTTCTCTCTCGATACAAAATACTGCACGGACCACCGCGAGAGGTGGTCCATTACCGAGACGAGGTCCTTTGGGTCGAAGACACCCGAGAAATCCGTCAATGTTGTGTGAATATTTGTATGAAGATCCGAGGAAAGTGGATCATATCCCGTGAGCGCAGGAATCCTCCACGCGGAAGGATAATTGAATGAGGGAAGATGTTCGTACAGCGAGGGCTGCAGGTTGATTTCCGGAGTCGAAACGCCGATCATCCTATAGTTGTCGTCCGCGAACAAGGCGAGTGAAGAGTGATCGCTGCTCAGCGGATGTTTCCCTTTATGGAAAGAGGGAAGGATGATGCTATGACTTAATAGTGCAAAAATACTTATAAGCATAATCTGCTTCATAGAGAGAACACCTTTTTCCTTTAGCCATTGCAAGAGAAGCGCAATTGCGGCCGTGGAGAAAAAACAGACAAAGAAAAATATTTTTACTGGCCACCGGAAGTGATTGATCACAGGTATCCAACTGATAGTTATGTATAACGGTGTACTCAGGAGGAGTGCAAGAAGGGACGCTAAGCCCAGTTTGATGATGATTCTCGGGACATGCTTTTGTGATTCTGCTGTTTTGTAGATGATCCAAGGGAGGAAAATACTTCCACCGATAAGGTATGTATTGATGTCGCCATACGTATATCGTTGATAGGGGATAATCTGATTGAGCAAAAAATCCGAAAGACTGACAGATTTATCTATCGATTGGCCTAGAGAAAATGGTGTTCCCCTTATGGAAAGCATCGCCGCCTCCGCCATGGGCAGGAGAAGGGGCAGGGATAACACCACTGCAACGCCATTTGCTCCTATAAAGCTGGCCCATGTTCTCCATGTCCACGCAGCTTTCCCCCGCAGTACTATGTAGAGCAGTTCAAAAAGCAAAACGTATACGACGTACTGAGGATACCCTTGGAGCATGTAGAGGGTTTTTGCGAAGATGTATGCCATCGTTTTTCCCGGTGTATGTCGTTGGAGATTGCTTTCGAGTAGTACGAAGCAGATTGGCACGAAGCAATGGGTATAGGAGACGACGACCCAGGATTTTGAGAGGATTGTGGTAAACGGCAGCGTAAGATAAAAGATCGCTCCTCCCACGGCGAAGCCCCGACGAGCTCCGAGGAGACGCAGCCACGCATACATGCCGAGCATTCCTGCGGTCAGGTGCCCGATACAGAGGATATCGATCGTCAGGAGAGGGGACTGCAACAAAACACTCGCTATCCATGCAGCGGCGTATGCAGGAGGATAGAGCACGCCCGATTGCCCAGCGTGCAGATGGTTCCAGCCAGCCATCTGGAAAAAGTTGATGATAGGAAGTACATGCTCAGTGCGCAGAGTTTCAAAATTGAAGAGCGTCAGTGGCAGGAAGAATGTCGCATTGTC
>CAYYFD010000087.1:0-4973 GCA_964471125.1 uncultured Candidatus Peribacteria bacterium
CACGGTGCATCGTGATGACTGCAAGATGCTGAAAAATGCGAGCAGGGGTCGGAAGGTAAAGATCTGGTGGAAATAGCAATTCCAGCCGGATCGCCTACGGGCGTGCGGCGACACGTTTTTCATCCCCAGTAGGGGTGCTGCTGAGGGGTAGTATTTCAGGTATAATGAGATCGTCGATCCGTTGGAGCCTCCGGGCAATCGAACCCCGCCATTGCGGGGTTTTTTGTTACCTGCGGAATAATTTCTCAATCGGTTGTAATGCCGGTACTTCGACAATCCGTTCGGTCACCACTTTTCCTTTTCTCTTAAACACTCGATATGCACCTGCATTCTTTTTTGAAGGAATGACACGATATCCATTATTGACGAACGCAATAGCACAATCGTTTTCGATCGCAATTCCCATGCCACCGATGTTGCCGATCATCTTCTCGAAGTGTTTTTTCCGCGGTACCCCGAGAGTCTTGCCATCAAAATGCGGACAGTGGATGCCCTTGATCAGCCCCAACCCTCGGACGTTGATGTATTTCCAGTGCTTGGGATTGTAAAACGATAGGGAATCACTGTGCCCCGAATCAAACCAACAAATCGATCCTGCACTGATGCCGCAGAGCACAGTGCCGCGGTGCCATGCTTGCTTCAGTAGTGTATCCACGCCCAATCGGCGCCAGAGCTTCATCATCATGAGAGTATTTCCTCCGCCTACGTAGATGATGTCGGAGCCGAGAATCTTGCGCCGGATCTCTGATGGAGAGGGAGGGTTTTGCAGTAGGAGAAGAAGATCCACTTCGCATCCCAGACGCTTGCCGAAATACCGATGAGCGTAGTCTTGGTAGCGAACGCTATCCGAGCTTGCTGTGGGGATGAAGAGCAGCTTCGGATGTTTTTTACCGGAAAGCCGGACGATCTCCTTGTCGATGATGAGAGTAGAAGCCTTGCGGATGTAGCCTCCGCCGATTGCCACAATGGTTTTCGGATATTGTTTCATAATGATGGATGCATAGTATCTTGTTCAAAAGCATCCGTATTAAAAAATGCGCGAAGCTGGGCTTTGCCCAGCTGGAGCGCCTCCATAAAGGGAAAGGAGAGCTCATGAGAGGAAAACCGTTAGGTTTTCCTTTCATGAAAGTAATTCCTCCATCAACTTCTCCACCATCTTCTGCCACTTCATCTGCTCGTAGTTTTTTTCTCCTTTGGCGTAGAGGGGTGCAAGCTCCAGACGCTTTTCCACTTCCAGTGGAGCCATCATTTCCTGAATCGCTTTCTGCATCTCTTCGTCGGAGACCTCGGTTTTCTTGTCTTCGATAAGCTGCTGAATGCCCATCCGGAGCGTCAGGCGGTCGGCCGCGCGCTTACGCATATCGGCATCGAGATCCTTTGCCGTCTTCTTGCTCTTCTCCATCCATTGTTCCAACGTCGTCCCTTGTTCCTTGAGTGAGCCCGCAAAATCCTCGATGAGTGCGCGGAATTCATCTTCAATGAGTTCGTCGGCAAGCTCCACACTCGTTGCCTTGAGAATTGCCTCAAAAAGCGCTCCTTCACTGCGCTGCTTTTCGATGCGATCCTCCTGTTCCTGCATCGCAGAGCGGATACGATCGCGCAGGGCGGCTGCATTCTCCAGTTGCATCTTCTCCTTCACAAACGCATCGGTCAGCTCCGGCATGATCACTTCTTCGACCACCTTCACATCCACATGGAAGGTAACAGGCGTTCCCTGCAGATGCTCGGCGTGGTATTTCTCGGGGAATTTCAGCGGAAAACTCTTCTTTGCACCAGCCTCGAGACCGATGAGTGCATCTTCAAACCCAGGGATCAGCATTTTGCTTCCGATGACCACGGGGCGGTCCTTCATCTCGCTTCCCGGTAATGGTTTTCCTTCGCCGTCCTCTCCGCGGATATCGAGAACGAGACGGTCTCCGGACTTGGCTGCGCGCGCAACAGTCTTGCTCGTCTGATGCTCCGAGAGCAGCGACTTGATCATATTCTCTACGTCTTTCTCTTCAACCTTGGCACCTTTTTTCTCTACGACGATCTTACTCGTTTTGACCGTCACCTTCGGACGTTCAATGAACGTGAGTACGATGGTGAGGGGATCTTCTTTCTCGATGGAAGCCGCAGGAGGAATAATCGGCGCGAGCTTGTGCTCGGTCATTGCGGAGCGGATAGCCTCCGGAAGAAGCACGCGTACGGTTTCCTCGAGAAGTCTTCCTCCATCCACCTTTGTCTCCACAAGATCCGCGGGAGCCTTACCCGGCCGGAATCCTGGAAGATTGATATTCTTCGCAAGAGTTGTCAGAGCCTGCTTGCGGGCATCGGCTGCTTGTTCGGTGCTATAGACAGCGCGGCACTCTACTTTGGCTTTTGCAAGACGCTTGATGGTGGTGGGGGTTGGCATGTAGGCCAGAGCATAGGGAAAAAGAGCAAAGAGGAAAGAGCAAAGGGCAAAAAAACCAATCGAAGGCATTTCATTCCGTTATGCACTTAGCCCTTTTATCTTGTCGACCGCTGTTGGCGCTTCTGCCACCACACGAGCAGCGGACTTGCGACGAAGAACGAGGAGTACGTTCCAATGACGGTTCCGATGATGAGGGTGAGGATAAACCAGCGAATGCTTTCTGCAGCGAAGAAGAAGAGGACGAATAACATGATGAGCGCGCCTGTACCGGTATTCAGCGTTCGCGTGAGGGTCTCTCGGAGACTGCGGTCGACAATGGAGGGAAGCGCCTCTCGTTTTCCGTCTGCAAGGAGATTGCTCCTGATGCGGTCGAAGATGACGATGGTGTCATTCACCGAGTAGCCCATGATCGAAAGGAGGGCTGAGACAAAAAGCGTGTCGACTTCAAACGTTGTGTACCAGCCAATGATGATGAAGATGCCCATGGTGATCACGATGTCGTGGATGAGGGCGACGACTGCAGCCATACCAAAGCTCCATGGCGAGAGACGGCCGGGGATCTTCCGGAAGGCTGCCGCGAGATAGATGATGATTGCGGCGCTTGCGACAAGGAGTGCCCATCCAGCGCGGCTCTTAAGACTAGCTCCTACCGTTGGACCGATCGTCGTGTACTGGCGCTCCGTGATCTCTCCTACTTTTGACCGTAAATGTGCGAGAAGCTCGAGGTGCTCTTCGTTGCTTAGATCACGCATCCGGAGCATCACCGTGCCGTCCTTTGTGGATGCTGCAGCGACGTTCTGGATCGGCGTTCCGGTGCTCGGCTTGAATTCTTCCACAAGGGCAAGTAGGCCGTCTTTTGTCATGCCTGTAGGCAGATTGACCTCTATGAGCGTTCCCCCCGTAAACTCGATGCTGAAGCGTGGGCCGGGTTTGACCATCAGCGCAATGCTTACGGCCACGAGGACCACCGAGAGAGGAACGAAGAAGCGGGAGAGGCGGAGGAAGGACATCGGAGGCAGCCTAGCGGCTACAGAGAGAAGAGAAAAGAGAAAAGAGGATAGATAAAAGAGGAGATTTCCTTCATCTATTCATTCTTCTTTTCTCTCTTCTCTATTCTCTTTTCTCTTGTAACCGTACATATCCCGTCTCTCCCAGCTGCTCTATTACCACGATCAGGCTATTGCCGGAGGGCGCGATGATCTTCAAAAGAGGGGAATGCTGGAACCACTTTGCAGGAAGGACGGCTGCCTGCACGGTTTTCTTGGCGATCGGACGATGCGAAACAGGGATGGCGATTCCAGAGCTTTCCGCAAGGGAAGACAGGAGAAGTTATGTGGAGTCGCTGATCTGTACCTCTTTGCCGCGCAGCGCGGTAATCAGCAGTCGGTTGTCTTTGTTGTCTTTTGTCATACGTATGTCCCAACCGCGGATCGTTCCGTTCTCTGCGGAGATGCCCTCTTCGGAAACGCGCATGGTTTTTAAGGGAAAACGTTCGTCGAATGTTCGCTCCACCACGGCTATGTCCGGATGGCGCAGCCGGAATGCGGCATGTAGTTCATCCATTGCTCCGAGCGCATCTGACGCCGTATCCGCACTTCCGCTTACGAGAATCCGGGAGCCGGATGCAGTCTGCACGATCGCGATGGAAGAAGGTTCCATAAGAAGAGGCAGCAAGCGGTGCTCGAGGCTGATGTCGGGTCCGAAGAGTGCAGCACTTTGTGTGAGCAGCAGACCGCGTGCCGTAAGACGATCGGGGGTGGAGAGTGTGGAAAGCACCCTTTCCACAGTGTCTTGAAGATTTCCTGTGCCCAGCGAAAAGACGGCATTGCTTGCAGGAAGTGCGGGCAGATCGTAGGTATGGTTTGGCGGGGAGACCGGCCAGAGAGTGATGATTCTGTCGCCGTCTTCCTGTGCTATCCGCATGTGCGAAGCGGAAGACAGCACGGAGGATTCCATAATGCGGCCTATGAGATCCGGCGCTTCGGTCACTGCATCGGTACGGACAAACGCCCAGCTTCCTTTCGGGGGCTTTCCGAGAGCGTGGTATCCGGCTTCATCTGCGAGTGTTGCTTCGTGATGTGCGACTGCATCAGGGCATACATCACCATTTGCAGACTCTATCTGGTACTTTCCGATGTTGCAGCCGGAGGATGTGTTTCGGGTGAGTCGATCGAAGCGAATCACCTGTCTGTCACCGTTACTACTCTGCACAATGGCAAGGGACGTGGCGCCGTAGTGCTCGCTCCTGATTTCCGCAAAGACAGTACTCCATGCGGCAATGTCTTGCGGGGTGGCGTTATGCAGAAGAAAAACGGTGTTTCGTGCCGGTAGCATGTCCTCCGGTTCCATCCGGTAGAGGGGCAGAATTTGAATTCCTCCGAGCAGTGCAATGCAAAAAACTGCGGCAAATCCCAGAGCAAGGCCGGAGAGGAAGATGCCGGAGAGTATCTTGGTGCGCTTTTCCACGGGTGGATTGTACGTGCAGGTGATGGAAAAAGAGAGCGGCTGTTGAATGTCTTTTTTTTGGTTGCCCTTTCTTTGTCTGCCCGACAAAGAAAGGGCGAAAGAAAACGCACCG
>CAYYFD010000088.1:0-4932 GCA_964471125.1 uncultured Candidatus Peribacteria bacterium
TCAGCCTTCCGCTTTTCTTTGAACATCTTGAAGATCGTCTCGGTGCAGCTGACTTCTGGACATAGATTCTCGTTGCTCAGGAGTGAGATGAGAAAGCAAGGCTCTCAAGCGCTGCGGGGTTGCAGTATTGGAGTCCATTGGGTCGGGGATCAAGCGCATCAAAGACGCCGATTCTTGGCGATAAACATCCGATTCCACAACAAATGCATCCAATCCGCCCAGAAAATCTTCCATGGGTGGATCAACACATGCTCCAAATTGCACACCGCTTCTAAAATGTCCGCCTCCGAGAACAAGTGCAGCAACTGTAGGTGCAAGCATCATCTGCTCCTGCATGAATGTTTGTCGGATAATCACATCCAACTGATTTTGCATTTTCCATTTTGCGAGAAGGAATGTCAGTTCGTCATCTGTCTTCTGTTCGTACTTGTCCCCGTCCAGCAAATCGACCATGTCTCCCCCTTCGTCCGAGGAATGAGGGATTGATGGGCGTCCTGGAAGGATAAGATGTCCTAATCCTTTTTCATAACAGTCCATTGCGAATCTGCTATATACACTGGCATAGCTGATCAATGTATCCATCGCTTTTGCGGAACTTCGCGCGTTTTCTATTGCTCTTCTTTTGCCCTCTGGCTTCGCCCAATGATCAGAGAATTGACGCACCGTTGCCATGTTATTTGTAAGATTCTCTCCATACTTCGACCAGTCTTTTCCCGCCACTGATGTAGCCTCAAAAACAAAACGGATATGCTTTTCGCCTATGGCGTCTCGCATTTCAAGCAAGTGTTTCAATTGATCATCTTGATGTTGAAGATGCAGTTGCAGCAGTTCTTCATTCTGCATGAATGGCGCATTGATGGAACCTCCCCCGTGGTGACTTTTGTAACAAACAGCAAGCTTTGTATTCCCTTCCAGCTTTTCAAAAACGATAGTCCCACCTTTTTCTATGAATGATCTTTCTATGCCTTGGAATGCAGCCTCATAGCTGGGTACATGCTCATTGACATATTCTCTCATAGAGAGATATTACAACAAAATTATATTTTTGCAACTTTCATCTGAGTAATGGTGTCACGGGCCGGGATTGAACCGGCGACCCCAGGCTTATGAGTCCTGTGCTCTACCAACTGAGCTACCGTGACATACCGCTGTAATGAAAGAGCTGTACCAACTGCTTGTCGGCCGAAGCTCCGCAGAGCGAAGGTGGGAGCTACCCGCCCGAACGTACCGACGTTCGGTACGGGCGGGCCGTGACATACCCGTATTATGAATGACGAATTATTAATGAGGAAGAGAATTCCACAGTATACTCATGCCAATGCCCATAACACTACTCTGCTTGCACGGCTGGGGTGGCTCCAAAGAATCCTTCACGGAGCTCCACGAAGCTTTGCAGGGCACGGATATTACGATACTTATGCCCGATCTCCCCGGATTCGGCGATGAACCGGAGCCAAAGGAACCTTGGACGACAGATGATTATGTGGAGTGGGTCGCCACCTATATACAAAGCAATATCTTCGGACCGTACATGCTCCTCGGACACAGTCATGGAGGTCGGATTGCGATCAAGCTTGTCACAAATCCTGCAACCTGCCCGTCCGAACGGCCTACTGGCCGGGCGGGCAACCTGCAACCATCCCATCTCTTCCTCTGCGCTGCTGCCGGTATCCGTCACCCAAGGCACATCAAAAGAATCTTCGGGCTCACGCTGGCAAAAGCCGGCAAGACACTCCTCGGGATTCCCGGATTAAAAACACTGCAACCATTGGGAAAGAAACTCCTCTACAAACTCGTACGCGTCCACGACTACGAGAAGGCTTCACCCGTCATGCAGCAGACACTCATCAACGTCTCACGGGAGGACCTACGACCACTGCTTTCAACGATCAATGTTGCAACGACGATCTTCTGGGGCGAAGACGACCGCATGACTCCAGTCAGCGATGCACACGTCATGCACAAAGCGATCGCCGGAAGTGCGCTGCATATATTCCACGGCGTACGGCACAGAGTGCACAGGGATCGTTCAGTGGACATTGCAGAGGTGATTCTCAGCACTACCCACACCGTTTAATTTCTGGCTGCCACACCATCTTTTTCCAGCATTTTACGCCAATGCTGAAATTGGCTGTTCACATTCGAAAAGGTTTTGGGGTCGGCCATAAGCTTCTGCCACATCGGCGATGCCATCCCTGTGCCCGTGATCTCCCTCATATGTAGAAGAAACTGTTGGGCTATCTCATCTTTGAGCATTGCCGAATATCCGCCAACACGCAGACAATCTCCTTTTCTTGCATCTGTAAATTCCGGATGATCGGAGAAGAGTACCATCCCCTGTGCATTCTCAAACATAGTACCGAAGCCAGTAATATGCGTACAAAAAGCATTGTTGTTGCTGCGCAAACCAATACCCATCACGCCACCAAACGCCTCTTCCATATTCTTACATTTCAAACGAATGGGCTCCGGAAGTTGTGAGATATCCCCATATTTCATAAGAGCAGCAATTTCTTTGGCATTGCAAACAAACCCTGCTCCATTCACCTCGCTTTCCTTTCCCTGACCTGCATAGAGAGCCATCAATTGATCCTTGGGAATCACAATACTTTCGTGCCGGAACATCCGGAGCTCCTCAGGACCATCAGCACCAAGACGCAGTGCCATGTTGCGCTCTGGCTCCCGTGGTTTTTCAACGACATCTGGTTCCAGCTCCGGCGGCTCCGGAATGACTTCCGGCGGTTTTGGATCTTTGGCAGAAGATGGTACCGGCAGAGCGGATACCTCGGATGTGGAATCAGGGCGGGACATCACATAGGCAATGCTTGCTGCCGCAACTGCCAGAGTGCCGGTAACACCTCCAACGATGTGACGAGTGCGCCTCGACTTCACTTGTGGCACGACAATCTTGAGCTCCTCTTTCTTCTCATCCTCGCCCCCTTTCTCCTCTCCTCCGAATTCCGGTGATGCAAGAAAGTCATAATGACCGGCACGCTTTTTGGCTCCGCCAATGAGTGCCTGCATCATATGACCATCGGACTTGTAGGCATGCGAGAGAGGCACATCGCCCTCGGCAATCACCGGAGGGGGGTCCGTCGCAAGACGCAGATCGTCATTGGCCTGCGCATTCATAAATTCTCTCTCATACTGAAGGCTTCCAAAGCTGCTATATCTGCGGAAGAAATCCGCGACTGTATCAGGAGACGGACGCTGCTGGGGGTCCGGATGGATCATGCTTTGCAGCATCCTCTTTACCATCACCCCATAGTGCCCAGCACGAACCACATCTTCGCCCTCAAAGAATTCCGGGGGTAAGGTAAGCTCTGGAGGTAATTGATCGGGCGTAATACCCATGTGTGCAACAAGCGTTGCAATTCCCCCACCACCCTTCCCACGATAGGGAGTATTCCCCGTAAACATGCGGGTCAGTACAAGTCCCAGCGAAAACACGTCTGCAGCGGGCGTGGGCTCCTGACCTCTCGCTACTTCAGGTGAGATATAGGCAGGTGTGCCGGGCCCGGTGCCGCCCTCCGCGCTCAGCTCCAGGGACTGATGATCAACGCTGCGGACAAAACCGAGATCCAGCATACGAAATCTGCCGTCATGACCGATGAGAAAGTTCGCAGGCTTGATGTCCCGATGGACAAGCCGCGCACGGGCAGTAAGTGCCATTGCTCTTGAGGCAAGGGCAGCAAACTCTGAAGCGAAACGCATGGGCAATGCCTTGAGACCCCAGGCATCCATGAGATGCTCCATATCGATACCCGGCATGTGCTCCATATGAAACAGCATGTCATTGCCATTCATCTTTCCTCCGAGGATTGCGGGGATGGGGAGTGTCTTGCCGTGTCGCAAACTCGTACGCAGCTCCCTTCCTGCCCGGTGTGTCGTATTCGCATCGGTATTACGGAGCACCTTTGTTACCGCCAGTCCCGTTCCGTCCATCACACGGGTAATATTTCCCGTCACCCACTCCGTAACCGCTGGCTGGTCTTCACCAAGGATGATCCTCACAAATTGTGCGGCATCGTGCTGTAGAGCAGCTGCATCAACGATGATGCCCGCAAAGACATCGGAACTGGCACCCGAACCGAGGTGGGCAATATTCACCACGCTGGGATCTCGGTTCAGTTTAACAAGCGCTCCGCTCTCCTGATCCTCCAAGAATGTCACCATAAGGGACTGCGCCATGGACTGTGGAACCTGACATGCTACGAGGCGTTGCTCAACGTTTCCACTACTGCTGTCGGTCTCAATGAGCGGAAAGCGCGTGATGAGCTTTGCAGCGATTCCCGAGTGCAGAATCCACGCCTGAAAATCCTTCCACTTCGCCTCAAGAGGAGGAAGAGTTTCTGCGCCACTATCATCATGCGAGTCGCCACTGAGGACACCAGCAGATGTAGCCGTCACTGAGCCGGCATAGTCTGATAACACGGCAGTGTCTAAAGTAGCACTCACAGTAATATCTTAATGCTGCATGTGCATTGCGCCAGACATTTCGATGTCTTTTATGTCCAGTCTATAAGCCAAAACCCTTAGAAAGGCGCGAATCCTGTAGAGGACACACCAATGGTATCGCACTGGGTACCACCATCCATATCGGACATATCCATCATGGAGTCACCATCGGGATTCATGCCGTCGTTGCAGGAGTTCATCATGGAAGATGATCCGCCGGATGCTGCAACCGTGTCACATTGTGTTCCTCCGTCCATATCAGACATATCAAACATCATATCCATGTCGGGGTTCATACCATCGTTGCAGGAGTTCATCGTGGAGGATGATCCGCCGGATGCTGCAACCGAGTCGCACACCGTACCACCATCCATGTCGGACATATCCATCATGGAGTCGCCATCGGGATTCATTCCATCGTTGCAGGAGTTCACCGTGGAGGATGATCCGCCGGAGGAGGCACCAACCGTATCG
>CAYYFD010000089.1:0-4911 GCA_964471125.1 uncultured Candidatus Peribacteria bacterium
GGCAAGCCATCTACCAAGGCGACCCCGTCTGCAAAAGCGGGAGCAGTGGAAATATCACCGGAAGCCACCTCCACTGGACATTTAAGATCCTCAAAAACGGCATCGTGCAAAATAAAGACAATGGCTATAACGGAGCGATGGATGTCACCGAACTCACGCGCTTATGGCTCGATCAGGATCTGCACCGTGATGCGCAGTACACGGATGAAGCGAAGGCGTACCTGACGATGACGTTTGGGGAGAAGGAGTATGTGAGGAGGGTGGGGTGAAGAGGAATAACGGAGCAAAACTTTTACAACCCCTCAAAAAACTCCACCATCGCCTCAGCAGCTCCCTTCGGCCAGACATGAGGGTAATAGGTACCATCGCGTTCTGTATCGATGGTATGCGGACACCATACGACAGGATTTTCCGGGCAGTTTTCGTACTGTACACAGGAGAATGTATTGGGTTCTACAGGTTTGGATGCACCTCCACAGGCATTTGTTTGCAGCCGGATATCACGCATGGCAGCGGCTGCGGTGTGCGACGAGGATGCATCTTTGGGATTATTCAGAATCAAGGCGGCACTCGGCCCCGCGCAGTTTTTCATGGTGGTAGATCCACCCACAGTAGCAGACCCGCGAACAACTCCCCCACGGGCGCAGGCAACAGTATTGGCCATCCATGCTCCAAGGGAGTGGCCGGCTACGAAGATCCGATCCATATCAATACAGTAACTGTCTGCAATTTCCTCTACGACCCCATCGAAGAGCGCAATATCCGGTTTGTTTTCCGCATCGGTCCAGGAGAAAGACCCTTTGCCATTGGAGTTAGCTGCAGGATACGCAATGAAGAAACCATCGGCGCTGCGATCGAGACCAAAATACTTCCGCACCTGTTCGTTACTATTGGTACGGCCGTGGAATGCAATGATCAGTGGTGAAGGCTTGGTGGAGTCCGCATTGCCGGGCTTCGTGAGCAGATACGAACGCTGTATGCCATCGACAGTAATCGTCGTAGCAGCATTGCGCTCTGCCTTGCCGCATCCCGCAGAGAGATTGGCAATCGTACGGTCTTCCGTTTGTCGCACAAAACGGGCAATAAGATCTGCAGCCGCTCGCGGGAGATCGGGGCCCAGGGAATGTAGGAGGAACTCGCAAGAATGTTCTTCTGGTCGAGCTCCTCCACATACGGCTTGTACCAATACTCACCATTCCCCTCTTTGATTTCGCTGCCATAGGCAAGAACCGCCATCTTCACGGCTTCCGCAAAGACAATCGGCTGCTCGGGCTTGAAGAGAATTCGGGATCCTACGTCATAACCCTGAATTATCCCACGGCGCTTCGCGGCACACACAAACGGCGCAAACCATGCATCGGCCGGAACATCGGAAAAACATTCACCCGTGACAGGCTCGGGAGCGCCCCGCGAACGAAACACAAGCTTCAAGAATTCCGCACGATTGACGGTGTCACTTGGGTGAAACAGACCATCGGGATACCCGGAGATGGATCCCTTGTCGCGCAGATACGTCACAGCATCCTGATATCCGTACCAGGAATGCTTCATATCTGGAAACGGCAAAGAACCGGCAGCCGATCCTGATATCGGCGATAGGGATATCATGATGACAAACAGCATGGCCCGCGTACATCTTTGATGCATGAGAAGTATAGTATAGAGAATACTCTGTTCTTTGGATTGCACGGCCGTCCGCCTGAGGCGGACGGCTGACACGCAAAGGAATTAACCGAAGATGAAGTACGCAAGACCCCAGCCGCCACCGGCGATCGCTGCAATGATCAGAGCAATGAGAAGCTTTTTCATATAAAGATGGGAAAATGTATCTAATAAAAAGAGAAAATCATTCGGCGATTCTTAATCGTCATCGACGCACACGCCACCAGCATCGGGGTAGGTGCCGTCGAAGCGGCAGGTGAGATCCTCCTCGCACTGGAACGCAGCGATGCCACCGCAGAATTCTCCGAGACCTGCCTTAGCTCGGACCGACATAGAGGCTGATGCAGAGGAATCATGATCATCTTTTTCGTCTTCATCCTCTTCGCCTTCTTCGTCCTCTCTATCTTCTTCGTCCTCGTCATCATTATCATCATCATTCTTGTTCTCAAGCCGAAGCCTTGTGAGAACAACGGTATTGTTATCCTCTACACGGACATCCACCGTACCCCTGAGGGCAATATGCCCATCCTCGAATGAAACACGAGCGGTATCATCATCAATCCATTCAATTTTCTCTACATGGAACTTTCCACCGACGACCGGTGAGCGCGTAGAGATATTGTTGATGTTTGCGCGGATGTACGTTTCTGCATGTGCGCGGAAATTTTCCTGACCTGTGAGTGACGCCGTACACGCACTCAAGGAAAGAACAACGAGAGAAAGAATGGCTGATAATCGGGTAAAATTCGTGTGTACCATAAGAAAGGGGGAAGAGGTGCCGAAATGAATACGAGCATCCTCTATGGAAGACGACGAAGCATGGCATCTCTTACGGGTATGCCTCATGTTCCTGCTCCTTATGCAGCTCCGAGAGCGAGCTCCGGAGTAGCAACGGTGTCTGCAACTTCAATGCTTTCGCTGCCCGTGCGTGTCGTATCTCTCTCGTGTGCACGCTCAAGAACCCGTGGAGTCGCACGCGGAATGTGGAAGCTGGAAAACTGCCATGCGGTGGCGTCCGTAACCTTCTTCGGAGCCCAGTCGATTGCCTGTGAAACGACATTACCGAGATAGGGCGAGGCGATATCGAGTATTTCCTCATGAGGAAGCAAATCCGGGGTAAGAACCCCCTTTGCAGGATTACGAATCATCCAGACCACTGCAGAAAGAACTGCCGCGGCAACCTGCACGGTCGTTGCATTTTGGCCAGGGACAAGTTCGCGCGCCTCGTCGATCGTGAGAATGGTGCCCGACCACCAGGATTTCAGATCATGACCCATGAGCAGGACACCGAGCTCATCGCGGCCTCCTGCGAGAATATCATCACCCATGATCCTCGTGCTCTCCTGCATCCTGTACTTACGGCGGCGCAGGGACTTCAGGGAAGCAATCGCGGTGGGACACGGGCAATAAGCGTAGTGCACGGTCGGGCGGTACGTGGGCTGACCGGAAGAATCGCGTACTGTCAGAAAATCGGAAATGGTAAATGCCTCACCATGACGAACAACCATACCGGCGATTTCGCCGCTGGGTACACAGGTCTTCACGTACGTATCGATGCCGAACTTCTCGAGACAGATCTGATTTTGAGGTCCTGCTTCATGCGCACAGATGCCGGCAACATCATGATGCTCGTGCGTGCCCCATCCCATTTCCGCTGGCGATGTCCCCTCTTCGTAAAACCCGTCGATACTCCAGGTGTTACTGAAGACCTTCGGATCATGGGGAATAGAACTCTGCTGTGTATCGATCTCGCTAATGTGGATGGCTTTTACGCCAAGCGTATGTGCGAGGTCCGGCCATGCTTCTGCACTCAGAGATTGCCGGATCTCGTCGCTCCTGCGATGCAGAATCTCCTGGTCAAGAAGCCGCTCAGCGATGTCCTTGAGTGCGCGCTTCGTAAAGTGCGACACAAGACCGGGGTTTGCTCCGTGCTCGATGATCGCCGTTGGCCCCTTCTCCTTCCACCCCGCAATCATCTCTCGAATCGTCATGTGCCGGACGTAGAGAGTACGAGTGCGCGGGTCCGCCTCGCCCATACCGTCATAGGGATCCCAGACCTCTACGGAAGTGTTCACGTAGAGCACTCCATTATCGTGACACCACGAGAGAATATCTGTCGCAGAAATGTTCCATGCTAGGTCGATAATCATGTCTCCGGGCCCGACATACTTTTGCAACTGCTGCGCCATCGTTTCGCGCTCGATCCTCTCCTGTACGTAGCGGACACCACGCTCGCAATAGGCATCGATTTCTGCTCTTCGCTCAGCGAAATCTAGCACCGTGATATTTTCACAGGCCACATCGAGATGCTTCAAAAGCAATGGCAATGTACAGCGTCCGACACCACCGTATCCGAGCAGAAGAATCTTTCCGTGAAATGGGACCGATCTCATCACCGCGCATAGTAAAGTTTTGATGACGAACGTCAATAGAAAAAATTTATTTTTACAGTCCGAAAAATATTTTTTACCAGCGTCGCTGACTCCGTCCCGCAGGGCGACTCGGCCCGCGATGCTGCACATGCGAACCTCCGTGTCGCTGCTCACGCTGTTGCTGCGCTCTGCGATGAGGACGCATGGGACGATGCGCGCTATCACTAAGCGCAACACTCGTGGCATGTGGGCGGCGCTTGAGAGGAATGCGAACAAGTCTCTCGATATTTCTGATATCTGCTGTCTGATCGGGTGTCGCAAAAGAAATAGCTTTGCCTTCACGACCAGCTCTTGCTGTACGGCCTATGCGATGAACGTAATCCGAAGCATCATCTGGAAGATCAAAGTTGATGACCACAGTAATGCCCGTGACATCGATACCGCGAGCGGCGATATCGGTTGCGACAAGAACGCGGTACTTGCCAGACTTAAAACCCTCGAGTGCTTCGCGACGCTGACCGAGCGAGCGATTGGCGTGGATCTCCGCAGCACTCACAGCATGATCCCGTAGGATCTTGGTGATTTTCTTCGCTCCATGCTTTGTACGGGAAAATACCAGTACTGATCCGGCGTGCTCTTTGAGAAGCTGCTCGAGAAGCATCTGCTTATCCTCACGGCGAACAATGCAGAGCTCCTGTTCGATTTTTGCTGCTGTGGTACCCGGAGGCGCGACTTCCACTCTGAGTGGCAAGTGCATCTGAGATGTAGCAAGCGCAACGATCTCTTTGGGCATCGTTGCAGAAAACAGCATGGTCTGACGAGTCTTAGGTACATGATGGAGTATACGATCGATCTGGGGTTTGAACCCCATATCGAG
>CAYYFD010000090.1:0-4813 GCA_964471125.1 uncultured Candidatus Peribacteria bacterium
CCCCCGTGGCGCGCGGGGTCCCACCGTGATCTTTGTTATCGAGGAGGTATTTGCGAAAGCCCCTCCGGCTATGGAAGGGGGACTCTGGGAGAGACACCGTATGTGCCTCTCCAATGATGTGATCCAAACGATCGTCGAGCAGAAGCGCTTGTCCCCGAGTGTTAGGTGGGTGACCGCAATCCGGCGCCGCAACGCTGGATGATTAGGTCTCCCTAGTACAAGCTTGATTGAGAAGAAACGTGCTGCTCTGACGCATCGCTGAGACTGTGTTCACTCTAGAAATTTCAATGTCTGCATGCAAGAAAGAGCCCTTGCATGAGCCATTTTCGTTGTGACAGATTGATCGTTTGTTGAATGTGATCCGCGTTAGTGAAAAATTACTTGGAGTCAGGAGAAGTGGACAAGTGCTATGAAATTGCTCGTTGCGGGATAGGAATACATTTTACAGCGTGGCCATTCTTGGCCGCGCACAACTGGTGGATCACATACGCGCAGCCAGGAATGGCTACGCTGAACGTTCATTATTGCAGAACACACGTCAGCACATTCGTCCTACCGCTTTTCACACTCTCCCTGTCTCCTCCACGATAGGTCCAATACTTTTCCGGATGGCAGCGCGTGCACTCCTCCATTCGTTCGATATGTTCGGGCAATACTCGTGCTTTCAGGAGTTGTCTGTCTGCCCACGTGCGCAGATCAACTGTATTTCCATCAATCAAATCCTGTGGGATTCCTGGCAGCTCGAGCAGGGGATTGCTGAACTCCGCACAGCCAGTACAAAGACAAGGGCCGATACCCACGAGACATTCTTTCGGCTCTACGTGAAATGTCTCCTGCAGAGCGTTCATCATGCTGGGAATGGCCCCTGCAACAAGGCCTTTCCACCCGGCATGGAGAAGGCCTACAACATTGGCATCCGGCTCGTAGATGATCAGAGGCTGACAATCGGCTATGCGTATCATAAGCGCCAGATTTGTCTGATCAGTGATCAGGCCATCTGCCTTTTCTGTGCGGTATATATGCTCCGATACATTGATCACCCTATTGCCGTGCACCTGATCAAGCGCTGCGTAGTCAGTACTCCCGCACGACTGTGCAACCGACTGATCAGTGATCAGCTCATCGTTCTTCGTAAAGAGCTGTACATCCAGACGGTCAGTGTATTGCGTGAGTAGTCGGAAGGGATGTTGCATGGGGTTGCATTGTTGAATGCAGAAGATGGAGCTCAGCAGGGACTCTCTGCACTACGGCAAAATGTACAAAGAGCCTGCTGAATACTTTGCTGCAGTTTTTTGCTGAAGTTCTCTTCGCGGAATTGCTCTGCGTGTCTGCGGATTGCTGCGCCATCCCATGCTACTGCCTCCCATTCCAGCAGAGCGTTTTCGATGCTTCTTACAGACTGTTCCGGGAAAAGAATTCCGGTGATCCCGTGCATGACGGTATCGAGTGCTCCCCCCTGCCCAAGGGCGATGACCGGAGTACCGGAAGCCTGCGCTTCGAGTGCGGCGACGCCGGCATCTTCAATCTGCGGGAAAAGAAATGCACGGGCATGGGTATAGAGATTGCTGATCTCGCTTTCCGGAACATGCCCGAGCATCTGCACGGTGGGTCCGGCAAGTTTTTGCAATCTTTTAAAATCACTTCCTGAGCCTGCGATCTTCAGTGGTAGATGAAGACGATTGGCGACCTCGATGAGCAAGTCAAAACGTTTGTAGGGCACGAGGCGGCCGAGTGCGAGGAAATAGTTACGGTCTTGCGGACGCGATGATGCGATCCTGCCGGTAAAAAATTGTTCGTTGACAGGCGGATGGATTACCGTGCTTTCTCTACCGTAAAATCGGCGGATGCGCTCCTGCGTTGTCCGTGAATTTGCGATGAACACATCCACCCGCTTTGCACTTGTCATATCCCATCGTCGCAGGCGCATAAGAGCTTTGCGTATAGGGGATTGCAGAAGTTTTGGTACACGAAAGTCACTCAAGTAGGCGTCTTCCATTTCCCATCCGTAGCGCACCGGCGTGTGGCAGTAGCAGATGTGTACGGCGTTACTCGGTGGAATCACCCCCTTACCCACGGCGTGTGATGAGCTGAGGATGACATCGTAACTCCGAAGATCCATACGCTCCATTGCCCGCGGCATCCAAGGGAGAAGGAACGTGTGTGTACCGATGATGGAGAAGGGGATTTGCAGACCACTGACGCGAATGTCTGCCGTCGCAAGATCACACAGGCGTTCTTTGCGCGCGACAGTCGTGAAGACCGGTGCCGTAGGGAACAGCCGGTGCATTGCTGCAACCACATGCTCTGCTCCACCGAATGTAGGCAGCCAGTCTGCGATGATTGCTGTGCGCATAGGAGAGAAGAATACTAGAGTACTAGAAGATCAGGGTCATGTATTTGCGTGCGGACATTGGATGAAGACAGCATAAATATGTATCTCCCTAGTACTCTAGTATTCTAGCTCTTGCATCATGTCCATCCTGAAAGCCCGCAGGCTGCCCCGTAAATTCCGCCGTCCGGTGAGTACCCAGACGCGGCAGCTGGTGCAGAGGCGTTATGAACGGCATCGCGCGCAGCGTAGCGAGCGATGGAAGAGGCTTATGCGAAAGGTGCTGGAGCGATGCAAAAATTCCCGGAGAAGTATTGCAATCGGCTTGGGCGTATTGGTTCTCTTCGCACTCGGGATTTTTCTTGCTATCGCGCTTTTTTCACCTGCCATGCGCATTGCCGAAGTGCGTGTCGTACGTACGGAATCCCGACTGGATATTGAGCAGGTACAGCATTTACTTTCCCCTCTCTTCGGCAAGCACCTCATGCTTCTTTCAAGCTATGATGTCCGCCAGCTGCTTGAGGAGGGCATGGCGGATTTGCAGCACGTGGAGGTAGCCAAGGATTATCCATCCACACTTGTCGTGCGTATCGCTCTTGATCCGCTCGTTGCGCGCCTGCGCATTCTCGACCCTGGGGAAACGCCATCTGCTTTGTCAGGTACTGGTGCCGATATCGATTATCTGACGGATAAGGGTGTGTACATCTCCACGCAACGTGCGTCGCCGGAGGCGATGCTGCCGGTGTTTTTGCTCACCGATTGGGGCGCGCGTCCTTCTGCGGGGACAGTGCTCATTTCTGCTGGTCTTCTCGAGCGCATGGCGATCACTGAGAAGCTTCTGCAGGAGCAATTCGGTCAAGAGGTGCTCACACGCACGCTTTTTCTTCGTGCACAGGAGTATCACTTGCAAACAGCTCAGTGGACAATCTGGTTTGATATGCGTAACTCCCTCGAGGATCATCTACAGCGTTACCGGATTTTTCTCCGGGAAATTCCACATGAAGAAGTGCGCGAGTACGTTGATCTGAGACTGAAGGATCGGGTGGTGTACCGATGATGGAGAATTCGGAGCAGAAAAAAGAATGTATGGCTCACGCTCCTCATACATCATTTGACTCTTCTGATGCTTGTGAATCCTTTCGGTGGTGATTAAGTACTTCTCCACAGCAATTTCTGCTACTGTGCTCCAGATGCTTCAGGCGCTTCTGTCGGTACTCAGTATGGGCATGATTCCGTCGGCCGGATGGACATCGATGCTCCCCTCCATTCCTGCGCAGATCGGGGTTGCTCCGCCGGCGATAGAATTTCAGGTTGCGAGCAGGCTTTCTGCATCAGGCGTCATCATCATCGATGCACAGAGCGGTCAGCGCGTTTTCGGGCGGCAGTTTGATGTCCCGCGACCCATGGCGAGTCTTACAAAACTTATGACAGCGATGATTATTGTAGAGCATCATAAACTCTCGGAGGTGATGCGCATTCCTCAGGGCATAGATTCTTCCCAAAGTACCGTGCATCTTCCCGCTGGCGAGCAGTTTACTGTCGGTGATGTTCTTTCTGCGATGCTGGTACCATCAGCCAACGATGCAGCTGTTGCCCTTGCGGTGTACCACAGTGGATCTGTAGAAGCATTTGTTCAGGAGATGAATATACGTGCCACTGCCCTTGGTCTGACGCAGACGAGCTTTGCAAATCCGGCAGGATTTGATGCTTCTTTACAGCATTCCACACCTCAAGATATTGCATGGCTCACTATGGCTGCTCTTCGCCATCCTGCCATTCAGAAGCGGCTTGGCATACGCGGGGTACGCATTGTCAGCTTGCAGGGCACGGACATCTCCCTCACGCATACACACGCTTTGCTGCATGCAAACGGAGTGGTGAAGGCCGGAAAAACTGGAACGACGTCAGGGGCGAACGAATGCCTGATGTCTGTGGTCGAGGAAAACGGACGCCGGTACATTGTCGTCATTTTGGATTCTTTACAGCGTTATCAGGATATGAGCACGATTCTCGCTGCGCTTGATGCATCATTGGTCAAGGATCCCACGAGTGTGACACTCCGGACTGCAGTCCGCCCGTAATTCTGTATGTGTATTTTTCCGACATGTGTCTTGCTTGTGCCTTCTCACGCGTAGAAACTCATCGCTCTCCGGTGATTCCGAGCCATTCCTATGCTCTCTCCCGCTGATACTACCCGCCACTGGCTATCTCTGCGCGTGCGTGGTCTCTGTGTGCTGACATTTTGTGTAGCCTCCCTTTTGCCTCCCTATGTTTCGCATGCGGAGCTGACGCAGGACGATACGCTGCCCGAGCTCTCGCATACCATCCTTCTCGTTGAGGATGGATTTCTGATGAAGACTTCTCCTCTCAGCAAGGAGGGTTCGCGTCGTACATACTCCGAAGGATTGATCCATACCGTCCAGCAGGGGGATAATTTGGAGAAGCTGTCGGACCGTTATGAGGTTGCCGTGGAAACCATCCGTT
>CAYYFD010000091.1:0-4760 GCA_964471125.1 uncultured Candidatus Peribacteria bacterium
CTGTAGTGCTGATCGCTGTGCTACTTCTGCGTGGAAGGGGAGTATGCATGTACCGATTGCCCATGGTGAAGGACGGTTTACGACACGCGACAAGGATCTTCTGACCGAATTGAAGAACAATGACCAGATAGCATTCCGCTATTGCGATGAACAGGGACAGGTATCCGAAGATGCACCCGTCACACCGAACGGTTCGACCTATGCCATTGCAGGGTTATGTAATCCTGCGGGAAACGTCGTGGCTCTTATGCCGCACCCGGAAAGAACGCCGCAGGGAAAACCGTATTTTGCGTCGATGAGAAAGTGGATCGAAACGAGGGCAGGGAAGAAACAAGAAACAAGAAACAAAGAAAAAGCCAAATCACAAAATATAAGTTCCGTATTACCTGCAGTGCAATCAATATCTATCGAGCTCTTCATCGATACCATCATTACGAACAATGAAGAGCGGACAGTAGAGGCCGCAGCGCGTCGTGCCTTTCCGGAGATCCGTGTGAAGCAGTTGAAGTATGTGCCACTGCAAACGGAGCCCTCGGAGTACCTCCGGCATATCGCGCATTTCAACCCGAATAAAGAGGTGGCGTACATTCGCCGCGGCAAGGTACTTTCACGCTGGAACTCCCATACGAAATCTGAAGAACAGTCATCATCGAACGTACTTTCCGGCATGACGCTTCTGCGCCGCGATGAACCTTTTGAGAGGGCAGGGGATTCGGGAATTTGTTATGTACTCAATGAAATAGATGAACAAAAAATGTGTTCAAAGGACCTCCTAGAGATTTTCTCCAACCCGCATGCGTCGACGCTGGAGAGAATCATCACGTAGGGGACAACCGGCAGCTTTCAGTTTACGTAATGCGGACTTGAGAATGAAAATTGCTTCGCTGCGTGTGGCTTGGAGTACATCCATAACCTCTCCAATCCTGTAGCAATAATTATCAGCTCTTCCTGCAAACATCAAAAATGCACCCTTCTCTGCAGCTGTAAGATTGGCATCCGCTGGAATAATTCCTTGGGGGTCACGATTCATGCCATCCGGAGTGAAATATTCGTCCTGTGGGGCATCCATGGGCGGACATTTACACACAGGAGAGTAGGGGAGTCAAGAACTTTGGCTATACTGTTGATATGAGTACGCGTTTGGTCCTCCTCGCATACAATATCCGCTCCCTCTGGAACATCGGTTCGCTGTTTCGTTCCTGTGATTGTTTTGGCGTCGAGAAGCTCATTCTTGCCGGGTATACAGCGACTCCTCCCAGGCGAGAGATCAGCAAGACTGCGCTTGGGGCAGAAGAATGGATACCATGGGAGCAGGCTACTGATGCATATGATGCCGTGCAGAAACTGCGCAATGAAGGTTGGAAGATTGTTGCGCTGGAACAGTCGGAGAAATCAGTTTCTTTGGATAATTATTCGCCTCAAGAAAAGACCTGTCTCATTGTGGGTCATGAAGTCCTTGGAGTTCCGCAGGAGCTTCTTGCCCTTTGTGACGATGTCCTCGAAATTCCCATGCTCGGAAAAAAAAATTCACTGAACGTATCTGTTGCCGCAGGGATCGCATTGCATGCACTACGTAATGCACATTAACGTCCTTTCGCGCTGACGAGGATGCGATTGACCTCACGCATCACCGTCAGTCGTACTTTTCCGATGTTGACGGTTGCGCTCTGCGGCCTGTCTATACTGGGGTGAAAATCGATTGTTGCGGAAAATGGAGCATCAATTACAGCTGTGCCGAATGCTGACCCGCGCACGAAAGCAATTAGGGATTGGGCGTGCGCTCTTTGATCAGGTCGCAGTGCTGACAGCCGATGCAGGGAGTGATTGAGGTAGACAACATCCGGTAGTGGGGAGTGTTCCATATATAGAAAAAGAACTCGCTGCGCGGGGCAGGAGACGAAGTAAAATGCATAAAACGTCTCCTACCTCAGAGAGGCGGCCGCGGCGGCAACTGCGGCGATGGAGACGTAGATCACGCAGCTAGTGTAATGCAGGATGTCTTGCGTGCAAGCCGGAACTTTCTTGCTACTATTCCTGTGCCATGCCGATGGAGCTCTCTCCCACACAGCTGAATTTGGCTGCCACACTCTCTGAGCATTCCAAGGATGCGTGTGCTCTTGTGGGACTGAAGTGCCAGAAGTGCGAACCGCAGCACTTTTATCTGACGGTGCACCGCTATTACGGGAGAGTGCAGGGAATGTCTGCGGAAGTTGACCGGTGTATCGACTGGTGTATGAGTAAGGGCAAGCAGGTCTTCACCGCGCAGCGCTTCGGCAACTGGTGTGCGAATAAGGTGAAATGGGATAAAGAAGAGGAGCGCAAGAAACAGGAGATGATGTCACTGAAAAACGCGAAGCAAATTCACGCTGGATACACGACAGTCGAAACAGTTGATGGTCGGGGCGGCGGGACTTGAACTCGCGGCCTCCTGGTCCCAAACCAGGCGCTCTAGCCAACTGAGCTACGCCCCGATGGCGTTATCATACAATGAAAAATACCCATGGGGCTAGAGCGCAATTAGGCGATTATTTGATTGCTCGTCCGACAAAGCGGACTCGACCCAACTGAGCTACGCCCCGAACAGAGGTATACTATGGAATAGTTTGCGTCAGTACTAGAGCATGAGCAAGAGATATTGATAATCCCTTCATTCTCCCCCTTTTGTGTTCCTCTCCTGCTGTAGCAGTCGCACTTGGAGCCGCACTTGCCTGCGGGCTCTCTGGACACTCTCTTTTGTTGAAGTTCTCAATCCGCTTTGAATATCCTTCAGGGGTTCGACCTTCTGCGTATGATCGTCTTTGCGGAAATGCCGGTCCACTCGCTGAAGTCTTCTCTCAACGAATATACTTTTATCTGAAGCGGCCTTCTTTGTATTCAGGCACCGCCGATACAGAAAAAGAGTTGTCGGAGATGTGGGGACATTTTCCAGCTTCAATTGCGCAAGACATTCAGCGGAAAAATCCGGACTACCGGCTACCATTGCCGTAAGAAAGAGAACAGTTCCGATGGATTGCATGATGGGAGGGTATCAAATATTTATAGCATCAGGTTGGCGATGTCATTCACCAAAAGTCTGACTTCAATCGCCCGTCTTCTCCTGTAGCCGCATCGCTCTGCTCCTACTTCGTGCTGCATTTTGAATAATGGCTCTACGGTCCTGCAGTGAGGGAATAGCAAGCGCACGTTTCTTTTGTGAAGACTTCAGGGCATTCGCCGATTGCTTGATTGAAGCTTCTTTACGTTTGTCTGCAGCGTCCTTACGCATCCAGAAATTCTGATCGAGACGCTGTAGGTTTGCCTCTGCTTTCTTTTCAAGATCCACCTTTTTCTTATTCGTATTCAGGCAACGCCTGTACAAAAAAAGTTGAGCACCGTTCTTTGGAATAGCGTCGTACCCAAGTTCGACAAGGCAGTTAGTGGAGAAGTTTGTAGCGGGGACTGTAGCCGCCAGAAGAATGGAAGCAAGTGCTGTAAGCATGCAAGAAGTATAGGCTATGCCTCCTCAAAGGGCTATACGCATTTCGTTGCAGGTTTTCTGGCCTGATACTCTTCAGTTCCCTATACTCTGAACATGAAGAAGTTCGCTCCATTCATTGCTCTTCTCCTGCTTGCGGCATGTACGAAAGCATCTGAACCGCTTCCCGGATCCGAGAAGGATTACCCCCGTATCACCGTAGAGGGATTTTCCGTGGACGGAAAGATCGTCAATGTGCTGCGCGAGGATGTCTATATTTTTGATTATATGAGCGATGAGGAAACGTACAGCGATCTTCTAAAGCTCAGTGACAACGGTCGAATCATGGATCGGATGGCACTCGTCTGGCAGAAGGAACCTGCAGTGCATATTTTTGCCACTGGAAGACAAATTGCTGTCTACATTGGATCAACGGTTGCCGTACTCAATGAACTCCTAAAGGAAGGCGGTGAGCAGATCGTGGGTGATCCCTTGCCCAAGGGCGTCACGTTCCCGGCATCCTCCGCAACGTCATCGCAAGTCTCGAACATGTAAGTGACTATCGTATGCCTCTCTGTGCTCAGAAAGGCTGAGTGGACTATACTTTTACCGTGCCTGTTCTGACACTTTACACGCCGCTTGCAGACGTCCTTCGCACGACGCGGGATCATCTTGATGCTTTGCGCGAAATGAACATCACGACGGTTGAGCAGATGATTCTCTATCTTCCTCGGTCCTATGAAGATCTTTCGCAGAGCCAGACGCTGACTTCTGCGCCTCTAGATATGAAGGTTACTGTGCGCGGGACCATCAATACGCTGAAGCTCGTTCGGACAAGGCACAGGAAAATTCTCATCAATGCGCTTTTCAGTGATCATGACGGGGCAATTGCCCACATTGTCTGGTTCAACCAGCCGCACATCACGCGGATGCTAAAAGAAGGGGACGAAGTTGCTCTCACAGGAAAGATCACGGAAAGCGGGTACAAACTGACGATGAGCAGTCCGCAGTTTGAGTTGGCGGGAAAAAGTCCGCTCTTGCACTCCGGCAGGCTAGTTCCCGTCTACCCTCAGCATGCGATTATTTCCACAAAGTGGTTGCGGGAGAAGATGGTGCTACTCCGGGAGATGATAGTGCTTCTGCCCGAAACCCTGCCTCAGGAGGTACTGGAGGAGGAAAAATTACTTGGCCGCGCTGAGGCAATCAACGCTCTGCATTTTCCGGAGCGTAACGAAGACGTGCAGCGTGCATTGGATCGAATGGCATTTGAGGAAATGTTTGACCTGCAGCGCGAAGCCCTTGAGCG
>CAYYFD010000092.1:0-4750 GCA_964471125.1 uncultured Candidatus Peribacteria bacterium
AATTGCGTGCGCGGGCTGAGCATCATGCTTCAGGGTTGTTGCTTTCGCTGTAGGCTGCAACTTCTCATGGTAACGCATGAGCTCGTCCACCAAGTCCCGGCACCTCAGGGTGCCGGGCAGTTTATGTATGCATTTTTAATTTCTCTACGGTATCCGCTTCTCTCAAAGCTGTAACAATGTCCCCCATATCCCCTTCCATCACCGCGGGGATATTGCTGAAATTCTGATTGATACGGTGATCCGTAATGCGATCTTGGGGAAAGTTGTACGTGCGGATTTTCTCACTCCTATCACCGCTTCCGATCTGGCTGCTGCGCATATCTCCGCGCTCCTTCGCCTTACGTTCCTGCTCTGCGGCATAGAGACGGCTACGCAAAAGTGACATCGCATTCATGCGGTTTTGGAGCTGTGAGCGCTCTGTCTGGCATGCAACAACAACGCCGGAAGGAAGATGGGTGATGCGGATTGCAGACTCCACTTTATTCACGTTTTGGCCTCCGGCTCCTCCACTGCGGAAAGTATCAATGCGCAGATCATTTGGGTTGATGACGATGTCTACTTCCTCGACCTCTGGAAGAATGGCAACAGTCACCGTGGAGGTATGGACACGGCCCTTCGCCTCGGTCTCCGGAATACGCTGGACGCGGTGCACGCCGGATTCAAACTTGAGTGCGCCATAGACGCCGTCACCCACTATGCGAGCGGTGGCATTTTTGATGCCTCCGGCATCGGCATGAGAACTGTCGACAAGCTCAGACTTCCAACCCTGATGTTCGCTGTAGCGCAGATACATCTTCAAAAGCTCTGCCGCGAAGAGCCCCGCTTCATCTCCTCCAGCACCTGAGCGAACTTCGAGAATGACGGAGCGATCGTCGTCTGGGTCCTTAGGCACCATACGCTTGCGGATTTCCTCTTCAAGAATGGGCAAGCGCGCTTGGGCTGTTGTTGCCTCCTCCAGTGCGATTTCTCTGAGCTCACTGTCTCCCTCAAAATCCTGTGCAGACGCGACTGCACGTATGCAGGCATCGCGCTCGTCAAGAAGAGTCATGATCGGCAGCAAATCCTTCCTCCGCTTGCTAAACGTCTTCACCTTCTGGATGTCCCCGAATACCGAAGGATCCTCCAGTGAACGGTTCACTTCGGCAAATTCTTTGCGGAGGGCGGCAGCACGGTCATCCATTGGGATAATGATAAAGGGGAGCGGGGAAATGAGGAAGGAGAACGAAGAAAGAGAAGTAAGAGATGTAAGGGATGTAAGGGAAAAAAGGGATATCCCTTCAATCCCTTATTTCTCTTATTTCACTTCGTACCGTCACGGCAGATTCATCACCGCTGCATCAAACGTATAGCAATGCTTTCCTGCTGGGTGATCCCAGAATGGGGCGTACTGCTCCCGATTTTCAAAGGAGAACACCGTACAGACGGAGAAATGCGTGCGATCCACAACAGAATAGATGTACGGATTGCCTTCACCATCGATAACCGCAACCCTCTGACGCTCACTTTGTGCAGCTATTTCATCCAGTGACTTTGGCAATGCCTTCAGAGGTCCGGAGGAAACAGGCTTGCTCCACCGATCGGGGCCGTAGACAAGATCCAGTGTTGCTTCTGCAATCGTCCGGATGTCATTCACGCGCTGCGCATCGATTTTCCGCAGGCGCTCAGTACCCGGAGAACCTGCAAGAATCAGACCATAGACAAATGATGCAAGCACTGCGACCGTTGCGACTGAACCGTATTTCTTATTGAGAGCACCAAGAGCGGCAGGCTCTATACGCAGAGACTGGAAGTAGTAGAGGAAGGTCGATCCTGTCACCACGAAGACGACGAGTGCCTTAAGGAAGAATCGCAAAGTCATCTCGCCATTGAGTAAGGAGAAGATCAAAGCGATTACGTCGCCCATCAGCACGGAAGCAGCGACAAAAAGCGTGAAGTAGGTGAGCCATCTGCGTACTCCTCCACTCACTTTCTCCGGATGCGCTTTCAGCTCAGCCAGGAGAATACGGGAGATCCAGATAAAGAGCGGATAGGCGACAATGATCGCCGATAGCGACCAGCGGATCGATGTACGGAATCCTTCCTCGGTTGCATAGGGTTCAAGCGCAGGATCAGGAAGCCAACGATTGATGTAGGCATACGCGAGAACAAGGAAGCTGATGATCACAGTATAGAGACCGGCAAATGTCAGCAGATGGTAAAACGCATCACGTGCACCTCCAGCATCGGCAGGGATGGGTACAGGCATATCGAGGCCTTGCTCAGCTGTTGCTGCGGCAATGTCTCTCTCTTTCCATCCGGCGGAAAGTAGTAGCATACGGATCGTCTGGTGATCCATGCCCTTGGTTCTTGCGTGGGCAATAAAAGATTCGAGCGAGGAGTGGGTGGATTTAGTCATATCATGAATTGTAGATAAATCTCATTAAAGTGGATAGGGGGATCATGACTGGCGTTTCGCACATATTCATAATCTCCCTATCCACTACATATGACGAAGAACTAGCATAGTTCTGACATGAAAATCCTCGTTGCCCTCTCCGGCGGTATAGATAGCTCTGTCGTCGCGCACATGCTCAAGCGTGCAGGACATGAACTGATCGCTGTTCGATTCCTTCTCTGGACGGATCCGCTGGCTCCGGCACTTGCCGAGATTCTCCCGAGCAAATGCTGCACGACACAAAATGCCATGCGCGCGCAGAAGGTCGCAGAAACTCTGGGAATCCCCTATCACATCGTTGATCTCAGTGAGGAATTTAAACGAACGGTCGTGGACCCGTATCTTGAGAGTCACCGTAAAGGTCTTACGCCCAATCCCTGCATCGGCTGTAACCGTACGATCAAGTTCGGAAAGCTCATCGAGCTTATGAAGGAATATGGCTGTGAGAGACTGGCGACGGGACATTATGCAAGGATTGGGAATGAACCGTTGCACGTTGCAGATTACAAAGAAACTCTTTGCAACCTGCAACCTGCAACTTGCAACAAATTAAACCGTTATGCTCTTCTCGAGGCCACAGACAAATCCAAAGACCAAAGCTATTACCTCTACGGTCTTTCCCAAGAACAATTATCACATTGCCTCTTTCCTCTCGGAGGTATGCAAAAAAGCGAAGTCTATGCACTAGCGAAAGAATTCGGAGTGCCATTCGATGACGTCTCGTACCGTGAAAGTCAGGATCTCTGTTTCTTTCCGGAGAAAACACCTGAAGCATTTCTGAAAAGACATCTGCAGAATGCACTGCATCCAGGACCGATCATTCGCAGGGACGGAACGGTTGTCGGTGCGCATGAAGGACTGCCTCTCTATACCTTCGGTCAGCGACGTGGACTTAAGGTCGGCGGACTCAAGATCCCGCTGGAAGTCGTTGCCAAAGACGCAAAAAGCAATGCGCTGGTGGTAGCGGATCGGGGTTATGAACAGGTCAGCCATGTCCGATTGGAAGATCTTGTCTGGATTTCAGGGAAGCCGAAGGAATCTACAGACATCCGGCTTGAATGCCGCACACGATCCCTATCGAAGAAACTTAGGGGAGTGCTCTGCTATAAGGGGAACTCGGGAGCATTTACCTTTGAAGATCCACAGTCTCCACAAGGCCCCGGCCAGTCACTTGTCCTGTACCAGAATGATGAAATTCTCGGAGGCGGAACCATCGCCTGATGGAGGGCATAATGGATAGAGCAAAGAGCAAAATATTCGATTAGAAGCTCTTTGCCCTTTGGGCTTTTCGCTTTGCTCTGGATGTAGCGTAATATGGTGCACTTGAAGCCAAATTACGCTATAATACTGTGATACCCCTCGACCCCCACCAGCATCGCGCAGAAGTACTTCCGGACGGCAGCATCGTACTTCCGGATACAGACATGCCATGTACGGAGATAGATGTATCGGAAGCACCCGTACAAGAGACGGTTTTTATAGCCGCACCAGATACAACTTCAGAAATGATCTGGGAGATTGTGCAGGAAGACATAGCGGAGCAAGTACACATACCCGCTGCCGAAAACATCCTGCCATCCGTAGAAGAGCCGCAGGATGATGGATGCACAGAAGAACCGCGCCATAATCGCATGGACATTGATCCCGCGCATGCCATCGCGCTTCTCAAGTCCGGACAGCTCGCTGCATATAGAGCAGCAATCGGCGTTCTTCAGGAAAGTGCGAACCAGTATCGCGTCAGTGCGAAGGATGTCCGCGGAGCACTCGGGCGCAGCAAAGCAGGGCTCTGCGATGCAGGAACGTCACTATGGGTTTTTCTCACGCAACCGGTATGGATCGTACGAAAGAATGCCGAGCCTCGTAAGTACAGCCGCGGTACGCTCTTTGTCCTCGACACGGTGCGCTTTGGCGGTACGTTTGCCGCACTCTTCACTGCGATCTTCCTCACGCTCAATTACCAGAGCTTCTGGGAAATTGTTCGCAGCAATATCCGCCCGATTCATTCTGCACAAAACGAACAGCTGCTGGTATCTACCGTAGATGAAGCCCTTCGCAATAAACTCATGAAGAGTCCGGCACTCGCCGTCGCAGGGAGAAACGCCGGTGACCTACTCAGTTTTCTTCCCGAAGTAGGACCACCGGACAACCGTATCATCATCCCGAAGCTCAATATCAATGTTCCACTCGTAACACCCTCCTACCAGAATCTCCTGCAGGAAAACTGGGCGGGAGTAGAGGAGGATATCCAGTCCTCACTCCAGCACGGCGTTGTCCACTACCCAGCTACCGCGCGTCCGGGTCAAGCGGGAAACTTCT
>CAYYFD010000093.1:0-4715 GCA_964471125.1 uncultured Candidatus Peribacteria bacterium
AGCGTGTGCAGTGATGGCCCTTGAGCGCGTGCCTTCGGATATCCGTGCTCAGGGCGGGGTGGCTCGCATGAGTGATCCCGTCCTCATCAAAGCGATTCAGGCCGCTGTCTCGATTCCTGTCATGGCGAAGGTGCGCATCGGTCATACCGCTGAGGCGAGGATACTCGAACAGCTGGAGATTGATTTTATTGATGAGTCGGAAGTCCTGACACCCGCAGATCCCTTTGCACACGTTAACAAGAGCGATTTCAAAATTCCCTTTGTCTGCGGTGCGAGAAATCTTGGAGAGGCCCTGCGGCGTATCGCCGAGGGGGCTGCAATGATCCGGACAAAAGGGGAGGCGGGGACAGGCAATATCATCGAAGCCGTCCGCCACTGGAAGGAGATCCGACGCGACATTGAAAATCTTAAAGGTATGCCATCAAGATTGATCAAAAAATTTGCTCAAGAGGAGCGTGTTCCGGCTGCGCTCGTCGAGCGTGTTGGTCGTGATCAGAGACTTCCGGTCGTCACATTTGTTGCCGGAGGTATTGCCACTCCAGCTGATGCCGTCCTCATGATGAGTCTCGGGGCCGAAGGCGTCTTTGTCGGGTCGGGCATCTTCAAGTCCAGTGATCCTGCGCGCGTTGCGAAGGCCATCGTCGAAGCGGTTGCGCACTGGAATGATGCTGCTGTGCTCACGCGCGTGTCCGAGGGGCTTGGAGCACTGATGCCGGGGCTGGAGATTGCTGGATTGCAGACGAAGATGCAGGAGAGGGGGGTGTAAAAATTAACAATTAAGAATGAAGAATGAAGAATTATCGATAAGATGATTCTGTGATAATCGGCGTTTTAGCATTACAGGGAGATTTTGCGGAGCATATAGATGTGCTTCGGGCATTACATGTGAAGGCGATGGAGGTTCGTTCCGTCGGAGATCTTGCGCCCTGTACCCATCTCATAATTCCCGGCGGCGAAAGCACAGTCATGGCGCGGCTGATGCAGTCGTGCGGTGTATGGGATTACATTCTTCAGCGGGCGCAGAGCGGGGATCTTGCGGTCTTTGGGACGTGTGCTGGGGCGATCCTTCTGGCGGGAGAGATCATTGGGAAAAATTCCCCGACGGGGCTGGGCCTGATCGATATGACCATTGATCGTAATGCGTACGGTTCGCAGCTCCAGAGCTTTGATGCAGATGTTGCTATACAGAAAATCGGCTTGGTACACGGAGTATTTATCCGCGCACCAAAGATTACGCACACAGGAAAAGATGTAGAGATTTTGGGATCACATGAAGGCAATCCCGTTGTAGTGAGACAGGGGAGATTCCTTGCGTGCACATTTCACCCGGAAGCGAGAGGGGAGAGAGCGGTGCATACAATGTTTTTGGGGATGTGATGGTTCGATACGTCTGCCTGAGGCGGACTACTCATCATGACACATAGGAAGGCTTGTTTGAATTTACGATTCCTGCGGATCAAACAGGGGCGGAGCAGGGTGTTCCGAGCTATAGACCATGCTTGTGCGGTAGGCGAGGCCGATATCTTTCTCTTTGGCAAACCGTGCGAGCATCAAGTGCGTGATTTCCGTGACAATCTCTCTGCGCAAACCGATGGGAATCGTGAAGCGCAGAGTCACTGCGATGCCGTCTCCGGCGATATCCATGTACACCTGTGCGGTTGTGGGTTCCTGACGGACAAATAACGTACGCGTCCGCACGTCGTATTGTCTGCGTGCGGCAACGGAAAATTTTCCTGTGACGGTTTCGACGATGTCCCGAAGGATTGTATCGGCTTTACGCCAGTTGCTGTCGAGGGTCAGGGTGAATCCCATCTCCGCTTTCAGGTAGTCCGAGGTTCTGTTGAAGTTCACCACATCGTGTGTGAGCACTGCGGCATTGGGCATATAGAGCGTCCGTCCTGTGCGTTCCTGTACTCCTGCACCGGGCGATGCGTGCACTTCGAGCATCGTTGTCCTTAGAAGTGTCACGTCCACGACATCCCCTGTATAGGGTCCTACCGAGATCCGGTCGCCGAGGGTGAAGAGGCGTTTCTGGAGCACGATGATCCATCCGACAATGTCTTTGACGACATCCTGCAGTGCAACGGCGAGACCTGCGCCCACGATCGCCAGTGATGTGAGAATGCCGGGATTCCCCGCAACGATCGTGGTGAGGATCCAAACAGTGACGATCGTATACGTTGCAGCGGTGAAGAGCTTCGTAGCCACGTACCGTCTTTCAGGCTCTGGTATGCGGTGAGCGATGATGCTGCGGATGACGCGCTCCATGACGACGATGGCTGCAAGGATGCCAATCCATGTGAGGATGCGGATGATATCGCCGAACTGCACAAGCCACTGATCGCGGTTGAGTTTCCTCAGTCGCTGCTGCTCCAGAGATAGTACCGATTCGAGAACGCTGACACGCTCCTCATCGATGGCGATCTTGGCGAGGAGCTCTTCGTGTGTTTTTGCCAGACGGAATTCCTCCCCATCTTCTGTTTGCGGCGGGGGGACTTCCCCGTAGTACTTTTTTTCCTCGGCAAGCAGCAGGTCAAGATTTACTTTCCGTTCCTTCAGTCTTTCCTCCAGGCCACTCACCACGATTCTCTCCTGTTCGATGGCCGAGGGCAGTTCCTGACCGTCCGCGGGAGTGGCTGGTTCCTTGGAGGGCTCGGATAATTTGCGGACCCCTTTCTCGATGGCGGCTTTGATTCTGCTACGCTCGTCGTTAATCCTCTTTTGGGTGTATTCGTCGTTTGGATACCGGAGTAAAGCCTTATACAGGCTCGTGAGTTGTACTTCGTCATTGTTCGTGACTCCATCCTGCGCGTAGGCCCAATGGGGGAGGGAAAGAAGGAGAACTGCGCCGATGAGAATATGTTTGATACGCACGGTTTCAGAGTAGCATGCTCCTTCATTGCCCAAAAAAACTCTTGATCGTTTTTCTGCTCCAAGAGTATGCTCATATTGTCATCGTCCGCTGCGCGCGATTCTTGGATGACATATCACCGCTTCCCCCCTACCCATGTCAGCCGCCCTGCTTATTACCTTCCGTGAAACACTCGAAGCATCACTGGTCATTGCAATCGTCCTTACCGTGATCGATCGGTTACAGAGAAATTCATTGAAAATTGCGCTGTGGAACGGTGTTGCTGCGGGGGTCGTTGCGAGCATTGCTATAGCGCTTGCTGTGCACGCTCTCTTCAGAAACCTTCCGCCGCATCTTGAAGAGATCGCCGAAGGAGTAACCATGCTCATAGCTGCCGCACTTATTCTTTGGCTTTTGGTCTGGGTGACAAAGATGCGCGGGAACGTTCGTGAGCATGTAACAGAGCAGGCATCCGTACATGCGCATAGCGGTTCATTCTGGGGCATCTTCGCCATGGCATTCTTCGCTGTTGTCCGTGAGGGGACGGAGACGGTTCTCTTTTTGCAGGCTTCCGTATTCCGTGCGCAGGAAGCATTCTCCAGTGCTGGTGCCATCGGAGGAGTCGTGCTCGCCATGGGTCTTACGCTTATGCTTTTTAAGGGGATGCATCTTCTCCCGCTTAAGTGGATTTTTCGTGTGACGAGCCTGCTTCTTGGGGTGTTTGCGGTCAGCCTTGTTGTCGGAGGAGTGGAAGAGCTACATGAGGCTGGTGTGCTATGGTGAGCGTCCTGCATGAATCATCTATACTTTGTGTATGACGAGTGACCCGCAGAGCTATTCCGAGGCTGACTGGAAGAAGGTACTGAGTTCCGAGCAGTACGATGTCCTACGTGGATGCGGCACGGAGCCGCCATTTCAAAATGCTTACTGGAACTGCAAAGAGGATGGTACCTACCTCTGTGCCGGTTGTGGTGCTGCATTGTTTTCCTCAGAAGATAAATTTGATTCCGGTACCGGTTGGCCGAGTTACACAAAGCCGGCGGGAGACAATGCCATTGCAGCCAGCGATGATGATTCGCTTGCCATGACACGCACAGAAGCGCGTTGCAAAAACTGCGGCGGGCACTTGGGCCACATATTTTCCGATGGTCCGGGTCCGACAGGGGAGCGGTACTGCATCAACTCTGCGGCGTTGAAGCTAAAAAAGAAGGCATAGAGAAAACCCGGTGCAGAGCACCGGGTTTTCGATCATTCTTGCGACACTCAGCTCGCTTGCTCGTGCAAGGCCTCACAGAGGCGACGCACGTAGCCCCATTCATTGCCGTACCAGAGCGGAAAACGGTAGAGCGTTCCTGATTTCTCGCAGAACTCGGCATCAAGAATGGCACTTTCGGGCCGCTTCACGATGTGTGAGCTCACGAGCGGCAGTCCGCTTTCGGACTGCATCGGACTCTCGTTCACTGCGAACTTTCCGAGGAAGCGGCCCATGGCAGCGTGTCGGCACTCACTGAGAACTTCTTCCATCCCTGGTTCATGATGGAGAACCGCAGACAGAAGCGTGAGGCTTCCAGAGAGCACCGGAACGCGGAGGGAAGTGCCAGTGAAGGAGATGCCCTTCATATCCACACCAATGCCGTCGACGAGTGGGAGAGTTTTTGCCGCTCCGGTCGTCGTGGGGATAATGTTCGCGCCTGCCGCGAACATTCGCCTCGTTCCGGACCTGATGTGGTCCGGCCGGTCTTGCAGTCCCTGCTCGCCCATGGTGTAGGCGTGCACGGTTGTCATATCGAGACTGCCGAGTCCCCAGTCCGTACTATGATCCAAAAGGATCCGGACCATGAACGCGAGCGACCCTGATGTGCAG
>CAYYFD010000094.1:0-4684 GCA_964471125.1 uncultured Candidatus Peribacteria bacterium
CGCATTTCCTCCATCGTCCTCTCCAGTCTGTCTATTGCCTTCATGCATTCCTTTGCACGCTCGTTTCCGGGGTCTAAGTCCAGCGACCGCTGGAAGAGTCCCCGCGCCTTTCTCATATTTTTCAGTTCCAGATAGGCCACGCCCAGATCGCAGAGTGTAAGAGGATTTTCCATCTCTAAATTCAGCGCGCGTTCCAGAGTCACGATGCCCTGCGCACGTTCGCCGGTGCGAAAGAGTGCCCAACCGAGGCAGCGCAGGATTTCGGGATTGTTGGATTTAAGCGCGTTGGCTTTTTTCAAGTGAATCAGCGCATCCGTCCATTGTTCTCTCTGAGAAGCGAGGAACCCCAGAATGTAATGCGCGGTATAGCTTTCCTTATCGAGGGCAATCGCCTCCACCGCAGCTGCCTGCGCCCGTTCCATCCGCTCCAGACTCAGTTCATTGTCCGCCACCTCCTCGAGCGCCGCGACATTCTCAGGGTCCTCCACAAGAAGATCCTCCAGAATTTCCAGAGCATCGGTGTGTTTTCCATTGAGCTTGAGCTGCTCCGCGCGCTCGAGGCGTTCCATGACATCGGCGGGCGGTTGCGTCTGAGGCTCCATCACTTCCCATTCTACAACGGTCTTCGTATAGGGGAACAAGAAAAAGCACAAAAATGTATGGAGATATAGGTGACACGTCGGGTTTTTTTTAGAGGCTGCCCGCGTACATGAAGTACAGAGTCAGTCCCACGATAAGTTTGGCGAAAAGAACGATGGCCATACCAATCAGAGAGCCAATCATCATGCCTTTGCCGCTGCTCTTGAGGTCTTCTTTGCCAAAAGACCCGAGGATGTACATGAATGCGCCCGTGATAAACACAGCAGCGGTGACTGCGAGAATAGAGGAATAGAGCACGGAAATAATATTATTCAGCATGGTGCCGAAATCGTGTGTAGCATTGTCCACATTCCATCCCCGCAGAGCAGTAAGAGTACCGGCTCCAAGGGGGTTTGGTGTATAGACCGGCGTGGTAGCGGCGATGAGGATGGATTGTGTCATTCCGATCAGTATAGCACACATTTCAGTGTCTTGCACATTGCAGGTCCTGCTGCCTCCTTTTACACTACTCGCTCATGTTCTCCTCTGGATTTCAGTCGCGCAGGGTGGGCAAAACTGCTGCATCGCAGAGTAGGCGCGGTAACAATATACGGATGCAACTGGGCCAACGATTGCAGTCTGTGTTTATGCGTGCATGGAGAGTGCTGAGTCATGCTCCGCGTAGCGGTCTTTCTCTGCGTTCCATTGTCCTACGCATATCTGCTGTTATTGGCGCATGTTTAGCTCTGTATTTGGGAGTGCTTTTCCTTACCCTTCCCGATGTCTCGGATCCGCGCCTCCTCCTTGCCTCACCCGCTGAAAGCAGCATTATCACCGATCGTAACGGTACGGAGCTCTACCGTCTCTTTGCCGAGCAGGACCGGACATACGTCGAAGGTGAGGCTATTCCTGAGCACCTTCGGCAGGCGTTTGTTGCTATCGAAGACGAACGCTTTTACGACCGCGGTTGCATCGATGTGCAGGCTGTTGCCAGAGCCGTCATAGGATTTGGCCGGTCGGGAGGAGCCTCAACCATCACCCGTCAGCTTGCCCGCAATGCGCTGAACCTGAAGCGGGATATGTTCATCACCAGAAAGCTGAAGGAGTTTTTACTCGGGTGCCGACTGGAACGTATTTATGAAAAAGAAAAGCTTCTCGAGCTCTACCTGAACTGGATCCCGTTCGGCTCAAGCATCTTCGGTGTGGAGCAGGCTGCGCAGCGGTTTTTTGGTCTTTCCGCTGTAAAACTTTCGCTCGCGCAGTCGGCGGTGCTTGCATCCCTTCCCCAGCGTCCGACGTACTTCAGTCCCTATGGAGCTCATGTGCGTACGTCCGTAACGCCAGAAGTAAAAGAATCCATCATCGCCGGACGCATACGTAGCGCAAGCTCCATCCCCGATGATGCTATAGCTATCGGGCTTCTCGGGGCGCAGATCGGTACCGGTACTACTACGATCAGTCTCGGCGGACGAACGGATCAGGTACTGCGTAAGATGCAGGATCTCGGCTTCATTACCGAACAAGAGAGACTGCAGGCGATTGTCGATACAGACAAAATTGTTTTTCAGCCCTCCCGTGAAAGTATTCGTGCTCCGCATTTTGTACTTTGGGTGAAAGAGCAGGTTTCCTCCATTCTCGGTTCCATCGAAGTGGGTTATCTGGAGCACGGCGGTCTGACTGTGGAAACCACACTGGACTGGAATGTGCAGGAGGCCGCGGAAAAGGTTGTCTCCTTTCATAAAGAGGACATCGAGAAGCGCTTTGAAGCACGCAATATCGCGGCGCTCGTTGCGGATCCGCGGACAGGCGATATTCTCGGATACATCGGCAATACCGAGTACAGCGTGGATATCGACGGCGGCCAAATCGATATGGTCCAGTCCCCGCGTCAGCCGGGTTCCAGCTTCAAACCTTTTGTCTATGCGTCGGCGTTTCGTAATGGATTCAATCCTGCAACGGTAATCGCTGACGTGCCGACGAAAATCGGAAACGACGAACCGCAGAATTTCGACGGACTTTTTGAGGGGATTCTTACGGTTCGCCGAGCACTTGCGGGATCCAGAAATGTTCCCGCTGCAAAGGCATTTTTCCTCGGCGGTGGGGAGGAGGTAATTCTCGCGCTCGCCGAGGATATGGGGATGCCGTCCCCCAAGCGCCGCAGGCAGGAGCTTTCTGCGGATGCCGGAAAGCCCTTTGAGTACGGATGGCCGCTGGCGCTCGGTGCAGCGGAAACTCCTCTTATAGAGATGCTGCAGGGATACAGTGTTTTTGCAGCAGGGGGATCGCTACATCCGTTGCACGCGATCCGTAAGATCACGGATAGAAACGGCATCATCCTTTACGAATGGAAAGAGCCTGAAGTGCTGGAAGTTCTCGACCCGCGTGTGGCCTACCAGATCACTTCCGTCTTAAGTGACGTTGCCGCCCGCCCCAATGAGTATTGGCAGAGCGTGCTTTCCATCCCCGGCTATCCAACTGCAGCAAAGACGGGAACCAGCAACAAGTGTCTAAAGCGCGATGACAAAGGCGCCTGTACCGATCGCAAGCCCGACAATCTATGGACGCTGGGATACACGCCGAATCTCGTTGCCGGCGTGTGGGTGGGAAACGCCGACAGTTCTCCGCTCGCACCGAAGGCGGAATCCCTCAGTATCGCTGCGCCGATCTGGAAAGATATTCTCACGCGGGCTCATAAAAGTGTGGAGCGTCCAGTTATGACATTTCCTGTTCCCGAGGGCATTGTGCAGCCGCAGGTTTCCACGCTTTCCGGAGAACTTCCCACGGAATGCACCCCTGTAGGAATGCGTCGTGCGGATATCTTTTTTGCAGAGAGCGCACCGAAATTGCCTGACCCCGCATGCGTACAGGTTACTGTCGACAAAGTGACGGGCCTCCTTGCCTCCGATCGTTGCCCGAAGGAAGCACAGGAGCAGGGGAGCTTTCTCGTTTTGCGGAGCATCCTTCCAGAGAGATTTCCGGATTGGCAGAAGTCCCTTGATGAGTGGGGAAAAAAGCAGATGGAGATCTACCGTGCGACTCCCGATCACTCGGGCTCGCTTCTCCCACTTCCCGTTGCCCCCACCGAAGAGTGTGATGCGGCGCTGACTCCGGGGCGCCTCACCAAGCCGGAGCTTCGCGTGCTGTACCCTCAGGATAACGGTATTGCGAACTATCCCTCCTTCAAGCCTTCCATTGATATCACCGTCGGGTCAGCAGTGCGTTCGGTGGAATATCTCGTAGATGGCAAATCCGTCGAAACAGTTCTGGCTGCTCCGTGGGATCCTCCGCTGCGGATTCCGCGGTCCATAAAAGAGGATGGTAATCACACCTTTGTCGTTCGTCTCTCCGACGAGTATTACAATGTCGTCGAGGAAATGGTGCAGTTCCGTTTTGCAAAAGATGATCAGGGACCGAGTGTCCGTTTTGTCTCCCCCGACGATGGTGACAGCGTTCCAGCCGGCAGCGCCTTGGTGATGTCTGCCGAAGCATCCGACGACGGAGGCATCAAAGTAGTGCAGTTCTTTCTCAATGAAAGATTACTCAGTAATGACGCTGCAGAGCCGTATTCGCTGACGTACCCCAGTGATCTGCGTCCGGGAAGTTACACGCTTTCGGTGAAGGCAACGGATTTCGCGGGGAATAGTACGGAGGACAAGGTGGAGGTGAATGTGGTGCCGTAGAAAATTCCATTCCCCCAGCAGCACCCACCTGTCCTGAGCTTGTCGAAGGGTACCGGGGTGCGGTTGGGTTTTCATAACAACGCCGCACGCCAGTAGGCGATGCGGCTTAGAGAATATTTACAATTGTCCGGCTACTTCACCGGAAATCTCCGCATTCGTATGCACCTCTGAAACATCATCCTCCTCTTCAATGAGATCGATGAATTTTTGTAATTGCTCAGCTGCATCCTTGTCTGTGATTGCCGTTTTTTGGTTGGGAATATAGCCAAGTCCGGCTGTGAGAATTTCATTGCCGGCGTTCTTGAGGAGATCCCGTACGGGTATCCAGTGTGCGGGATCGGTGGTGACATCGATGGTTTCTCCAGTCGCATCAATATCCTCTGCTCCGGCATCAATCAACTGGAGTTCCATCTCATCGGACCAGC
>CAYYFD010000095.1:0-4587 GCA_964471125.1 uncultured Candidatus Peribacteria bacterium
CTCAGCATGGTGCAGCATCGTCAGCCATCAGCCCGCTCTGCGGAAATCGTTTGATTGAGCAGGGCGAGGAGTGTGATGATGGCAACCAGAATGCTTTTGATGATTGTCCCAACGACTGTCGTAACAGTATCTGCGGCGACGCCGTTCGTGAAGGCAGAGAGGAATGTGACGACGGCAACAGCAACGCATTTGATGCCTGTCCTACAGACTGCCGTCTTGCCGTATGCGGTGATGCAGTAAAGGAGGGAACGGAGCAATGCGATGACGGGAACTTCAATGATCGCGATGATTGTCCGAATAACTGCAGAGTCGCAGACTGCGGCAATGCTATCCGCGAAGGAAAGGAGGAATGTGATGACGGCAACAGCAATGGATTCGATTCCTGTCCCACAGATTGTCGTCTGGCTGTCTGCGGTGACGGACTCCGTGAAGGAAAAGAGGAATGTGATGACGGAAACCAGAATAATGTCGATGACTGCCCCACGGATTGCCGACTGTCACAGTGCGGCGATGGTGTGAAGGAAGGATCCGAGCAGTGCGACGACGGGAATCAAAATGGGTTTGATTCATGTCCCAATGACTGTCGCCTGCCTGTATGTGGTGATGGGAAAAAAGGTGGTACGGAGGAATGCGATGACGGCAACCAGAATGCTTTCGATGATTGTCCCAATGACTGCGAAATCGCCGTCTGCGGAGACGGTTCCACAGAGGGCCGCGAAGAATGTGACGATGCCAATAGGCTCGATGGCGACGCTTGCCCAAATAACTGCCGTCTTCCTGTGTGCGGCAACGGCCTCAAAGAGGGAATTGAGCAATGCGATGACGGAAACCAGAACACCATGGACGATTGCCCAAATGACTGTGCCATTGCGGCCTGTGGTGACGGCATCCGTGAGGGGCGCGAGGAATGTGACGATGGTAATGACTCCGATGAAGATGAATGTCCGAACTATTGCAGACTTCCTGTCTGTGGAAACGGCCTCCGTGAGTCAAAGGAATCCTGTGATGACGGCAACCGCCTGTTTGGTGATGGATGCTCTTCGGAGTGTGTGAAGGAAACCATCTGCGGTGACGGCATGCTCGAAAAGGGCGAGGAATGTGATGACGGGAACGCAAATTCCGCTACGGCGCCGAATGCTTGCAGGATTGATTGCCGCCTGTCGTACTGCGGTGATGGGGTAGTGGATGAAACGGAGTCGTGTGACGGCGGTGACCGCTGCACACCATCGTGTATGGTACGGCCGTTTTTGAGCACGACGGAAGGCATTCTTACGCTGTTCGGATCACTTCTGACTATTCTGATTACCGTAGCAGGATATGTGTTTCGTTCACGGATTGTGGCTCTTGTGAAAGGGGGTAAGGCAGTAACGGGTCCGGTATCGCTTGACGATATCCCGCTCGACGAACTTGAAATGCCGTGGCACAACTGGGACAAGTAAGATTCTTCTTACTAGCGCACAATGCGCGGCTGAACGCTGATTGTGGATCCTCCGGTAATGTCTGTACTGGAGACGAGGACAATCTGCATTCCTTTTCGCAGAAGTTTAGCCGCTGTGGCATTGCGGATACCTCGGTTGGCAGATACCTCAAATTCTCCGTCATGTGAGCTTCGAATGCAGTGAATGCCGTAGGAAATAGAGAGTTGTCCCCATACGCTTTCATTCTCCGTGATGGCGATGATAGGAACATGAGGCCGGAACTTGCTCACTGCGCGAGCACTTCTTCCTGTTTTAGTCATGACAACAATGGCATCGGCTCGAAGTGAGTGAGCCAATTGTACGGCGATTTGCGCTCGTGCTTCTACTTCACCGATGATGGGGCAGGTAGAGGGGGGTCCTTCTGCAATCTTTCGCGCCTCCGCAGCAGCAAGAATGCGATGCATCGCATCCACTGCGACAGTAGGATGCCAGCCCGACGCCGTTTCTCCGGAAAGCATCGTGGCATCGGTCAGTGTGCTGGCGGCATGAGCGACATCTGTAACCTCTGCACGTGTCGGGATGGGGTGACGCACCATGCTCTCGAGCATTTGTGTCGCTACGATGACCGGCTTTCCGAGCGCTCTGCATTCTCGGACGATGTGATCCTGAATTGCCGGGACATCTTCAAAGGGAACCTCGGCACCAAGGTCTCCTCGGGCGACCATAATGCCGTCTGATGCATCGATGATTGAAGAAAGATTGCTGACCGCTTGTCTATTCTCAATTTTGGCGAAGATTAGGATCGGGCTCTTTCTCTTTCGAAGCAATGCGCGGACATTTTGAATGTCTTCTGCTGATCGCACGAAGGAAATGGCTAAAAAATCTACATGCTCCTTAATCGCGTATTCAATATCTTTCCAGTCGGCATCTGTAAATGTGGGAAGGCTCAGGTCTGCGCCGGGGAGATTTACATGTCTTCGTGTTCCAATAGCTCCATCCTGTAAAGCTTTTGCACGAACGATGCCATTTGTGGAGATGGCAATGATGGAAAAAGACAGCTCTCCGTTGTCGATGAGAAGAGATTCGGCTGCACGAACATCCTTGCCAAATGCTGCATAATCAACACCGATAAACATGCTCGGATTTTTGACAGTCCTACGAAGACGCTCTTCGCCAAAAAGAACTTCCTGCCCCTGTTTGATGGTTATGGGACTCTCAACTGCGCTTGTGCGAATCTGCGCACAGCGAATGTCGAGCAGAATGCCAATGCCTACAGATTGCTGCTGACCAATACGGCGTACACTCTTGATCGATGAACGCTGCGCCTCAGCACTCGCGTGTGCGAGGTTGAAGCGGGCGACATTCATTCCTGACTTGACCAATGCCTTCATTTGACTTTCGGTGCTACATGCTGGGCCTATCGTACAAACGATCTTTGTAAGCCGCATGGGTACTGGTTCGCGTGTTGTCATTATTGAGATTTGGCAAGTTTGCCGATAAGTTATTATACAATGTAATTCTGATAAACGCAATTCTGTGCGGAACACTGCATAACAGATACATGGTAGAATATAGAGATTTAATGCAAAAAAACAAATTCCTCTCCGGCGCTCTGATTGCGGCTTGTACAGCGGCGATTCTCGTTCTTGTCGTTACACAAACACGTATTGCTATCACCCCCCAATTGCAGATCAGCTTTTCCCCGCCGCAAATTGCGTATGGTTATGCATTTCGTGACATTTTCATTACGGGAACGGTATACGATAATGACGGAAGGACGGCAGTTGGAGCAAACAGGGTGGTAGCTGTCTCGTTTAACGGCGGTGCGATCCGCGGAACAGGTGCGACAACCTCGACGGGGTTTTATAGCATTTCCAATCTTTCGCACTCCGGAGCAGGGGTCGTCGTTACGGCGTTTTTGCAAGATATGACGGAGGATGCTGTCACCGTCACCACGTTGAGCGGAGGGGACCTGCGTCAATTCCACCTGTACAGAAACTATCTTATTGCCCGCGCGGACTCTGGATCGTTTCCTTTGACGAACACCCATTTGGATACCGGTGATAATCTCGGTGACAGCGATATTGCTGCGATCTACCGTATGTCCGGCACCAAAGCCGCGACACAAAGTGGCAAGGCGCTCTTTGTCTGGGCGGGGGATACATTCAAACCCGCAGGAAATCTATCTGCGGGAAGCGGAATAACCATTGCAGGTACTCTGCAGCCTGAAGCAAACACCATCACGCTTTCGGGCGGTTGGCTGAAAAAGGTTTCCGGTACGTTTACCTTCTCTACAAGCACAGTCGTCTTGAACGGTACAAACCAGACGGTGTCGGGATCCACAACGTTCAAAAACTTTACAAAAACTGTCACGGCTGCGGATACACTGAGCTTCAACGCTGGTTCCACCCAGACATTTACCGGAACGCTTCTTCTGCAAGGTGCCGAGAGCAACCGCCTTTCCCTGCGCTCGATTTCCTCCGGTACTCAATGGAATCTCAATCCCCAGAGTACGAGAACCGTTCAATTCCTTGATGTGAAGGATTCCAGAAACACGAATGCAAGTGTGATCAACTGCACCACGGGATGTCTGGATTCCGGTAACGATCTAGGCTGGAACTTTGGCAGATTCTCCGTACGGGGAACGGTCTATAGCGACAAGGGAACGACAGCAATCGGAGCAAACCGCGTTGTTGCTGCTGCCATGAACGGCGGTGTGCGCTCCGGAACTGCGGCAACAACATCAACCGGGTTTTATCTTATCGAAAACCTGCAGTACACCGGTGGCCTTGTCCTTTCGCTGTTCCTCGACAATGGTGCTGAAAAAGCTGTGACGACTACGATTCTCTCCTCGACCGGAATGACCGGCATGAATCTCTACAAAGACAACCTGATTGTCCGTGCGGACTCCGGAAGCACCTCTATAACCAACGCGCATCTCGCTACCGCAGACAACACGGCGGACAGTGATCTCCTCGCGATCTTCTCGGTCGACAGTTCGACCAGTCTCGGAACGGGTTCCGGACGCACGGTGTTTGTCTGGACGGGGGATACGTACGTTCCGGGGGGCAGGGTAAAGACCCATGATCTTGATGTTCGCGGAACGATGACACTTGGCACAAACGGCCTTGTGGCATCTGGCTCCGTTCTTGTCTCCGGAACCATGACC
>CAYYFD010000096.1:0-4579 GCA_964471125.1 uncultured Candidatus Peribacteria bacterium
AAATCCTGAAGATGCGATGGGTCCAGTCCTTCGTTGCGAAATACCCTGCCAAGCTCAAATACTCTGTCGAACCCTCCGACGAGACATTCTTTCAGGTAGGTCTCCGGAGCGATGCGTAGGTACACATCGAGATCGTAAGCGGCATGGTGCGTTTGAAACGGTGATGCAAGTGCGCCTGAGGCAGCATTGGTCAGTATCGGCGTTTCCATCTCCAGAAAGCCGTGTTGCCAATAAAATTCACGGAGTTTGCGTATGAAGTTGCTGCGAAACGTAAAGCGTTCGAGAGTCGCACGGTTACTCAGAAGATCAAGGTAACGCTGTCGCCACAAGGTTTCCTGATCTGCGACTCCATGCCATTTCTCCGGCGGTTGACGGAGTGATTTACTGAGCATCTGCAGCGTTGTGACAAGCACTGTCGGTTCGCCTTTTTGTGTCGTGAATCTCTCACCCGCAATACCGATGATGTCTCCGAGATCGATGGATTTCATCGCATCCTTGTAGATTTCTTTCCCGAGACGGTCTTCCTGCAAAAGAATCTGCACTCTACCTGTGTGATCCTGGATCTGCCCGAATGCCATTTTTCCCATGTCCCGCCAGAGCATGATGCGCCCCGCAATGGTTGCCTTTGTGCCGTCAGCAAGGGAAGGGATTTCTATCGCTGTATGCGTTCGTTCAAACCGTGCAGCGTAAGGGTTCGTTCCCCGCTTTCGGAGTTCTGCAACTTTCTTGAGTCGGAAAGGATCCATATGCAGTGGGACAATAGCGTTTTTCAAGGCGTATGCACACTCCCGTTACAACTTCTTTGTTACACTCATATGCATGCTGCGTGTTCGCCAAATATATCATTGGATTTTGATGCTCACCTTCGTCATCTTTATTGCTGAAGCCGGAAGTTTCTTTACGATGTCCATTCTACAAAATCAACTATATTCACTCTACGATGTAGAGGTTGCGCGGCAACGAATTATCTTACAAGAAGGTCTAGTCCCTGCTGTGGAGAAGCCCGATATCTCTGCTAGTTTTGGCGATGAGTCGACCTCTCTTCATCCCTATCTCGGATTTTCTCTCACGCCGAGAATAGACGCGCAGAACGACTCCGGTGCAGTCACTGCGGATCAACTGGGCTTTTCTGTTCATGGAGGAAGCGTAATGCGCTCCAAGAATCCTGATACGGTGATTATCGGCATCGTCGGTGGATCTGTTGCACATAATTTTGGAGTGGGAAATGGATCTGCCCTCCTTGCAGAAGCACTGCAGAAAGATGAAAGATTTTCCAAAAAAATATTCCGATTCACCACCATGGCACTCGGTGGATATAAGGAGCCTCAGCATTTGTTCGCTCTCAATTATCTCCTCACACTCGGTGCAGAGTTTGATATCGTCATCGATCTCAGTGGCTTCAATGAAGTGACACTGCCCTTTCATGAGAACATCCCAGCAGGACTTCATCCGCTATATCCGAGAAGTTGGCATCTCCTTGCAGGACATCTTTCCTCGCGCAATCTTGCTCGTATCGGACGTATAGCATGGCTTCGTCAGTTTCGTAGCGACTGCGCGCGGTGGAGCAGGTGGGGGGTTTGTGATGCGAGCTATACATGCGCTTTGGCTTGGCATCTCGTCGATCATGGGATTGCGCGCGGTATTCTTTCGGCAAATGTTGCCCTCACCATTCCCGACAATGAAGACGGGACATTTGTGGACCCTATGTTTGCAGGACCGCCGTACGGAAGAAGTAGTACGGGGGCGGCACTGAAGGAAATTGTTGCAAGCTGGAAAAACAGTTCGCAGCTTATGCAGGAGCTCGGCCGTGCACATGGCTTTCGCACATTCACTTTTTTGCAGCCCAGTCCATATTATGGAGGAAAGCCGCTTTCCCCTGAAGAGAAAAATATTCTCGTACCCGGCAATTGGTCGGATATACACAGTGGGCGCGGCTACCCGTTATTACAGGATGCCGTGAAGGATCTGGAAAATTCCGGATTCGATGCGATTGATCTCTCGAATGTCTTTCAAAATTACCCCGAATCACTTTACGTTGATTCGTGTTGCCATGTCGGCGCTCGGGGGAATGAGATTCTTGCAGAGGCAATTGCGAAAGAGATTTTGGAAAGGTGGTGATAGGTATTGACGGCATAGTGGTTTGTCCCCACACTGTGCGCGCTTACGTTCCAGTCCGGTGTTGTAGACAACCAGCCGGACCCAATGAACCTCCAAGCTTATGTCAGGTCTTATCGCCCGCAAACTCGGCATGTCACGTGTGTTCCTCGATGGAGCAGCAGTTGCTGTTACGTACCTGCGGGTTGAGCCTAATGTCATCGTGCGTACCAAGAATACGGAGAAGGATGGCTACAATGCGATTATCCTCGGAATTGGCTTAAAGAAGATCAAAACGCGTAAAGGGAATGAATTAAAGAAGTTTGCTTTCCAAAAAGAGTGGCGCGTGGATTCTCTGGAAGGACTCGATACAGGAAAGGAGGTCACTATTGAGACGATCCCTGCAAAAACACTGGTGACTATCACCGCCGTAAGTAAGGGAAAGGGTTTTCAGGGAACGATCAAGCGTCACCATTTCGGAGGTGGACCTGCTTCGCACGGATCACACTTCAAGCGTGAACCGGGTTCTGTGGGTATGAGAGAAATGCCGGGTCGTATTCACAAAGGCAAGCGTATGGCAGGTCACATGGGAAGCGAGCAGGTGACGGTCCATGGTCGTCCAGTTGTCGTTTGTGATACAGAAAAAGGCGTTCTTGCCGTTGTAGGCCCTGTTCCGGGTCCGAACGGTTCCGCTGTTTTCCTTACTGTTGAATCTCTGCCCACTGCTGTATGAAGATCGATGTTTACACCTCTGCCGGCGTGAAGAAGGGTTCTGCGGAGCTCCCTGCAATATTGTTTGAAGCAACCGTGAACCACGGTCTCATGCATCAGGCAGTCGTTCTGCAGCAAAGTAATCGCCGCCGTCCTATCGCCCATGCTAAAAATCGCTCAGAGGTCATTGGTTCCACAAAAAAGGCTTACCAACAGAAAGGAACCGGTCGCGCACGCCGCGGTCCGATTCGTTCTCCTCTTCTCAGAGGTGGAGGAAAGGCATTTGGACCGAAGTCCGTTCGTAATTTCAGCAAGGATATGCCAAAAAACATGCGCCGGAACGCCCTTCTTTCCTCGCTGACCACACAGGCCAAAAACGGTGCCATCGTTGGTCTAGAGAGTTACCCCGATACCGTGAAAACGAAGGATGCTGCGTTGTGTCTCTCAAAGATGCCGCTTGTGTCCGGCAAGCGCCTCCTTATTGTAACGCCTGCAAAGCACCGCGGTATGGCTCTGTCCACCCGCAATATTCCGCTGGTGCGCGTTATTACCGCAGCCTATCTCAATCCGGAGGATGTTCTTGCTGCTCGCCACATCATCTTCTTTGTCGACGCCATCGCTGAAGCAGAGAAGATCTTCGGTAGCAGAAAAGATCGCACAGAGCGGGATGCACGGGAGGATAAGGGTGACAAGATTCAGAAGAGTCCGAAGATCCAAAAAAGCCCCAAAAAGAAGTCATCCAAGCCCGCTCCTTCCTCTGCAAAATAATGGACCTCTCCCGCGTCATCCTCGGCAGTATCGTTACTGAAAAGGCTGAACGCCTTAAAGCTACGGGAAAGACGTATACGCTCCGCGTAGCGCAGGCTGCTACAAAAATCGAAGTGAAGAAAGCCCTCAAGGAATTCTATGACATTGATGTGAAAAGCGTCCGTGTCATGCGAACGCGCGGCAAGAAGCGCATTCTCGGACAGGGAAAGGTTATGGAGAAGCGTCATCCGATCAAGAAAATGATGGTCACCCTCGCATCCGGTAGTAAGCCTCTTGATTTAGCCGCATTCACCAACCGATAACCTCTGCATCATGCCCATGAAGATTTGCCGCCCAACGACTCCCGCACGACGTCAGATGACGATCGCGGACTTCTCAGGCCTCACAAAAAAGAGACCCGAGAAATCCCTGCGTCGCGGCAAGCAGCGTATTTCCGGACGCGGTCACGGAGGGCGCATCAACGTGCGTCACCGTGGAGGAGGGCACAAGCGTCTTCTGCGTTTCATCGATTTCAAGCGTCGCGATAAAACGGGCGTTCCCGGCACTGTCGCATCGCTTGAGTACGATCCCAACCGCTCATCGCGCATTGCTCTTGTGCACTATAGCGACGGTGAGAAACGCTACATCCTCGCTCCGGAGGGGCTTGCTGTTGGTGAGATCGTTGTCTGCGCAGAACGCACGAAGGTCAAGGTCGGCAACTGTATGCAGCTCAAGCACATCCCTGTCGGATACAAGATTCACAATCTCGAAGTGACCCTCGGTCGCGGAGGTCAGATCGTCCGTTCTGCAGGCACATCCGCAACGCTCGTCGGTATCGACGGCGTGCATGCCATCGTGGAGCTTCCAAGTGGCGAAATCCGCAGACTGCGATGCGAGTGTATGGCGACGATCGGAACTGTCAGCAATCCCGAGCATAACCTCATCACTATTGGTAAGGCCGGACGTATGCGATGGATGGGTAAGAAACCGCAAGTGCTCGGAAAATCCATGAATGCCGTCGATCACC
>CAYYFD010000097.1:0-4514 GCA_964471125.1 uncultured Candidatus Peribacteria bacterium
TTCCATGGATCCCGTTATTCATGAAAAAACGACCTCCAGAGAGGTCGTTTTAGATGCGTATAGCCCTTGTGATTTCGTATGTTCGAATCAATCATCCATCGTTTCTCCCGGCATGGCGAAGTGCCGCGTGAGATCTTCGACTTCGCAGCGGATACGCGCTTGCCTTTCTTTGTCGTCCGGATGAGCAATTACCTCGGTCATCCAGTTTGCAATCTTCATCATCTCGTCATCGCCCATGCCTCTCGAGGTTACGGCCGGCGTGCCGATGCGTATGCCCGAAGGGTCCAGTGGCTTACGTGGGTCGAAGGGGATCATGTTCTTATTTACAGTGAGACCTGCTCTATTGAGTGCACTTTCTGCAATTTTGCCGGTCGGACCATTATTGGTTGTGACATCCAGAAGCAGGAGGTGATTGGCATCATCTTCTCCTCCCCACACTTGCATGCCGTTACTGCGTAGACGACCAGCGAGAGTGCGGGTATTTCTGATGATCTGCTCTGCATACCTGCGAAATTCCGGTTGCAAAGCTTCATGAAAAGCTACGGCCTTACCTGCGATCACGTGCATATGCGGACCTCCCTGAAGCTGTGGAAAGACTGCGCCATCCAGAGCTTTGGCGTGTTCCAATTTAGAGAGCACAAATCCTGCTCGCGGGCCGCGCAGCGTCTTGTGGCTTGTCGACGTAACGTAATCCGCATGAGGAACCGGGCTTGCATGCACCCCTCCTGCGACGAGCCCTGCAAAGTGCGCCATATCGACGACGAACTTCGCCCCTGCATCGCGTGCTATCTGCGCCAGCTTTGCAAAGACTTCTGCGGGGATTGCTTTGGGATAGGAGCTATGTCCGCACATGAGGACTTTCATCCTTCCCTGAAATTCTTCGGCGAGTCTTGCGGCTTCATCCACATCGATATCCAGACTCTCCTGCAGTAAACCGAAGTGATGCACTTCATGATCCTGTCCGGATGCATTCACCGATTTACCATGGGTCAGGTGCTCTACTCCTCCTCCGAGTGATACGAGGACATCGCGGTTGAGGTCCTCTTTACGACTTGGGCGTAGCCCCGCGGCACGGTATGCGGCACGGTTGGCTCCGGAACCATCATGAAGCTGTACGTTGATGTGCTCGGCTCCGAAGAGCTGCTTTCCGCGCTCGATCGCGATCTTCTCCATTTCATCGACCACTTCACATCCCCCGTAATAGCGCCGTCCGGGGTAGCCTTCGGCGTATTTATTGGTGAGGACAGATCCCACTGCTTGTCTAACCGCAGGACTCGTGAAATTTTCTGAACCAATGAGCTCAAGACCTTGGCGTTGCCTTTGGTCTTCCTGTGCGATGAGATCGGCAATCAAGGGATCTACGAGGGAGAGTGCGCTTGGCATGATTTTTTGGGAAAATGGGGATCACTGTATCATGTGTATCAGGTGAGTTTCTGGAACAAATACTGGACACATATTATGAAATAAACTCCAATGCTATTGGATCTATAGCGTGTATTCCTTGTAGGAATACTTGCATCAGGATCTGCCGATCTTTGACATTGAAGTTGGGGAACTTCACTCGGCGTTTCAAAACATCACTTTTTACAAACGGGAGAGACTCTCATGACTTTGCAATTCGTTGCGCACTGGCTCGCATTTATGTGGGCTGTTTCAAAAAAGAGCGAGCTTACGGCAGCGGTAAAGAAAGGCCGCAGCGCCGGAGCTACTGGTTTTGAGTTGATCTATCACGTTCTCAATAGCCTCAGCCCGTCCAAGACGGCTGCGGCATTGAAAGCGGGTGGAATGACACAGGCGTTTATGTGCATCTTCTTTCCGGGAAATGCTTCCATGGGTGACCCTCTTGGCGAAGGGGCAAGTTACGCAAAAGCCCTCGCCACATTTCGACGGGTCATTGCATTCATCGTTAAGCTGAGAACCTACGGCATCAAGATCGACATGATTGTCGGTCCGAGTTGCTGGGCACTCGGCAAAGAGTATGCAATGGATTGGACCGAGAAGAAGCGCCGGATCATTCAGTTTTACACTGATCTGGCTCCAGAGTTACGCGCGGCTGGTATCAAAGTCGCGATTGAGCATTTGCGTGGAGGTGAAGATCGTGTGATCGAATCTCCAGTGCAATGGAAGGAATTGATTGATGTACTGAATGTTGCGATCACTGGAGTTCATTTCGGAGCGCATTTTGACACGCATCACATGCTCGAACGCGGTTACTCACTGGTTGGCGTGATTCGATTGCTCGGAAAGTTGATCATTCATCTTCACTTCAATGGAACCCTTCGTCGTCCAGCAGGAGGACAAGGGGATACTGTTGAGTGGAGGTCTGTCATCGACACGTTCCATGAGGAAGGGGTCGATAATCTGGCTTGTGCGAATGAGCCATTCTGCAGATGGGTTCGAGAGAACAATTCGGAGCTGGGTGACGGACTTCCGCCGCCTGTCGATGAACCGGGTGGCATGGTGACTACACGGAAAACCTTGGAGGCCAATGGAGTCACGATCGTTGCGGTCTAAGCGCTTTCCCCAACGCGCTATATGTCAAAGATCATTTCACCCCGTTGCCGGCATTGTCGGCAACGGGAGTTTTTATGTTCGGAAAAATACGAAAGAGAATACCTATTTCTCTAGAGCATCACCGCCAGAGCCACCGCACTCAGCATCAGCCCCAGATCCCGTACAAAGAGATCATTGATGCCGGTCTGCGTGAGGATGAAGGCAAGATGCAGGACCATGCCCCAGGCAGCGATGCGGCGGATGAGACGGCTTGGAAAAAGCAGGGCCGATGCAAGGATGAGCTCGATGCCTCCGGCGACCATCAGCCACTGGGATTTCCCGATGCCGAAAAATCCGTCCATCCACAGCGGCATCCATCCGATCCAGGAAAGTGGATGGAGGAATTTATCGATACCGAAGACGCCGAAAACGATGATCATGGCACTCATCAGTACGCCGCGAGCAACGGAATTTTTTTGCATATGCTTTACAGTATAGCGTACGCTCTTTTTGTTCATTTCCCCTTCGTATCTATGAAGACTCTCCGTCTCTTGGTTCCTGTTGCTTTGGTTCTTGTTGGTTGCAATTCTGCTACTCCTGAAGCTATGAATATTCCGGATTCGGACACACCGACCATGGGTATGCCGGTGATTGATGAAAATGGCAATCCTTCATCCGTCGACGAAATGGTTGTGACGGAAGATGCCGGAGGAAACGGTGATGCGATGATGGCACCGAAGGGAAATGATGCATCAGGTATGCGTACGGTTCATATGGATGCGACAGACTGGGCATTTACGCCGAATACGATCACTATCAAAAAGGGCGAGAAGGTGACGCTAGAGCTCACGGGGGTTTCCGGCGATCATGGCATCAGCATTCCCGATCTTGGTATCAACCAGAAGTTTTCGGCCGGCGAGACGGTATCCGTTTCCATCCCCACGGATAAGACAGGCACCTTTAGCTTCCGCTGCAATGTGCCATGCGGTCAGGGCCATAGGGACATGACGGGAACGATTGTCATTGAAGAGTAAGAGAAGAAATATGAAGCACTCCATCTTCACTCTCGGCATACTTGCATCACTATTGCTTAGCGCTTGCGGTAACCGCGATCCGCACAGTGTTGCCAATCCCGATCCCAATCATACCCATGCGGATTTTGCGATATGGATGGATGGGCAGCGGATGGACTTTTCAGCACCGGAGCTGATGTCGGGATTATCCACGGATGAATCGACGCATGATGAAGACAGCGAGCGCCATGATCCGTACCTGCATCTTCATGACGGCATCGGTCATGTCATCCACCGGCATAAGCCGGGTCTTTCAGTTGGTGATTTCTTTGCGAGTATCCAGATCGGCATCGCTGGGAACTGCTATACGTCCTTCGAGCCGCTTGCCGACGGGGAGATCTGCGGCGATCACCCTTTCCGGATGTTTATAAACGGCAAGGAAGTGCCCTTGAGCCTGTTCTATGCGTTTGATGATCTGGATCAGATTCTTTTCACCAATACCGTTGATGATGCGGAAGCTATGCAGCAGGTGAAGCAGCTGACGGATGATGCCTGTCTCTACTCCAAACGCTGCCCATGGAGAGGGGAGCCTCCGGCGGAGAATTGTGTGGCGGATCCTAAGGTGCCGTGCGTGGAGTAAGCGATGAATTTAAAAAAGTAGGACAGGAACGTTCCTTTCCTACTTTTTTAAATTCATCGTTTACTCTTCAATCGTAATCACTCCCGTCATCTCACTGTGTCCCGTGCCACACGCGACATTGCAGGAGAATGGGAAGGTACCGGTTTTATCTGTGGGGATGGCGAATTCTACCGTCTGCCCCTGGGCGATTGTCTTACTGATTCCGAGGCCCGGGATGGAAACGCCGTGCTCGCCTTCAGCGCCGACGAATCGCAGCTTTACGGTGTCGCCCTTCTTCAGAGTGAATGTACTGGGAGTGAACGCCCAGTCCGTGGCTCGGATCGGTACGGTGTAGACCGTCGGTCGTACTTTGGGAGCTACTGCGGCTG
>CAYYFD010000098.1:0-4498 GCA_964471125.1 uncultured Candidatus Peribacteria bacterium
CCACCTCCATGAAAGTGACTCTTACGCCGCATCAGCGCACGCTTCTGAACTTCGTGCGCGAGTTCCAGATCAAGCGCGGCTACAGCCCTTCACTTTCCGATCTTGCCGTGGCCTTTGGAGTCCGCAGTAAAAACGCTGTTGCCAAAGTGGTACGTGTGCTCACAAAGACCGGCTTTCTCGAAAAAGACCCACGCGGACGGATTAAGTTTACGGAGATGGCGGAAAACGATGATGTCCCTCCCGCACTCACTCTTCCACTCTTTGGGCCCATCGCCGCAGGATTTGCAGCACCTGTAGAAGAGCAAGCGGAGGAAATGGTGACACTGGATCAGTACCTCGTCCGTGACCGCACAAAGACCTTTCTCCTACGTGTAAAGGGCGACAGCATGATCGATGCCGGCATCTTCGAGGGGGATCTGGTCATCGTCGAGCGCGGCAAAGAACCCAAACCCGGTGACATTGTTGTCGGTATTCTCGACGGGGAATTCACCCTGAAGCGACTCAAGCGCGATAAAGGGAAGTATTATCTGCAAGCCGAAAACCCCGCCTACCCCGATATGTACGCCCTCGAAGAGCTGCAAGTTGCAGGCGTTATACGGGCAACGGTACGAAAGTATTAAGGGCTACGTATTACCGGAAAGGGATTATCCACTTTTTTCATCACTCGTATGATTGCTCATATTGATGTGGATGCCTTTTTCGCTTCCATCCTCGTCCGGCAGGATCCTCGGCTCCAGGGAAAGCCTCTCCTCGCTCTGGGTATGGGAGGAGGTTGTGTGATCGCGGCAAGCTACGAAGCGAAAGCCAAAGGCATAAAAACAGGCATGCGCCTCATGGAGGCACGGAAACTTTGCCCCGGAGCTATTGAGCGCATCTCAGACTTTTCCGAAGCATGCCGTGCATCAGCGCATATCGAAGAAATCCTGGAACGACAGTGCCCCGTAATGGAAAAGATGTCTGTGGATGAATGGTTTTTGGATCTCGGGTCACTCGTTGGAGGAGTTCCTCGTGACCCCGGGGGGTGGGCGAAGAGTACGCAAAAGATGATCCAGCAGCATCTCGCCTTGAGCGTATCTGTCGGTGTAGGACCAACGAAAACGATTGCGAAGATGGCAAGTGAATACCGGAAGCCGGCGGGAGTCACTGTAATTGCAGATTGCAGATTGCAAATTGCAAAAGGAAGCTTCTCTGCAATTTGCAATCTGCAATCTTTTCTCCGTGACCGCCCCGCCGCCGCCATCCCCGGCATCGGTCCTGCGCGTACGCAGCACACAGAACACCACGGATGGAAAACCGCATGGGATTTTGCTCATGCTCCAAAAGATACGGTTGTCCGGCTCTTTGGGAAGCCGGGAAAGGAACTTCAACAAGAGATCTTGGGGATATCCGTCTATCCCGTACAGGTGGATGACCGTCCACCAAAGTCCATTTCGCGCTGCAGAAGCTTCCGGAGAACCAGTGATGTAATGGCGATATACGGCCAATTACAGGAACATATGACCGTTACGGTAATGCGCATGCGCAAACAGAACTTGAGCGCACGGAATCTCAGCGTGTGGCTGCGAAATCATGAATATAAACATACCGGAACCGAGTGCCGCCTCCCCCGCTCCATGGATACGGAAGAGGAACTACTCGTCTACGCACGCCGTGCATTTCAGCAGGTATGGAAACGCGGAGGTATGGTCACACAGGTGGGTCTCGTACTAAATAACCTGACGCCTGCCGGGGGAAACCAGTACTCGCTCTTTGAAGAGCCGAAGAAATCCGAGCAACGCAAAAGTATGCAGGAGGCACTGGATGATATCCATGAACGATTCGGGAGAGATGCCGTGGTACGAGGACCCGTGGTGGGGCTGGGGCGGGAGAGGAAAAAGAGGGGGACGATGGTGGGAGATTGGGAATGAGTGCGGCAATACGCCAAAGGCGTACGCAAAAGAGCTTCTCCGGAGAGAAGCCCTTTTTTGCGGCCATCCTTTCAAATTGGCTTCAGTTCTAGAACAGGGTCACGCTGACGATGATGCGCGCGTCGTTAGTGATTGTCGTGGGAACATTCACCGTAGCTTCCGGCTTGCGCCGGATACGCAATTCATCCACGCGATATCCAGTCGGCTCTCCGAATGGTTGACCTTGGAAGGTCAATGTGAACACCGGCCCGGCGGCCGAATCACCAATGTAATTCACCGTCAGCGTCCCGCCGGTGACATCGAGCAAAAGCTGCGATGCATTCACTGGAGCAGTGAGAATCGGCATTTCAATGTTGCCGCCACCACCTCCACCACCGCCACCACCTCCGCCAAACGCCTGACCGTTAATGATGAGATGGGTACCCCCATCCCCCATCGCAGCAGCGACTGCTGCCGCTCCTGTGACAGTGGAACCTGTCACCGCGATGTTGTTTGAGCCCGATGGCAAACGGAATGGTCCCTGAGGAGCCCCTCCATTGAAGGAAACGACGAGGAACCCGCTCCCATCGATCGACAAGGCCACCGGCCCAGACGAGGAAATGGTGACAGCACCAGTAATGCCATCTGCAACGGCGGTGTTTCCAACACCACCACCGCCTCCTCCACCTCCGCCGCCACCTCCGCCGCCACCACCATCGGTGGTGTCCGCTCCTCCCACCGGATCAGTGGAATCTGCCAGGAATGAGGTTCCGCTTCCGACGACCAGATCATGGTCGGCGTTAAAGAAGACGGTATTCGTTCCAGTTCCACCGACGAGGTAATCGTCGCCAAGCCCTCCGCGCAAGGTGTCGTTGCCGGCCTGACCCAAAAGATCATCGTCACCGGCTCCGCCGTTGAGATTGTCATTGCCGGCTCCGCCATCAAGGGTGTCGTCACCGCCACGTCCCGAAAGGGTGTCATTACCAGCATCGCCGGTCAATCTTCCCTTTTTTGTCGGGGAGCCCGTGAGGTTGTCATTGCCGTTTCCACCAACCAAGGTGTCGGCAAACCCCGTGTTGTTGACGACTGTGTCGTTACCGCTTCCGCCAGACACAGACACCTGGCGGATCGTGGTACGCGCGAAGGTGCGCGTTGTCGCGTTTTCGGTCACCGTGACGGTCGTAGCCGTCTCGTTGATCGTCACGACATCATTGCCGCTTCCGCAGGTCACCTTGAGGACGCCTCCGGTAACCGTCGAAGATGGCAAACACCTGCCTTCCAATTGCTGCACATCGGCAGCGATCGGAATCAAAGATTTTCGGCGAGAACTTCGGTTGCTCGCACCCCAAGAACGAAAGAACTTCTTCATGACAGACACTCCTTCTCGAGAAGTCACAATCTGGGACCATAGACTTAGTACTGAAGCCAATGGTGTGAATGACCGCGGTGTTCATAAACGAGAACCCGCAAAACAATCATCATTCCCTTCCCAAATCATGAACTTATACTTTTTACATTAATTTTGTCAAAATGTCAATATAAGTATATTTAATGCTTTAAACGGGCGATTCGGTGCATACGGAGGGTATGCCAAAAGCGCAAAGGGTACTCAATAAAGAAAGAAAAAGGCCTCAAAAGCATGCGACGGCCGGAAGTGGCCACAATGAGCGCATTGTCGCGGATAACAGTTCCACCGGCGGCATGGATCTGCAAAGCTAAATCCATGTCCTCATGAATCCTCGTATCATCCAGACAGACATCCAATCGAATCTTCTTCCAGCAATCATTTGTAATGGCCATATTGAATCCGAGCATGGTTTCCCTCCCTCCCTGCAAAATTTTTGCTACAAAAAAATAGCACCGCATAAGCCATGTTGTGGGAAACGGAAGATCGAAATAGATACCCGGCCCACTGAGTGCATCACATGTGCCGAATGCAAAGTGATCGTGGATTTTAGAAATCCAATCGCGCGGAACACACGAATCGGCATCCGTGCGCGCGATGATGTCACTGGTTGCTGCATCGAAGCCGGCATTGCGAGCTTGCGCAATCCCCTTTTGTGAAGCCTCAACAACTCTCGCGCCAAGGCTACGGGCAATTTCGGCAGTACGATCAGTGGAATTGTTATCGACGACAATAATTTCATCTGCAGCTATGTCCTGCTTCATAAGGGATTTCAAACAAGCAGCTATATTCTTCTCTTCGTTATACGCCGGGATGACCACACTGATACGCATAAGCGCATCATACCAACTTTCTTAGTTCCCTATTTCCTTCGTTCCGTCATTCCTTCTCTTCCTCCGCACCCACGCAAGTCCTGCTCCTGCTCCGGAAGCAATCACCGCAACAGCAGCCGGCCCCGTATCTCCAGCAGGAGGGTGTGAGGTAGCCACAGGTTGTATCTGTCCCAGAAGAACCGCTCCTGCGGGGATCTGCTGATTGGGAGGAAGAACGACGATGCGGCCATCGGGCATGCGGACGTAGACGGGACCGTTGACGGCGCCGAGGGTGAATGTACCGAGGGGGGAGGTCGTGGGGATGGCTCCACCCGCAAGAAGAGTTTCGATGGTGCAGAGAGAGGAGCAACCATCGAGAGAGAGACGATTGCCGT
>CAYYFD010000099.1:0-4412 GCA_964471125.1 uncultured Candidatus Peribacteria bacterium
AGCAGTCAGCGCGTTTATGCGGTATCTCTACGTTCGGGGCATGATCGGAAACAATCAGTCCGTGCGCGATCAGTTGCGCCATGCACTGGTCTTCGGTTCTCTGCAGGAGGAGCGCGGCAAAGGCAGAGTCATCCTCGCTGCTCGTGCGCGCTTGTTTGCATTCTTCGTGAGCGGTACGGAGGCATCGGGAAGACTTGCGGAGCTTGAGCTTCGTCATGCCTCGCTCTCCGATGAGTACCGTAAAGCGGTGGAGTCTTTTGAGCGCGCGACGATGATCGCAAAGCTTTCCGAGCAGGAGATTGCGGTGATCCGCAGAACGACTGCTGAGGTGCATGCGGAAGTTTTGCGTCTTCAGAGCGAACTCGCCCGCATCGATGCGCGTTTGCAACGCAAAGCGGAGCGCAATCTCATCGACATGGGACTGATGGACGCACGTCCCGGCACACATACCGAGTGGATTCTTCCTGCGTCTGCACTGGGCTTCCAGTGGCCGGTAATCGGCCGCATTTCCGCAGGCTTCCGCGTAAAACACTATCAGGAATACTTCGGCGTTCCGCATCTCGGAGTAGACATTGTCGTGCCGATGCGTACGTCTGTGCGCAGTGCTGCAGGCGGCATCGTCTTTCTCGCGCGCGATGGCGGGGAGACGGGCTACAGCTACGTTCTTATCGGACATCGCGGAGGATTCGCCACGCTCTACGGGCATCTTTCGGGATTTGCCGTACAGGCAGGAGAAGAGGTAATGGCAGGACAAACCATTGGTTATAGCGGAGGCGATCCCGGGTCATACGGTGCAGGTCCGATGACGACCGGTGCACACTTGCACTTCGAGGTGATTCAGAATGGAGCAAATGTGGATCCGATGGATGTGCTTCCTTAGAGCACCAGCATCCCATCCCCAAACGAATAAAACCGCATCTTCTCCGCTATGGCTTTTTGGTAGAGCTCGAGTAATTTCTCCCGCCCTGTAAATGCTGCCACGAGCATGAGGAGGCTCGTACCGGGGAGATGAAAATTGGTAATGAGATGGTCGACAAAGTGGAGTGGAGTCTCTTCGGTAATAAAGATCGATGTGTCGCCATGAAGCGCATGGAGTTCGGAGGATTTCGCGCATGCCGATTCCAGCGTCCGTACCGTTGTCGTTCCTACTGCAATGATCGGCCGTCCTTCTTTTTTTGCGGCATTCAATCTCTCCATAGTATCAGGAGCGATGTGATAGCTCTCCATGTGCAACTCTTTCTTTTCCCATTGATCTTCTTCGAGTGGCGCGAAGGTTCCGAGGTGTACATGCAGCGTCACGTATTCCACCCCAATGCCTTGGTCTTGGAGCGATGCCAGAAGCTCCTTCGTGAAATGTAAACCCGCAGTCGGTGCCGCAATCGATCCGCTGTCACGGGCAAAAACCGTTTGATACTCCCTACGACGGTCCGCCTCCGTAAGCGGGCTCTTCTCTATATAGGGAGGGAGGGGGATGTGGCCGTAGGATTCGAGGAGAGAAGGAAATACGGAAATAGGGAAATGAGGAGTAAGGATCGCTTCTTTGCCATTGCGATCGATCACGGTAAATGCGAGATTGTTTTCCCATTGAAGCATGTCTCCTGCATGAAATGTTCCTGTGGCAAGGACGGTGATGTGGTCATCTTTTTCCGAAAGATACAACGCTTCGATTTTTCCTCCCGTGGATTTCTTGAGCATCATCCGTGCGGGAAATACTTTCGTATCATTGAGGACGAGGACGGCGTTTTTTGGAAGATAGTTCCCGAGATTGAGAAATGTATCGAACTGAACTTGATCATTCTTGCGGTCATAGACCAGCAGCCGCGCACTGTCGCGCGGTGAAGCGGGCGTAGTGGCAATCAGCTCCGGCGGGAGTGTGTAGTGGTAGAGGGCCTGTACTTCAGAGAATGCACTCATCGGCAGGGTCCAATGACAATGACGAATTCTCCTTTCTTCGTTAGAGCGGCACTGATGTCCGCTAACTCAGCGACAGTGGTGGCGATCACCTCCTCATGCATTTTCGTGAGCTCCCGTGCGATGACCACCGGCCGAGCTGGTTGTTCCTTCAAAACTTCCGCCAATTCCTTCAGTGTCTTTTCAATGCGATGTACGGATTCATAAAAAACAATCGTTCGTTCTTCTTCCAGAAAGGATCGCAGCAGTGTTTGTCGTCCTTTCTTAAGAGGCAGGAACCCGAGGTACACGAACTGGTTGATCGGGAGGCCCGAAGCAGAGAGTGCTGCAAGAAAAGCCGAGGGTCCGGGGATGACTTGGATAGCAATAGCGTTTTCCCGTGCACGGGAGACGATGGCATACCCCGGATCGGAGATGCCCGGTGTTCCCGCATCGGACACGAGTACCAAGTGTTCGTCTTTCTTCAGGCGCTCCATAATCATCGCCACTTTCCCTTCGTCGGTATACCCGTGGCAGCTGATCAGTTCCTTTTTGGGAAGATCCAGCAATTTCAACAGCTGGCCTGTTACGCGCGTATCCTCACAAATAATGCCATCACAGGCTTTGAGCGTTTCTATAGCTCGCAGAGTGATATCTCCGAGGTTGCCGATAGGCGTTGAAAGGATTGATAGCATGATATTTGCGAGGCCAGTATGGCAGGTCGCTCTTGGATTTCCGATGAATTCCGGTATGATCTTCGGGAATCCGCTTCGGTGAGCAATTGCCGTGGCTGACACTTCCATTCGCCTGCAATGCCCAAGAAAGGACCTCCTCGCAAAGGAAATCCCCCAAAGGATCCCACTCCTCCGGAAGCTCAGCCGGAGAAAAAGGCAGAATCCGCTGCAGTGCAGCCGGTACTTTCAGAGACTCTCAGCAATATCGGTCGCATTGCACCGCGCCCAATCGTTACGGAAATGGAGGAGAGTTACCTCGACTACGCGATGTCGGTTATCGTTGCTCGCGCTCTTCCGGATGCCAGAGACGGTCTCAAGCCCGTGCACCGCCGCATCCTTTTCGTGATGCACGAGGCGGGACTGCGTGCTACGGCGAAGTTCAGGAAATCCGCAACCGTGGTTGGAGACGTTCTCGGTAAATACCACCCGCATGGTGACTCCGCCGTATACGAAGCGATGGTGCGTATGGCCCAGGATTTCTCGATGCGCTACCCGATCGTGCATGGACAGGGAAACTTCGGAAGTATCGACGGCGACAACGCTGCCGCCTATCGCTACACCGAGGCGAAAATGCACAAGATTGCGGAGGAGATGCTGCAGGATATCGAGAAGGATACGGTCCAGTTCCGTCCGAACTACGATGGCTCCCGCAAAGAGCCGACGGTTCTTCCGAGCAAGATTCCGAACCTCCTGCTCAACGGATCCGTGGGTATCGCCGTGGGTATGGCGACCAATATCCCTCCGCATAACTTGGGCGAGCTCGTCGATGCGACCATGTACTTAGTCGAGCATCCGGAGGCAACAGTTGAAGATCTTTTGCAGTTTGTGCAGGGACCGGATTTTCCGACAGGCGGCATCGTCTACGACAAGGAAGTTATCAAGCAGGCGTACCTCACCGGCCGCGGTTCGATCGTGGTGCGTGGCAGGGCGGAGATCGAGGAGGTCAAAGGACGCTATCTCATCCGTATCAGTGAGATCCCGTATCAGGTGAACAAGAGCACGATGATCGAGAAGATGGCGCAGCTGACGACCGATAAGATCATTCAGGGTATATCCGACATCCGCGATGAATCAGATCGTGACGGTATCCGCGTTATTATCGAACTGAAAAAAGACGCTTACCCGCAAAAGGTCTTAAACCAGCTTTTCAAGCACACGGAGCTCCAAAGCAGTTTCGGCTACAACATGATCGCGCTCGCAGACGGTCTGCAGCCTCGTCTCCTGAATCTTCAGGAAATGCTGCAGGTGTTCATCGGACACCGCCGCACAGTCATCACTCGTCGCGTTACGTTTGACCGCGATCGCGCCAAAGAGCGCGCACACATCCTCGAGGGTCTCAAGAAAGCTCTTGATCATATTGACGAGGTCATCAAGACCATTAAGAAGAGCGAGACCAAGGAAGTGGCCAAGGAAAATCTCGTCGGCAAGTTCAAGCTCAGCGAGATTCAGGCCGATGCCATCCTTCAGATGCGCCTGCAGACTCTTGCCGGTCTTGAGCAGAAGAAGATTGAAGAGGAGCTGAAGGAGAAGAAAGATTTTATCGCAGAGTGCGAGGCGATTTTGAAGGACAAGAAGCGTATCGACAGCATTCTCACCACGGAGCTCGTCGAAGTGCGCGCAGCATACGGTGACCTGCGTCGTACGACGGTGGTGAAAAATGCGGTCGGAGAATTCACCGCGAAAGACACGATTCCGAATGCGCCGATGATCGTCGCGCTGACATTAACGGGTTATGTGAAGCGCATGAGCCCTATGCAGTTTAGGGCCCAGCACAGAGGAGGAAAGGGG
>CAYYFD010000100.1:0-4315 GCA_964471125.1 uncultured Candidatus Peribacteria bacterium
GGTGCATTAGACGGCATAACTGATTTTTCCGAACACTGGCTTACGAACGATATCCGTGATCGTCAGGGCGGCCACGTCGAAGATACGCAGATTATTCTTGATACTATTCTGGTTAGGATGCGGGCGGCTATCGCCGGAATCCCGCTTATACCAGATGGTCAGTGCATGTCTCCTAATGAGTGTTTTTCTTCTGAACACACAACGTCTTTTATAGCTGTATAATGCCATAAAACGGCTCTACAGACGTGTACCGTTGCAGCGGTACAATGGTATTGACAATAGTGCGAACATCCCTAAAATGCTCGCAAGATGAATCTTCATCCATTCCTCCTTCCGGTCCGTTTCATTCGCTGCAAGAAGCAGACGGAAGGGATTGCATAAAGAGTATTCCGGAGAAAGTAGCATCCCTTCCCCATTTGGAAGGTTCCTTAGGCAGTGTCCGTTCCTTGAAATCATCGCACGTAAAAAACGATCTGCCTTTCTCTGCTGGGGCTTGGATTGCTCTGGACACCTCCGCTCTGCGTTCGCAGACGGATGCCGCCTCTGTGCGGTGTTTGCCTCTGGTATTGAGGTGAGTAGTGTTGAAAGGTGGAAACGTCAGTGTTTCTTTTGGGAGAGACCATCATGGGTCTTTGGGTTGTTGTTGGAGAAGTGGATGTTCGGGTTGAACAACGAGCCAATCGGCGTCGTAGGACTGCCCGAGTGCATGGTTGCCGCAAGGCGACCGCGACAATTCTTGGGAAGCGGACTCAGGTCTTGCTTCGCAAATTGCGTCGTGCCAGAAGCAGCACGGGCATCCGTGCTGAACTGGAACTCACTTCCCGGCGTGCGGTGCGTCTCAAGCACCGCCATCTCCATGATGCGCCTAAGTAGGCGCGTCGCTGACGTCAATGTTGGGTGCCCCCTTGGCACCTAAACGATCTGGCCCCATCAATTGGGTGGGGCCAGATTTTCTTTTTATTTTAAAGGCAGATCGTTTTTTACTTTTCCTCCCATTTCCATGTCAGAACTCTCTTTAGATGGTCCAGATATGCCTGTGAATTATGCGGACAGCGCTCCGGCAGAGCCGAAGTTTGTCACTGTTAAAGGGGCGCGTCCCATTGATCACAATACAGGAGAATTCGTGCGTCAGCCTGGTGAGCACCGAGTGGTGATGAACCCAAATGGACAATTCGTCTTGGATCTTGCTGCTGATTCTCGGGCCGCACTTGCTGCAAAATTTGCCGCAAAAGGTCGCACAGGCGGAAGGCGAAGATAATGATTGGCTCCTCCGAATATTTGAGTGAAAGTGCGATATTCGGAATGCAAATCCTCCGATGCCTGTTAGAATTGTCAGCAAGGAGAGGTCGCATAGTGGCCTAGTGCGCACGCTTGGAAAGCGTGTAGACCTGAAAGGGTCTCGGGGGTTCGAATCCCCCCCTCTCCGCCATGTTTGCAGTACATTGCATTGAGAACCAAAAAATCTGTCCCCTTACAGGAACAGATTTACCAATGATTATCAGGCTCTCTACTTCTTCGTCCCACACCCCGAGCAGCTAATCAGCTTGGTGAAGAAGGCGATGTTGATCGCAAAGGCGATCAACGCGAGAGAGGCGCTGCTTCCACCGAAACTCAGGCCGCGGTCCGTCATCACCGTGTTGACGACGCCCATCATCGCAGCAAGCGATGTGAGGAGCAGAAGGAAGACAACGACGCCGCGAAGCACGGCGTTAGGATCGATAGCGCTACCAGCGCTTTTCTTTTTGAGGATTGGCATAGTGGAAGTGAGGGTACAGCGTGATGGAGGGGGCGAGCAATTGGCATACTGGAAAAGTAGTACGGGATACGTATTACGGGATAAGGGAAAATGCCCTATTCTATCCGTGTATGAAGATCTCATTGCACTGGCTGTCGGAGTACGTGACGCTTCTCGAAAATGATCCCGAGAAAATCGCTGTCGCGATCACGGGCAGCATCGGCGAAGTGGATGAAGTGGAGGTGCAAGGTGCACTGTTGGCGAATTGCTGTGTAGGAAAAGTGACGAATCTACGTAAGCATCCGAATGCAGACAAGCTGAATCTTTGTGACGTGGAGACATCTACAGGAATGAAGAAGATTGTCTGTGGCGGTACGAATCTTCGCGAAGGGATGCTCGTGGCATTTGCGCATGTAGGAGCGAAGGTGCGCCATGGAAAGGAGGAATTTGTACTGCAGGTCGCAAAGATCCGTGGCGAGCAGAGTGAAGGCATGATCTGCGCTGCGGAAGAGTTGGAACTGTCAGATATTTTCCCTCCGAAGAAGGAAGATGGGGAGAGGCCGGTGGTCGAATTAAAAATTGCAAATTGCAAATTGCAAATTGGATCTCCATTACGCGAAATATTGGGATTGGATGATGTTATTTTTCATATCGATAATCATGCCATCACCCATAGGGCGGATCTTTTCTCACATATCGGTTTTGCGAGAGAGTGCTGCGCTATCGGCATCGCCAAGTGGAAGAAAAAGCCCGAGTTTAAAAGTCCGAAGTTTGCAAAGGCCGCATTGCCGTTCACATTTCATGTTGAGGAAAAGAAACTCATGCCGCGGTATTGTGCCTGTGCCATTGAAGTCGATTCTTTGGGTGAGACTCCCGAGTGGATGAAAAAGCAGCTTGCTGCTGTGGGGTGGAGGTCGATTAATCTCGCTGTCGATATCACGAACTACGTTGCCTCTGAAGTGGGCGTGCCTCTCCACAGCTTCGATATGGATGATCTGCAGGGAGATGTGCATATGCGAAAGGCCAAAGAGGGAGAGCAGATGCAGACGCTCGACGGAAAAACCTGGAAGCTGCCTGCAGGAGCGCTCATTCTGAGTGATGACCGGGGGATTTTTGATCTCCTCGGCATCATGGGAGGACTGCGTAGCTCTACAAAAAGCACCACACGAAGGATCTATCTGCATGCGGCTTCGCTCGACCCGGTTTCGATTCGTTCGACAGCTATTGCGACCGGGCATCGTACGGATGCAGCAACGGTGTATGAAAAAGGAGTGCCGCATATCACCACAGAGCAGGGATTTTTGCGTGCATTGCAGTTGCTTCTCGAGCTTGCACCCGGAGCCCGCATTGCATCAAATCTGGAGTCCGTTGGAGATAACGGTACAGCAAAGACTATTGATTTCTCTGTAGCGTATTGCGAAAAAATGCTTGGTGTCGCCATATCAGAGAGCGTCATTACTGAGATTCTTGAAGACCTTGATTGTGTTGTAAAAAAAGCGAAAACGTCTCTGATCGTTACTCCTCCGCTCTGGAGACTCAAGGATCTTAAGGGCCCGCACGATCTCATAGAAGAGATCGGCAGAGTATACGGCTATAACAAGATTCCGGTCAGCGTTCCTGAGGGTTTGCTCGCTCCCCCTGCCCGTGAGCAGCGCCAGAACGCTCTTCGTGATGCGCTGGCTGCACTCGGGTACACAGAGCTTCTGCCGCTATCACTTCTGGGGCCGGACCTCCTCAAGCGCTGTCGCATGGATCCTGCCGCATGTGTGAAGATTGGCAACCCTCTGGGCGAGGAGGTAAGTCTTATGCAGCCGTGCGTTGTGCCGCGTCTCCTTGAGCAGGCTGAGCAAAACATGCTTCTGGTGGATGATGTACTGAAGACCTTCCATGCCGGTGCGGTATTCTCTCCTGATGGTTCACAGACCAATGCACTTGGAGCACTCGTCGCAAGTCGTACAGATACGAGTGCTGCCAATGATCCATTCCTTGTTCTCAAGCGTGATATTTGTGATGCCTTGGATCGTGCGGGATATAGTGCACACCTTCAATTACCGGAAAGCGTACCTGTTGCTGCCCATCCGGGGCGGGTCGCAAGTGTCACTGTCGAAGGGCAGGGCGTGGGAATGCTCTATGAGGTGCATCCCTCAGTACGAAGTACATTCAGCCTTCCGCATCGCGCAGCTGCATTCACCCTCAATCTCGATGCACTCTTGGAGATTGCTCCAGCCAAGTCCTATGCTAAGCCTCTCCCGGCCTATCCGGCGATTACGTATGACGTAACCATGACATTGGACAAGGGGAAAGCACTGGAAGGCATCCTCGAAAAGATCCGTAGATCCTCAGCTCTACTTGAATCCGTAGAAGTAGCGGATATCTACGCAGGAAAGCCATTAAATGCCTCTCAGTATAATGTCACTGTGCGGTGCACGTACCGGAGCCCAGAGAGGACGCTTACCGAGGAGGAGGTGAAGGGGGAGCACGAAAAGATTCTTAAAAGTGCAGGAGTGTAATTGGCAATCTGTTCCGGTTGCAGGTTGCAGGTTGCAGGTTGCAGGTTGCAGGTTGCAGGTTGCAGGTTGC
>CAYYFD010000101.1:0-4077 GCA_964471125.1 uncultured Candidatus Peribacteria bacterium
AAAGGGGAGTGAAGACACAGGGGAAGTGTAAGGGAAAAAAGGGGAATAAGGGATTCTCTTTTCTCTTCAATCACTTATTTCCCTTATAACATGGTTTTCAAAAATTCTCCCAGCGCTGTGAAATCATCATAGAGCGCTTGCCGCAATCCTCCGTTATGCAGTGCCGCCGCCGGGTGGTAGATAGGAAAAATCGTTACACCATCACTTACGTTGTACGGTTTGCCATGAGATTCAGAAATCGTTGTTTTTGCGAGAAAGTGACCCAGGGCATGTCTCCCAAGTGGGACGATCACCTGCGGTTTGATAAGAGCGATTTCCAGCTTCAGCCATGGCATACACTGCGTTTTCTCTTCGTCAGTAGGCTCTCTGTTCTCTGGTGGCCGGTACTTCACCACATTGGAGATGTAGACCTCCTCGCGCTTGAGTCCGATGGTGCCGAGAAGTTCATCGAGAAATTTTCCCGCTGCTCCCACAAACGGGCGGCCGAGTTTGTCTTCCTGTTCTCCGGGGGCTTCACCGATGAACATTACCGATGCTTTGGGATTTCCTTCGCCGAAGACGGGATTGGATTTTTCAGAGAGTCCGCAGCCCTTCCATTCTTTGAGTTTTTCTTGCAGGAGCGGGAGCGTGAGTTCCATGTGAGAAGTATACGAGTATATAAGTGTATTAGTATATTAGGTGACAGCTTCTTAAAGAGGTTCCCTCGTATACTCATATACTCGTACACTAATACACTCAATACCCTGCCCTAATCTTCGCCAGTCTTTCCTCGATTTTCTTCCGTAACCCCGCATCGCTCTCTGCAAGAATTCTGACCGCAGCTAGTGCGGCATTCTTCGGGTGGAGAACCGTAAGGGCCGGTACATCGCTCGGCATGCGCAAACTTGAGTGGATGTCCGTGTGGTACTCGTTGAGATCTTTATGCGGAGGACAGTTGATGACGGGATGAATGCACGTTCCGGCGACGACTCCTCCAAGGCCGTTGCTCATTCCTACGACCGTAATCACGACCGTTGGTTCCTTCATCGCATTAATCTCCTCGACGAGCTTCACGACTTTGTCTGGCACTTTGTGCGCGGAAGCCATAACGGTTTTTGTGGGGACTCCGAATTCCTTGAGGATGTCCTCCATGGGTTTTACAAAGTCTGCGTCGGATGTAGAAGCGAGGAAGAGGATGACTAGCATGCACCCAGAGTAAAGTGAAAAGAGGTAAGTGAAAAGAGCACATACGGATTCCACAGAAATCGTAGTTCCTGTCATTGTGCCCTTATATGACGGATGGTAACCTGCATCGGCTTGCTCTTTTTCTTATGCACCCGTAGTTCAGCCTGGAAGAACGCCAGATTGCGGATCTGGAAGTCGTAGGTTCAAATCCTGCCGGGTGCACCATTTTTGCTTCTTAAATAACTAACGTGGGGCTCTACCCCACAATCCTGTTTCTTCTTATCATACAACTCACGTGGGGCTCTAGCTCAGCTGGTAGAGCGCTTCCATGGCATGGAAGAGGCCAGGGGTTCGAGTCCCCTGAGCTCCACCAAACAAATACATTCATCTCACAGTGGCAGATTGACTTCACCCCTCCTTTCACTTTGAATACGTCTATGCCTAGCAAACTCGGATGCGGACCCATGGCGGCGTTCCTCTTGATCCTCCTGATACTTTTGATGGTCGGTTCCAATGAGGCAATCGGTTATTACTATAGTCATTGTCAGGATGATGACCTGATGCACTGCCTATTTTCCGGTTTGGATGATGAAGAGCCCGAAGAGGGCACAGTGGTTGCAACAGGCGTATACGAGCTTAAGGGAAACTCCGTCACGATTACTGCCAATATTCCGCTTGGCGGTGGCGAGGTCACAGGAACAGTATCCGGAACGTGCGATGGCATGATCAAAGGCACATTCAACGGCAAAAATAATGGTGTGATCAGCGGTACGATGAAAGGGGCATGTGCGCCGTTTTTCATCAATATTCCCTCGAGTGCGGACTTCAATGGCACGGTCAATAAAACTGGCAAAACTGTTCCCTTTAGTTTCACGGGAAGGGGAGGGGGGCTGACGCATGAGGGTTCGATGTCACTGTCGTATCCGTAGGGATATCTGGTGTATACAAAAAACGAGGACACCGTTCTCCGTGAAGAGATTGGTGCCCCCGGTGCTGCCATCACCGAGGTGGTGAGGGGCAAGCGGTGCACAGGCGACCCGTCTGTGCGCTCCCTACCCTTCGATAGTTTTATGGGTCTATCAACCTGTTGGTGTTTGTGTCCGGCAGACTATGCCGGTAGCGCTGAACAGTTTCAGCCGTTGCGGGTTTTCAGACGTGCAACGCGTCCGTGTTTGTGTTGGTTTCTTTTTCCGCAGTGCGGAAAAAAAGGGCAGATCACCTCCCAAATTCAATAAAGAACGAGGGGAGGGAACCTACGGTGCGGCGGTCAGTCGCAGAGTAAGCAGGGAGGAAAGAGAAGTGACTCCCCCCGCACCTTTTTCCGCTTCTAGTATCGACGGAAAAAGGTGCGGGGCCGAAAGACTAGCCTTCGGATGGCCGTGCCCTATGGTGAAAAGAAAGCGTGAGCCGTCTCGCCCACAGTAGCGCGGTGTCACTTCTCATTTCTCCCTGCTTGCCGGCCGAAGCTCCGAAGAGCGAAGGCTGGCTTTAGGTAGAGAGGTTTGTGAAAGAGCAATCAAAATATATTAACATGAAATACTATTTGGCGCAAGTGGCATCCAAGCCCTTACGATAGGCATATGCCTAATAATGGAAAGCTCGTTCTCCTGATGGGCCCCAGCGGCGTCGGCAAAAGCGTTATTCTCAAGGAGCTCAAGGCGCGGCATCCGGAGTTTGTTTTCCCCCGTTCCGCAACGACACGGGCAAAACGCATAGGGGAGGGGGCAGATCTCTATCACTTTGTGAGCGATGCTGAGTTCGATGGGCTCATTACGGAAGGCAAGCTTCTCGAGTGGGCTGTCGTTCATGGAGGTGCGCGTTACGGGACACTGGTTCAGGAGATTCTGCCGCATATCGAAGAGGGTAAAACCGTTGTCCGCGAGGTGGATGTGCAGGGGTTCGACAGCATCCGCACGAGCAAGCATTTTCGAGGACCTGAAGCAGAGTATCGTCTTCAGTCGATCTTTATTCTTCCTGAAAACAGATCACAGCTTATTGCTCGCATCACGCACCGTGCGCCGATTACTTCTGAAGAACTCGAACGAAGAATCGCAAGTATGGACAGGGAGTTAAGCTACGCGCAGGTGTGCGATGTACAGATCATCAATCACGATGGGAAGATAAAAGATACGATTGCAGAGGTGGAGAAAGTGATTGCGGGATAAAGAGTATTTTCCCTACACTTCACTCATGGCCAGAGCAAAGATTGCCCTTCTCTACGTCGGTGGTTCCATCGGTATGAAGATGAACCGCAAGACCGGTCGCATCGAGCCCATCGAGTCTCTCAGCGAGATCCACAGATTTCTTCCAGAGCTGCAGCGTGAAGTTGCATTGAATTTTGTGACTCTTGGAAACGTCGGATCTTCCGATGTGACTCCTGAGCACTGGGTGGAAATCGCCCGCACGATCGAGCGACTGTACGACGATCATGAGGGGTTTGTCGTTGTCCACGGGACAAACACCATGAGCTACACAGCCTGTGCGCTCAGCTTCGCTCTGCAGGGCCTCAGTAAGCCGGTGATCCTTACGGGCGCTCTTCTTCCCATCAACGACATGGGTAGCGACGGCCGCACCAATCTTGTCTATGCCATCCGTGCCGCCCAGCTGGATCTTGCGGAGGTTGCGGTTGTCCTTGGTCCCAGAGTGCTACGCGGTTGCAGAGCAAAGAAAGTCGATCAGTCCATTGACCATACGTTCGACAGTCCAAAGTTTCCGCCGGTTGCGGAGTTCAATGTCGAAGTGAAGCTTCATCCGTGGCGCATTGTCCGTCGCAAGCGCACTCTCGAGTGCAGGACTGACTTCGATCCGCATGTTGTTTTGGTGACTCTGCATCCCGGTCTGCAGGATGCCTACTTTGAGGCTGTCCTTGCCAGCAAGCCCCATGGCATCGTCCTTCGCACCTACGGGCCCGGT
>CAYYFD010000102.1:0-2419 GCA_964471125.1 uncultured Candidatus Peribacteria bacterium
TCTCCATTGCCTCTGCGCCATTGGAACAAGATCTTCTCTTTGTTGCGAAGATGAAGGAAGGCGGCAGAGCAAGCCGATGGATTGCTGAAGTCATTCAAGAAGGAACTCCTGTGACATTTCAAGGTCCCTTCGGCGCATTTGTTTTGCATCCGGAGAACACAAAAGATTATGCCATGATCTGCACCAGTACAAGCATCGCACCCTTTCGCTCGCAGCTTGTCGAGTCGCTTGGTACAGGTGATCGCCGCAGAATTGATCTGCTCTTCGGAGTCCGAAACGAAGAGGATCTTTTCTGGATTGAAGAATTGCAGAAACTTTCACAATCTCATGACACATTCTCCCTGCATATTGCATTGAGTGGGGCCGATGGGAACTGGAAGGGCCATCTTGGACGCGTGCAAATCGTCGCCCATCAAGCGATTCCCGATCTTGTTGCCCGCCAGATCTACGTCTGCGGCAATCCCAGCATGACACTGGAAATGAAGAAGCTCTGTCTGGAGCAGTGGGGTATCGATAAAAGGGATTTGCATATTGAGGGATATATATAGCTTTCAGCCCTTTGGCATTGCTCAGCAAAAGCTCTCTGCTTTCAGCTGAAATAGATCTTCTTGCGGCTCGATTCCTGCAACCCATCCCTCATAGTCTGAAAGAGGAATGTCGTGATCACGGATGATCACCATGGGGATTGCTTGGGCTGCATTGCCCATCAGGAAGTTCGATGCTGTTGCCAGCTGATCTGCGACTGCCTCCTGTGTCATGCGGAGTTTCTTTCCAAAGAGATCAGACTTGCCTATGGAGGACTGCACGGGGTCCAAGCCGGATACGACAAGAGCGATTGCTGTCACTCCGATACGACGGGGGCGGCAGGTGGAGTCTGAGAGGATGATGGCAAACTTTTCTCTTTGCCTGTCCTGAGCTTTGTCGAAGGGCTCTTTTCTCTTTTCTCTCAGTTGATTCTCCAATTCCCTCCGCAATCTTCGGACGCTCTCTACAGGATCCCGTGGCCATCCTATGCAGTACCCCTCCGGTGCATTGCTCTCATCAAGTCCGGCGTTGGCAACAAGGATGGTTCCAGATGGAATGCCTTCGGGCCTTAGTTCCGTGAGCATCGCCTGTGGACAGCCGGGAAGTATTTTTCCGTTCAGACGCTGCACTTCATTCAGTACCGCCTGCCGGAACTGAGGAGTCCCCCCGCATCGCTTTGCCCACTCTCCGGCTTCGGTAGTCGGACTGATGGAGGAAAGATTCTGCATAGCTCCTTCGATCGTTGCGACTGCTTTGGAGGAAATTACGACTATGTCACCGGACTGTAGGCCGGCTTGCACCAATAGTTCACAAAGATCATCTCCTTGCTTGAGGACCGGCGACGGCACAGGGATGAGTTGCATACAATGATTGTAGAGATGTCACGCTGTGACGTCTTCATCACTACCACAAATCTTCCCGTTCCCCCTGGAGGAGAATGGTGTCTCGGGTGACGGAATTTGTTTCGAGATCGACGCGCGATAACCCGATTTTCAGCAGGCTGTCGGATGGATGATGAGCAACGAGGTGGCCCGGCATCTGCTGAGCAAGGAAGGAGACCGTTGCATGTGCCGGCAGCTTCCAACGGACAAAGCCCAGTCCTGTGGCTGTTTGCTCAACTTGCTCCAGCCGTGCCCCACGCACTTCTCTTCGCTTCCACGATTCCGGAAGACTGAGCATGAGAGCGGCTGTTCCCTCATTGGTGAATTCCAGAATTGCTGCTCCATTGCGTTCGCTCACATCCAGACCGATGGATGCACTCTCCGCGTGTTCGATGGCGATTTCTTCCGTTCCCTGCGTTTTCCATTCAAGAATTGTTGCTTTGAAGGGGCCGTTACTGAGCGCAGTGACTGCCATAAAGACCGCGAGAGCCACAAATGCATGCTCGGCAGATCGGCGCAGTGGATGGGAGGAGGAGTCCGGCATAGGTGAGGAGAGCCGGTCTGCAGTATACGACAACCGGACACCGAGTGATATGTCCCATACTTTTTCATATTCTTTTCTATGTTTTCCCGTCGTACTTTCTGCTATACTTTTCTGTATGGAGCTTGATCCGCACACCCTTCAGCAGATACTCCAGAGAATCTACCAGCAGATGCGCTGTCCGCAGTGCGGCAACCGCGTCCCAGTAGACTTTTCTTCCGTGCGCGTTGCAGCCGCAGGCTCATTACTTTTGCAGCTTAAATGTGAAGACTGCAATGCCTTCATTGTTCTTCATGCATCCATTCAGGGAGTCGCCAAGTTCGGGCCGGAAGTGGAGCAGGGGAGTCTCACCAATGCCTCATCCACTCTGGAGCTCAGCGGTCAGGAGATGGATATGCTGAGTCAGGCACTGCAGGAGTCCGACGGGTCTTTTGAAAAGCTCTTTGCGAAGTATGGAGCGGCGGAGAAGGAG
>CAYYFD010000102.1:2519-4027 GCA_964471125.1 uncultured Candidatus Peribacteria bacterium
AGAGAGGGGCAAGAGCAGATCAAAAAAGGTGTAAGAGGAGAGTGATCTGTCGCAGCTGGTTAGGAAAACAATATTTTTCTTGCAATCCTTTTCGTCATTCGTATAATGGACGCAATCCACCGGAGTCATTTCCCTATTTAAGACGAATAGCGCGAAATGGCTGCGGAATTTCGTGCGTGAATGCATGTTGTAAAGACGGCACGGCGTGCCGTCTCTACGGAACCACATTGTTCATCCATTATTCATTCCCTCTTAACGTCCATGCCTCCTCCTTCCGCTCAGAAGTCCGCAGCGACCGACAGCTTCGATGCCGTGGCGCTTACGGTTTCCTCCCCCGAAGACATCCTCGGATGGTCGCGCGGTGAGATTACGAAACCTGAGACCGTGAACTACCGCACGCAGCGTGCGGAGCCGGATGGTCTTTTCTGCGAACGCATCTTCGGACCTACGAAGAACTTCCAGTGTTTCTGCGGCAAGTATAAAGGAGTGCGCTACGCCGGAGTGGTATGTGAGAAGTGTGGAGTGGAGGTGACGAGGAGCATTGTCCGTCGTGAACGTATGGGACATATCAACCTTGCAGTCCCGGTAACGCACATCTGGTTTTTGCGCAGCTCTCCTTCCAGACTCGGTCTTCTTCTCGATCTTCCGATCAAGACCCTTGAGCAGATTGTCTACTTTGCAGCCTACATCGTGATTTCCGTCGATGAGGACTCCAAGAAAATCGCGGAGGCTGAACTGGATGAAGGTATCGACAAGCGCAAGAATCAGGTGAAGCGCGAGTACGAAGATGCAAAAAAACAGCTGCAGGAGAGCAATGCGACGCGTGCCCAGCTCGATGCGCTCGACAAGGAGTTTGCCGATAAGCTCGATTCCCTGAAAAACAATCACCGCGACGCTGCGGAGGATCTCAAGAATCTCATCGTCGGTGGCGTGCTTTCTGAGCTCAAGTTTCGCGAAATGAACATGAAATTCGGTCACGTGTTCCGCGCCGGAACCGGAGCGGAGTCGCTTCGTGAAATCGCCATGAATATCGATTTGCAGAAACTCATCGACCAGCTGGAGAAGGATCGCGAGGAGAGCAGCGGTCAGAAACTGAAGAAGATCATGAAGCGCATCAAGCTTGTGAGCTCCTTTAAAAAGGCCGGCATCAAGCCCGAGTGGACAATCCTCACCCGTCTTGCTGTCATCCCTCCGGATCTTCGTCCGATGGTGCAGCTCGATGGTGGACGCTTTGCCGCATCTGATCTCAATGATCTCTACCGCCGTGTCATCAACCGCAACAACCGTCTGAAAAAACTTATGAGCATCGGTGCACCTGAAGTCATCTGCCGCAACGAGAAACGCATGTTGCAGGAGTCCGTCGATACACTGCTCAACAACTCTGCACGTGCGGGAAAGACGCTCTTTACTGCAGGAGACCGCCGCAAGCTCCGCTCGCTTTCGGACATGCTTAAAGGAAAGCAGGGACGCTTCCGTCAGAACCTTCTTGGAAAACGCGTGGACTACTC
>CAYYFD010000103.1:0-4022 GCA_964471125.1 uncultured Candidatus Peribacteria bacterium
CGCTCCGCTGAGGGGTCCTGTAAGTGCGATAAGACCTTTTCCGTAGCGGGAGAGTAGATCCTTATCCACACGCGGTTTGTAGTACATCCCTTCCAGCGCCGCCTGCGTAATAAGCTCCAGCAGATTTTTATATCCCTCGTCGGTCTCCGCGATCAGAACGATAGGATAGCGTTTCGTATCCGTGCCACTTTCCTTGTCGAAACGCGTGCGCATGGCCATATAGACCTCTATGCCGAGTACCGGATGCATCTTTGCTGCGGCGCAGGCTTTGTAGAATTCCACCAGTCCGTAGGAAAATCCTTTGTCAGCTATACCGACTGCGCTTTGTCCCAATTCCTTCGCACGCTCGACAATCTCTTCAGGCGAAGGAAGCGCCTCGAGAAGAGAGTAAGTGCTGTGGCAGTGAAGATGGACAAAATCTGAGGATTGCACACTCAAAGCTTATAGCTTATAGCGCATAGCTTCCAGACAGGACTTACGGACTTACCGTAACCTCGGCGGCATTTTTGCACTGCGTATGGGCAGTTGTGCTGTTGAAGTACGCTCCACTGAAGTACGGGAAACATGCACTTTGAAAGTTGATACGCAGAACCTGTTCCAGACGCTTGTTGCATGAGCGGTACATGCACGATCTGCGCATGTAGTAGGCGAAGCTTTTCGTAAAGAATCGCAGCCCATCCGAGTGGCCGGTAATCAGCGCCCCAAGACGTTCGACGGGTCCGTGGGCGCTTTTCAGTGCTTCGGCGATCTGCAGCTGACCGTCTTGGGACTTTGCGATAGGAATAGCAGACTTTTTCCCATGGTAGACGTTCCATGATCGAAAAAACGTACGCATGAACCAGTCGTAGGCGTGGATAAGGGGGAGTTTTTTCAGTGCGCGTTCCTGAGAGGCTGTGCGTTCGCCGCCGGGGGGAAATTCTCCGGGGTAACGCAGGTGTTTGGCCTGAGGGCGGTTGATGCCCCACTGCTGCAGAAGTTGTGTATACCGGACGATCAGCCACGGCTCATTTTTAGGGATGGAGAAAGCCCCCCGTGTTTCGTAGCTTCCGACAAGGAGGCTCTGTAGGAGAGATCCGGAGCCGATATTCTGCAGGAGATACCCTGTATTGGTGACTGGCTCCCCGTCATCATCAAATCCAATTCGTTGATCCTTCTGGATCTGTTCTGTGCATCCGTAAATATGCAGTGAGGAGCCTGATGAACGCCTGAAAGAGCTGTAGTCGGTTACTGCTCCGGCCATGGCATCTAGTGCCTCAATCAGGTTTACAAAATTTACCATACTTCCCGTGACATCCTCGCGCTTGCTCATAAGCTCGCCAAGCGCGGACATTTCTGCGGCAGTAGGAGGATGTACGGACGCCTCAGGAGGAATCACGCTATCCCTGCAGCCAAACGACGTTCGCGACGGCGCAAGATAGTCCGAGTCAAAGGGGCAGAGCCTTCCTTCGAGTGGGTCGGCAAAATCTTCCGGAAGAAGACATCCGTAGGCCTCACATCCACTTGGCGTATTGAACATGGTTCCGCCCGTCCCTGTGCATACCAATTCCGATACGTTGATGCAGGTATTGCCGGGGACTCCTTGCGGGCAGCACCAGACGGGATTGACCGGATCAAACCACTGCACCTGCGCCCAGTCCGTATCCTCATACAAAGGATCTCGTGCACCCTTAAGAAGGTGTTCGACGCGACGGTTTAAAAAACGTATAAGGCGCTGGAGAAGCATCACCCGGAAGGGTTGCCCAGCATCGAGAGCGATGTGCATTTCCTGCCGGACTTTTTCAATTTTCGATTGCAGGATGATGACATCAAGGTGGAGACAGGGGGTGGTCTCATAGAGATCGCGATGCATCTCGGAAAGCTGCATACGCGTGTCGGCAGTTGAGAGCATTGCCGAGGTTGCATAGAAGATCCACCATGGCTTGAAAGTGTTGAAGATCGGACCACCTGGCGTGGTCATGGCATTTGCCTCGGTAATGCCGGCATCAGCGCGATCTAAAACACGTTGTACGTAGTGTTCGGAAATTGGCGGAATACCGACGATGTCATCAACGGTAATGGCCGCAGCAGGAGCCGGCGCAAGGAGCGTGATACAGAGCAGGCCGGCAATAGCGCGTACAGAGAGCATAGTTATCCCCCAGACGGGGGAGGACATCTACGGCCCACGCGGGAGCACACCTGCTCAGGGAAGGCTGTAGAGCCGATGTCTTCAAGTAGTGTTGCCGCCGCCGACAGAATCTCGCCGTAGGCTCTGCTCATGGGCCCGACCTGCGAGCGATAGAGCGTGGTGGCGTACCGCGCGCCGATACTCGGTGTCATGCGCTGGATATCCTCTGCGGGGTCGAGCTGATCCTCTATCGATCGTGAAAGGGCGATCATCATATCGAGTGCATCGCTGAGTGGGCGTGAGAGTGTGCGTGATACTTCCGCCTGACAGAGTGTCGGAGGCATACGGGGAGGAAGCCCGAGAATCTGGCAGAGTGCGCGGTCTGTGAGCTGTGCGATGTCCCATGGCCTGTATTCGGGGATGACAGGGAATGCCAGAGAGGGGAGCACGAGCTGCGAGGCAATAGGTGGCGTGGAGCTTGCGAGTGGATCATCGCCGTAACAACTGTCCCACGGGAAAGCTTCATCCAGAACATTTTGAGACATTCTCCCCGGTACAATGCGCTCCTCTTCGATAGATTGCTCGATGCACTGACCCATAAAACAGAGATTGTTTCCGATGGTGTTCTCGTACTCCGTCCGGCACTCTGGAGTACAAACGCTGGGCAGTGAGGCAATCATGGATTTTGTTCGCTGATCGAGACGGTTCACGGCATCCGCACAGGAGGTCGGGAGGTTAAGTGCGACTTTATGGCGTTCAATAGACTGGACAACAGCATTCCAGAAATCCTCTACAGGGATCGGTACATCACTGCATTGCCCAAGCTCTCCACAACTAAGCGTACTCAATATTGCAGCGCATACCTCTGAAGTAACCACCAACGGTTCGCCGCGGTAGTCGTAGCGTAGGTCTGAAAGAATACCATCACGATCCAGCATGATGCACTGCGCAAGGTACGCTTGGTATTCCAAGCTGCAGCAAGAAGCGAGACTTCCCGAGAAAAATTCTCTGGGCTGGTTGCAGCTTTGCTGTACATGAACCATTTCATGAACAAGAAGTGATGAAAGAGCTGCAGTCGATCCACTTCCAGCTACTTTTGGCGGAACGCATACAGGTATTATCCCATTGGCCTGTTTTGGTTCTGTGAAGAGCCCCCCTCCTTCGCACGATTCCTCGCAATGGAAATCCACCGAGCAATGGCTGCAGAGCCCTGGGAGGATATCATTCTGGCGTGCAGGCGTATCGACTACTGTTGGATTTTCTGTCGGCAAGCGCCACCCGCCGATGCCGCAGACATTCGGGCCGGCAGGAGAGATAGCAATAGGTGCGCGCAGAGGAGGTTTGATGCAGAGACCGAGATACATGCCGGATCCTGTCCGCTCTTCGTCGATCGGGGGAGGAGCACCTCCTGCAGGGGAGCCTCCGGGTCCCGTGAAGTTCCTGACGATGCGCCCGATGATCGAGCCGGCACCCCCTCCCGGCGAAGAGGAAGAAGATCCACCACCGCCACTACTACTGCTACTTGAGGTATCACAGGCATCTCCTATGCCATCCCCATCCGTATCCGCCTGATCGGCGTTTGCCACCAGCGGACAGTTGTCTGCTTCGTTAAGATCTCCGTCATTGTCCTTGTCGGGGTCGCAGGAATCCCCGATGTCGTCCCCATCCGTGTCGGTCTGGTGGGGATTCCCCACATATGGGCAGTCATCCAGAACCGGCGTGTAGGCGACGCTACATTCGTTTTGCTCCAGTGTGCGACAGAGAAAGCCCAGCCGGTTGATGGCCATGCGGCAGACACCTGCCGTCGGGCCGGGGGTCTGCGGTGCGTTTGCGTAGGCTCCCCCAAGAAATATCAAAGGCGGGAATGTTGCAGAGCACATGGATTCATCGCCAGAACTTTCCATGCAATCTAGAAATG
>CAYYFD010000104.1:0-3965 GCA_964471125.1 uncultured Candidatus Peribacteria bacterium
AGCTCTGCGGAGGATTCCCCCTCTATGGCAGTCCCCACGATCTCTTTTACTCCCTGCCACAGCTCCTCAGTCTCTTCCTCGGACTCTGGACATCGGTCCAGCTCAGCATGCTCGCCGCACTGGTCATCGGTTATGTGGGATGGCAGCGCTTCGGTCGGGATGTCGTAGCACTTTCACCGGCATGGTCGCATGTGCTGGCACTCGTCATTCTCAGTAACGGCTACTACTTCATGCACATGATCGTAGGGCACGTGGATTACTTCACGCTCCCGCTCATCGGATGGGTGATGTGGTTTTTATTTGAAAGGCATCCAGATACGAGGAAAGCCCTGCTCCAGAAATGCGGCTGGTTTGCACTGCTCGTCTCTACAATCTTGTACGCCGCTGGATATTTTATCCTTCCGCTCGCCATACTGATGATTGCTGCATTTCTGCCCTTTGAACTACTGCAAAGATCCGGAAGTAAGATGGTTCGCTTGAAAGAAATTACGAATCGTGTGGCTTTCTATGCACCTCTGACGCTATTGCTATGTGCAAGCAAACTCATCGCGGTCTATAGCCTGATGCGGTTTTTGCCGCGGGAGGTTCCTTTCGACAAATTTCCCGAAGAAGCATCTGGCTTTCTCTTTATCCTGAAATCGTTTTTTGTCCTCCCGCAGGGAACGTATCTCTTTGAACAGGTGAATATATGGGGCATTCACGAGTACAGCATGTTCCTCTCCCCTCTTGTGGGTATCGGTTGCGCACTTGGCTTGAGAAAGTTCGTTCAAAGCTGCAAGGGAAAGATGCAGAGAACGAATCTTGCAAAAGCCGCATGCGCACTTGTTCTTCTTCTTGTCTTCGTCCAACTCACACGCGGGTACGGATTCACCATCGACTGGCTGAAAACCCTTCCTGTTTTTTCTTCGCTCAGAGTCACTGTACGTTTTCTCTACGTACCCGCCGTTCTCCTGAGCATCTTCGCCGTCAAAACACTTTCCCTGCAATTTCCGGAACACCTCTACGCAAAGAAGATATTCGTGACATGCGGCTCCATCACCCTCATCTCCTGCATGGTCGCCTATCTGCCGCTGCTTTCTGAAGATGCACTCCAGCTTGCGATGTCCTATGGGGAGATACAGGAGCGGATCACTGCATCGGATTTTCTCCATGAAACGGTGGCACAAGTGAGGAATCTCCCTGCCATCATGCCATCGGACATACAGGCAGTGCTCACTTCCTCTACAAGTGAAGGATGCTATGAGCCTCTTCTTGCAGATGCAACAATCGGAAAGCCACTCGTCGACGGACCCGTCTCCCGCATCGAAGGAGGATTTTTCAATATCCGAAACCCCGCCTGCCTGCAGTATCCGGAGGAAAACGGCTGCGCACTGGGGGACCATATCGCCGAAAGTGACAGGGAAAACCTCGTGCGGTTCACCAATGGTCTTCGAACAACATGGCACCTGTCCGTAGCCCAGCGGATTGCAGATATTCTGAGCATTCTTGCTCTGATCATCGCGATCGGTCTTACGCTCTCTCCGGCAGTGATCTTCCGGAGAAACTCTTTCGGCTTCATTGAAAAAATGCGGAGCAAAGGGAATACTTGGGCCATGCAGGTCCGCTCCCGTGTAACACATACCGTCGCAGCGCTTTGGCAGGCGATAAACCGTGTTCATGGAAGTTCCACGGACGGCTTCCGGAAATTTCTTACCGTACTGCTCTCGATTGCAGGCCTAGCATTTATTGCCTACATTTGCGCTTTCAAACTTCTCGACCGTGACTTCTGGTGGCACATCACCGCGGGGGAAATCATGCTGAAAACAGGATCGCTGATCGCCACCGAGCCCTTCAGCTACGCGCGATTTGGTATGCCATATCTGGCAAATCATGAGTGGCTCGCACAGATCATTCTCCATCTCATCTATGTGCTGGGCGGCTCCACGGGAATCATTCTCTTCCGCACAGCCGTCATGGTTGCCGTGCTCGGAATACTGCTCCAGTTGGACAGGAGAAACATGTGGCTAATGATCCCCGTCGCGATCCTTGCAGGCACAGCCATTCGTGGAGCTTTCATAGAGCGCCCACAGCTGTTTACCTTTTTCATTTTCTCGTGCCTGCTCTTCCTCACATTCCGCATTCTCCAAAAGAGCGAGCGAGGGCCCCTGACGAGTGTGCAGCGCAGAAACTTCCTCATCGGTTTCGGCGTCTTGCAGATTTTCTGGGTCAATCTTCACGGCGGAGCAAGTTTGCTCGCGCTGCTCTTCCCTGGCGTGCTCTTCCTTGAGTATGCGTTTCGCTGGCTGCGCGCCTCGACAGACAGGAAACCTGCGTTCGAATATGAACTTCGATGGCTCACGCTCCTCGGAGGGGTCCTCTTCATCGGACTCTTCTGCTCGCCTATTACATACGAAAACCTTGCGTATCTTTGGAAGCTGATGAATGACCGTACGATCATCTACATTCAGGAGTGGCAGCCGGACAAGCTTGATCTCTACATCAAAAATATTGGTCCGTTCTGGCTGCTTGCTGTTGCCGCGATTGCTGCAGGAAGACGGAATATTATTGCATCCTCCCTTCTGGTGCTTATTACCGGCTACCTTTCCATCAAGGCCCTGCGCCATGGTCCGCTTTTTGTGCAGAGCGCGCTTGCCGTCATCATCTATCAGATGCAGCACAATGTAGAGATCGAACGTCTGCGCACATGGCTGCTCCAAAGGCGCGTCATCACCAGTCTGCTCTGCGCACTTCTTCTGGTTGGCTTGGCGGACTACGTGCACGCACAGTACAGCGCGTTTGTCCGTCCCGATCAGCTACAGGGCTACGGGACATTTGAATTCGGTAAAGGTGCAGCAGACTTCCTCGAAGAGCACGACATTGAAGGGACCATGTTCAATACGTACGGCATCGGCGGTTATCTGATCCACCGTGGTTCGCGGGAGCTTGTCGAAGGAGGAGAAATGCAACGCAAAGTGTATATCGATGGCCGCAACGTCGATTACGGTTTTGCCTACATGAACGAGACCTATCTCGCCGGCATCGATGCTCAGCAATGGCAGAAGCTCGAAAAGAAATATGGGTTCACTTACGCCGTCATCGATTACTTCTCCAACAAAGACAAGAAGAAAAATATCCTGCTCTACACCCAGTTTCTTGAAGACAATCCTGACTGGGCACTGGTCTACGTCGATGACTGGACTGCTGTTTTCCTGAAAAATACTCCGGAGAACGCGCCTCTCATCAAGCAGTTCGCCTTCCGCATGCTGAATGTCTCCAATCTCGAATTCAAAACAGTGCTCGATAACCGCTCTCCGGAAGAGTTCGCTGCGCTCGAAGCGGAACTCCGACGCGCAGTTGCAGACAGTCCCCTCTCCATCAAGGCACGCATCATGCTTGCGAAGCTCTATATCCGCATGCAGCGCCTGGATGACGCGCAGGTCGTCGCGCAGGATGCCGCCATCGCCGTGCCGCGCAGTCCCGAACCGCATGCGATCTTCGCCGCGATCTACATCACGCAGAAGCAATGGGAGACGGCAGCAGATGAGCTCGAAAAAACGATCGCCCTCGCGGGCAAGGATTATCCGGATTTGGATTATGCCCTCGTTGCGCAAGTGTTTCTGCAGGCGGGAAGAGTGGATGACGCGAAGAGATACGCACGCAAAGCGGGCCTTATCCTCACAGGGCACGAGACAGAGCCTCCGCCGGATGCGGGCGATGCAGATGCGGCACCGAATACCGAAATCCGGGCAGCGGATTCCGGGGCTCCAATGGTGAACCCCGCGCAGGATTCGCTCGATTTCCACGATAAGGCTCTCGCACTTGCCGAGGCCGGAAAGAACGCGGAGGCCAGAGAGAACTTCCTGATCGCCCTGAAGTTAAACCCGAGCTTCGCGCAGGCGTGGAACAACCTCGGAACGCTGTCGTTTATAGAAGGCAAGCTTGATGAAGCAAAGGAGCATTACGAGCGGGCTCTCACGGAAGATCCG
>CAYYFD010000105.1:0-3787 GCA_964471125.1 uncultured Candidatus Peribacteria bacterium
ATACTCTCCAGCGATGATCTACTGCTTTTATGCGTTGAGATTCTGACATATCGCCTGAACATCCTTCAGCAAGATCCAAACGCAATGGTGTTTGCTCATCGATATCATCCAATAAAAGAGTCTTCATAACAAAAACTACTTCGCCAAATGCGCGAAGGCCTTGTTTGCCTGCGCCATCTTGATCACATCCTGCTTCTTTTTGAATGCGGCACCCTGATCGGCAGAGGCATCGAGAAGTTCGAGAGCAAGGCGCTGTGCCATTGGCATTCCTTTGCGGCTGCGAGCGGCATCGAGAAGCCAGCGAACGGATAGCGCTATCTGACGCTTAGGCGTTACTTCCACAGGAACCTGATACACGGCACCAGCAACACGCTTGGGGCGAACCTCAACAAGCGGCGTTACATTGAGCAATGCTTTCTGAAACACCTCCATCGGAGCATCCTTTGTACGGGTCTTGATGATATCGAGAGCATCATGGAAGAGCTTGCGTGCAATGGACTTCTTGCCTTCCTTCATAAGACAGCAGATGAACTTCTCGATCTGGGGATCGGAACCTTCGGGGATGTACTTTTTAACGAGCTTGGCCATGAACGTGCGGGTAGTAGTGAAAAAGAAATAGGTTAAGCAGCGGCTTTGGGCTTCTTGGCACCGTAACGTGAGCGACCTTGCTTGCGATCACGAACGCCTTCGGTATCGAGGATGCCACGGACGATATGGTAACGCACACCCGGAAGGTCTTTCACGCGACCGCCGCGGACGAGAACCACGGAGTGCTCCTGCAGGTTATGGCCCTCTCCCATGATGTAGGCCTTCACTTCGTGCCCGTTGGTAAGGCGTACGCGTGCGATTTTACGGAGAGCGGAGTTCGGCTTCTTCGGCGTCATGGTCGTAACCTTGATACATACACCACGCTTGAACGGAGCGCCTTTTGGAAGAGGAACTGCAGTCATGTTGAGAGCGTTCCAGGTGTACTGGAGTGCGGGAGCTTTACTCTTGCGGCGCTTCTGGGTGCGACCTCTGCGGATGAGTTGATTGACGGTAGGCATTGCGTGGGGAGAGTAAGGAGAATGTAGGGAAGAGTAAAGAGAAAAGGCACAAAAGACCTATTTGCCAGCAGCTTCCTTTGCTGCCTTCTCGGCCTTCTCGGAAATATAGCGCTGCTTGAAGACTTCACCCGTGGGGATAAGGCGTCCGATAATGACGTTTTCCTTGAGGCCTTGGAGCGTATCCACACGGCGGGTGGTTGCGGCTTCCACTAGCACGCGGATGGTTTCCTGGAAGGACGCTCCGGCAAGCCAAGAGTCCGTAGCAAGAGCAGCGCGGGTGATGCCGAGGAGCAGCGGCTCATAGGTCGCCGTCCTCTTTCCTTTGCCGAACGCTTCATTCTGGTGGAGCACTTCACCGATATCCGCTGTCTCACCGGGGAGCAATGTAGTGTCGCCAGCATCGATGATGCGAACCTTACTGAACATTTTACGGACGATGATCTCAAGGTGCTTGTCGTTGATGGTTTGGCCTTGTGAAGAGTAGATGTGCTGCACTTCCTGAATGATGTAATTCTGCACAGCATACGCACCCTGTTTTTCGAGAAGCTCATGCAGGTTGTAGTGTCCGGCATTTAAAGCCTGACCAGCTTCGACAACTTCTCCGGATTTTACGAGCACAGTTTCACGGGTACCGAACTCATGAACACGCTCCTGAATTTCATCATGGCGGATACGCACTTCGCCTCCTTCCGTCACTGTAATCGTTCCTGCAATGAGCGCCTTCACCGTTGACTTGTCTGTAGAGGACTTAGCAATCACCGACCGCTCGCGAACCTGCTGACCTTTCTTCACGGTCACGCGGTAGCCGGCGGGAATAAGATAGCGATCCTCTCCACGCTCCTGCGCAGTAACCTGGATCGTTGTGCGTCCGGATGCATGCGATACTTTTGCCTTTCCAGCAATATCGCTCAGTACGGCCGGTGTGCGGGGTGTGCGTGCCTCGAAGAGCTCTTCCACACGCGTAAGACCCTGCGTGATATCACCACCTTCGGCGACACCTCCCATGTGGAAGGTTCTCATGGTGAGCTGTGTTCCCGGCTCTCCAATACTCTGCGCAGCAATGATGCCAACCGGTGTACCGATTTCCACCGGCTTATTGTCTCCAAGGTCGCGTCCGTAACATTTCTGACAAATACCACGAAGGGTCTTGCAGGTCATCACGGACATGATGGGCAGAGCCTCAACTTTGTGCTCCTTGATCTTTTCCATAATATTCGCATCAATCTCTTGGTTGCGCTTGGCGATAACCTCCCCACCGACTTCGACGTCCTGAGCAAGCATGCGTCCGAAGATACGTGTTTCAAACTTCTCGCCAATCTTCTCGCTGTCTTTCCGCGTGATCCAGTGGAAATCCGTGCTGCCACAATCCTCCTCGCGAATGATGATGTCCTGAACGGCATCGACGAGACGACGTGTAAGGTAACCGGCCTCAGCGGTTTTGAGAGCGGTATCGGACTTTCCTTTGCGTCCTCCGTGCGTGGCGATGAAGAACTCGAGTACGGAGAATCCGTCTTTGAGGTTGCTCTGGATCGGAAGTTCGATGGTGCGGCCGGACGGATTTGCCACGAGTCCTTTCATACCGGCAAGCTGCGTGACCTGACCCCAGTTTCCGCGTGCGCCGGAATCGATAACGTACGTAATTGGATTTTCGGGGTCTGTGAGAAAGTCAGCGATCATCACTGTTGCCACTTCATTTTTCGCCTTCGACCATACGCGGATGGCCTGACTATAGCGTTCGTCTGCAGTGATAAGGCCCTTCCAGAAGTAGTTGTTGATCACGCGGACTTTTTCACCTGCGATCTCGACGATTTTGTCTCTCTCGGGCGGAATACGGATGTCGCTTTGAGCAATGGAAAGACCTGACTTTGTTGCGTAGTGGAAGCCGATGTCTTTGATACGATCAGCAAAAGCAACAGTCTCCTCGCGACCAGCGATCTCGAGCGACTTCGCAATAAGATCACTAAGGTCTTTCTTCTTCATGGTCTTGTTCAAAAATCCAAGAGCTGCCGGAACGATCTCCTGAAACTTGAGGCGTCCGACGGATGTCTCGACCATTTCACGTGTTCCATCCGGATGCGTATAGCGCACCGAAATCTTCGCCTGGAAACTGATGAGATCGTGATCGTACGCAAGCATGGCCTCTCTGGGACTTCCAAACACCATCCCCTGCCCTTTGCGACCCTCGTGGACCTGCGTGAGGAAGTAGCAGCCGAGCACCATATCCTGCACCGGGTTGATGACCGGCTCTCCGGCCGAAGGCTTCAAGACGTTATTGGAAGCCGCCATAAGCTCGCGTGCTTCCTTCTGGGCTTTATCGGAAAGCGGCACGTGCACGGCCATCTGATCTCCGTCGAAGTCGGCGTTGAATGCAGCACACACAAGTGGATGAAGCTGGATGGCGAGACCTTCGACAAGGAGCGGCATGAATGCCTGGATACCGAGGCGGTGCAGCGTAGGAGCGCGGTTCAAGAGCACATACTTGTCGTGAATCACCTCCTCGAGAATGTCCCACACCTCCTTGCCGCTGTCTTGGACAATGCGTTCCGCACCTTTCACGTTGTGGGCAAACTCGTCGCGGATAAGACGACCGATGACAAACGGCTTGAAGAGTTTCATCGCCATTTCCTTAGGAAGACCACACTGGTTAAGACGCAAATGAGGACCGACGACGATGACGGAGCGACCGGAGTAGTCCACGCGTTTTCCAAGAAGGTTCTGACGGAAGCGTCCCTGCTTTCCTT
>CAYYFD010000106.1:0-3756 GCA_964471125.1 uncultured Candidatus Peribacteria bacterium
CTCCGTTCCCGTCTGCCGCATGAAGCTTGATCCTGTCCTTCGCCGGTTTTTTGAGAATGCTTCCGCGTTGCAGCTTACGCAGCGTGAGAAGGCTGATATGCGTGCGGCGCTTCAGATGCATATAAAGCTTGCGACAGGAGATGTGTATCTCACAGCAGCGGAACTTGCCGAAGGGAAAGATGCGCTTGTGAGCTATATGCGCGCACACCCTGCCCCGGGTCCGGTGCATTCCAAAGTATTTGACGTTCTTTATTCCTTCTTCTTTTCCCGTCTTCCGGCTCTCGCACTCATTGCGATTATCGTGGTGACCGGCAGCGGTGCAGTTGTGGCGAGTGCAGCCGAAAATGCGCTTCCCGGCGATGCACTTTATACCGTAAAAGTGGACATTCTCGAGCCTTTGCGCGAGCGCCTGCTTCAGAGTCCCGAGAAGCGCATGGCATGGAAAGTACGCAAGGTGGAGCGGCGTTTAGCTGAGGCGCGATCTCTCTCCACTCAGGGCCGTCTGACGCCTTCCCGCCGTAGCCTGATCGAACATGCGATTACCGGAGAACTTGGGGCACTGCAAAGTGCTGACTCTGGGGCGGACAATGAAACGACGATTGCATCACAGCAAGTGATGGAAGAAACCATGAGTCATGCGCTCATCGAGCATCAGGATGTCCGTGCACAGGAACATCCGGAATGGAATGAGCTCACATCCTTTGTCCGTGCACGCAGGTCCGAAGTACATCGCTCCGTGCGTGAGCGGATCCAGACCGCATACGGCACTACAGATGATGCAGCGGCATCTGCTGCTGGCCTCGTACCGGACCCTGCTGCTTCGGCACTCATGGCCGTACCGGTTTCCGACAAGTCCGAGGATTCGTCAGAGGCTCCGGTGATGATGATGCGGGCAAAGGAGGTTCCTGCGAATGAAGAGCGTGACGAGGATAAAGAGGAGAGGCGGGAGAAAGAGGTGAAGGAAGAGGATAGGAGCGAATCACTCATGCAGGAAAGAGAAGGTGGACGCGAAGAAGACGAAGGGGAGCCGGAATCATCTCCTGAGCCGGAGCCACTGCAGGATCCTGCACCGCAGAATCTTGGAGACGTGCTCAATCAGGAGCATGAAGAGGGGTTGGAGCGCCTAAAAAAGAAGCGTGAGGACATCAAGAAGCAATTGCATGATTTTCAGGAGGAAGAGCGATTGCTGCCATAGAAGCCAGCTTGCTGTAAGAGTGCGATCCGTCATCCGTCTTCTCTTGTACAGAGAGATCATTCTCTCATTTCATTATTTCCTACCCCCATATCTTATGGACTACGTACAACGCCTAGCAGCTACACTTACTGCCGGAGCAATGGCTCTTGCGATGCCGGCATCCTCCCTCGCATTCGGGCTGGGAATCGGTACTCAATTTCAGTCGAAAACAGAAATTTCCGATAGTGGCGTAGATACAGATGCCGAAACAGCGGCAGAGCTCGATGCGCGGATGATCAAGCGCTGCAAGCATCTTTCCGGTAATGATCGTGTGAAGTGTGAAGAGGGTATGCGCAAGTACATTCTGGACCGTGCCAATACGGAGACACGACATGAAGTACGTGCAACCCATGGAAAATTCATGAGCTCTTTGCGGCAGAAAATGAATGATTATCGCGATAATGGTCGTTCTTCCCTTGCGCGTGTTCGTGTATTCCTTTCAGGTCTGATGATGCAGGTGAACACGGCTCTCGATACAGAAGCGGAGCTCGCCCTGAAAGTCTGTAAAGACAAAAAGGACGATGAGAAAGAGAAATGCGTTGCTGACGCTAAAGTGAAGCTGCAGGCTAAAGTGAATGCAGCCATCGAAGCGATGAAAAAGTAGTCGAGATTGGAAAGAGATAAGCGGAGGGCATAGCCCTCCGCTTTTGTTATAGGTAGGCCCTGTGCTCCTCCTCGAAGTCCCTCTAAAATTTTCTCTGTAAGAGTCTGGCTTCTCTTCCGTCATCTGGAGTATCACCGACCCGCCTACAATGCTCGGGTTGTCGTCGCCTCCATAGAGGCTACAAAGAGAATTCTTGATTCTCTCCAGACGACATCCATCACGACACTGTGGACGGGTTTTATTTCGCGAAAGGAAACCCTCCGGGTTTCCTCTCACGGGCTCTCCTTCCGGCAAGGTGGCGCTCCAGGCAGGGAAACCCTGCCTTCGCGCGCTTATCATATTGTCGCTTCATTAGAGTATGGAGCGGAGAACATATTCTCTGATGCGTCGCTTTCTTGGTTCTGTGTGGTTCTCCTTCCTGATGTGTCTTGTACTAGTACATGCTACTTTATAGTTGGTTGGCATAGGTAATGCGAAGAAGCCCAACCTGAGCCTCTTCGACAAGCTCAGGACAGGCTCTGTCGAAGGGTGGTATAGGAATGGTGGTGTTGTGTTCTTCATCATTTCACCTGTTTCCTTCGCATGAGCACCATGATCACAAATGAGCCATTCATGACTATGGTTGATGCAGGGTAGAGCCAAGAGCCGATAGTGAAGGATTCCAATGCAAACAGTGCGATAGCAAATTTTAGACAAGCAAAAGCGAATGTACTGACGGTTTCTTCATGGGGATGATGGAATCCCTTCTTGAAGGTTGGTAGAAATCCCAAAGCATCTGTCACGATGATAAGAATGAGGGCACTGAGAGGGTTATGCGTAAGTCTCCATAAGAGAAGTGCAATACATGCCAGTACGAGCGCGCTCCAATCAAAGGTGCTGAATTGTCGCTGTCCTTTCATCAACGCCAAGAGAAAGACCGCAAAGCAAATAATTGCCGTGCTGCCCGTGACCCATGCCCCGGTGCCGCCGCCTTCTACGATTTGTACAGCGAATGCGATACTCGTGAGTACGGACCAGACAAGCCATGAGAAGGCATGCGGCTTGGTACTTCCTGCAAAGATATCCTTGAAATACGGAATATAGCTGATGATGCCGATCACCACAGCGAGGTACCCAAGAAGGGCTTTATAGTCGGACATGCAGGAAGGATATCATCTCTCAAAAAAAAGAGGCGGCCTTGCGGTCGCCTCTTTTTTGTATGCTCGCATTTTACAGGGAACTCGACGAGCTGTTGGATGAAGACAGGGAAGAGGAGCTTCTCGAAGAGGAGAGGGAACTCCGAGAGGAAGATAATGAGCTACTCCTGCTACTTGAACGGTTGCTCGAACTGCTTGCCACCCGGCTCGGGAAGGCCGTTGCGGTGTTAAAGACTGGACCGCTTTCCGAGGGGAGACCGAAGATGCCGAGGTGACATGTCTGGTTGAGCGGTAGCGTATCATCCAGCTGCAGGCGTACCGAGCGGCTGCCGGTATTCTCGACAGAAGTCACGGCAATGCGGTCACCGCACAGAACACTGTAGATCGCAGAGCGACGTGAACCACTTTCATCGATATCCGTATTGAAGGTGACGTCGATCTTGGTAGGCGAGGCTACGATCACGCTTGTGATTCCCGACCGTGTTCCGCTTGGTCTGCAGCCGTTGTCGTATTCTAGGTTCTCGTAAGCGCGATGGAGCATGGTGATAAGCTCCGCGCGGTTGACGTACACCAGCGGGCGGACCGTGGAGCTGCCACTGTCACCCTGGAGGACACAGTGGTCCATCGCAGTCTGTACCCATTGCTCGTACCACTCTCCGGAGCGTACGTCGCTTGCGCCGGACATCCTCTGTTTTTTTAGCTAGCACTTTGAGTTTTAGTGCTATGGCATCGGGCGCGGAAATGCTGATGTTTTTGCGAATGGGAATGGGGGAGAAGGGAGG
>CAYYFD010000107.1:0-3707 GCA_964471125.1 uncultured Candidatus Peribacteria bacterium
TCAGTGCTGGTTCGACTGGTACCGCAGTAGTGCAAATGGTCGGCATACACAGCTTCTGGAATGCAAATTCCGAACTATTCTTTTTGGTGTTGTCTCTATAGCGATGCTCGCCTCTCCCAATCTCTTCAAAACATTCTTCGACATGTACATGCACCGGTTCGACGGCACTATTCCGCTCGTACGGGAATGGATGCCGCTGATCTGGGGTGACTACGCTACGGATGTATTGCCGTTCGGGATTCTCGCAGCAGTCTCCATCATTCTGTCACGCAGAGCATGGGTTCTCTGCGCCGTGCTGATAACCATTACAGGGTTACTCTCCCTGCAGGCGTACCGTCACTGCATCATATTCGTGCTCGTCTGTCTCGGCGTAATGATCTTCCAGCTCGCAGCTTTTCAACCATGGATAACGATACGGACAAAACTGCTGCGCTTTCCGCTGATCGCCTCTTTCGGATCTGTACTGGTCTTACTGCTGCTGCTCCTTGGCATGTACCGCCGCGATCAGACAACCGTTTTTCGCAATAACGATTTCGGCTTCGGCGTAAATATTCCCGTCGTTGGTGCTGCAAACTTTGTCGAACAGGAAGGCATCACCGGCACGCTTTTCAATACGTACAATCAGGGCGGCTATCTGCTCTTCCGATTTTCTCCGGATCGTAAGGTCTTCGCGGACGGTCGAAATATTGAGTATGGCTATCCGTTCATTCAGAAAATCCTTGATGCCGGAACAAACCCCGCCCGCTGGAAAGAGCTGGATCAAACGTACAAATTTACGTATGCAATCGTCGAATACAAATCCATGCCCGAGTACGGAATGACGAGGCCCTACATTTCCAATTTTGATACAGATACCACTTGGCAGCTTGTGTATCTCGATGACGTCGCTACGGTCTACATCCGAAATCTCCCGCAGTATGCAGCGATCATCAAAAAGTATGCGTACAGTATTCTCACACCGCATGCGCTCGAATTCACCGACGTCCTCGATCAGCTTCCGGAAAAGAAGTGGAAAGCTGCGGAAGCCGAACTCCTGCGCGTCGCAAGCGGTAGTCCTTCGAGCATCAAGCCCCGCATCCTCCTCGCCAACCGGTATCTGTCGCAACACAAGCTTGAGGAGGCAAGAGCCATGGCATTGGAGGCACTAAAGGCCCAACCGTACCGCAGTGAAATGTATGAGCTCCTCGGACGCATCAGCGTGGAAAATCAGGATTGGGCACAGGCAGGAGCGTATCTGGAGAGGGCAGCTGAGCTTGCAGCCAGCGGCGGACCTGCAATCAACTACGATTATCTTGCCATGATTTTTTCGAAGTCGGGAGAGAGCGATAAAGCGGAAATGTATCACCGAAAGGCAGTGCGAGCCGGGCAAGAGAGTCCGGTTGTGGAATAATGCACCGAATTCCAAATAACAAATCAGCACCAAATACCAATGATCAATGTTCGATCATGATTGATAATTATTGTTTGAAGATTATTTGTCATTTGGAATTCGGTGCATTCATTACTCAGGATCATTTCCCATCATCACCGGGGTCTTCTGGCGATCAAAGCAATGTTTCCGGCATAAAGAGGCACCGGAATATTTCCGATGCCAGATGTTCGCAGAAATGAAAGGATGTTCTTCTTCCATGCTCCCTGAAACGGAGTCATGTGCCACCAGAACCAAAGAGGATAGTCGCTGCGGACGCTGCACGTGGAAATATCGCGAAAACCCATACGATGAAAGAGAGTCTTCATCGTTGCATGCGTGTGCAGGTAGGTGTGTACGACATCAATCATCGGGCAGTGTTTGCCAAGGATGCGCGCAGTAAACGATGCAATATCGTGATTGATAAAGAGAACGACTCCCCCCGGCTTGAGCGCCGCAAAACAGTCACGCATAAATGTAAGAGGGTCCGGCATATGATCGAGCGTCTGGAAACATGTCAGAAGATCATAGGTTTCGTGGCCGAGAGAGTGGGAATCGGCCAGTCCGGAAATAAGTTTTGATCGAATGGCAGGATCCGCCTTACGCACTGCATCTTCGGAAGGTTCGATGCCAAATGCATCAAATCCTGCATCATGCAGCGCCTTCACCATAAATCCATTGCCACACCCGATGTCGATCGCTTTCCATGGCTGTGTCTGCGATGTGAGAAGCTTTGTCGCCCAGCGTACATAGCGCATGTAGTTTTTCGTGAGTACGGGCTCCATGTCGTCATACAAATACGTACTGTCTTCGTAGAGACCCTGCAGCACAGATGGATCCGGGAAATGACGGGGAAAAACGAGACCGCAACGGGTACACCTAAGCATCTCCATGTACAGGCGATCGGGGCTGCAGCGAGCTGAAAAGACCTGTGGTGTAGCCTGATCCTCTGTCATGGTTGCAGGGTACAGAGTGACCGCAGCGTCATTGTTGCCACAGATGATGCAGACCGCATCCGTCATGCAGGAGAGTCTACCGTACATCGGTCATGGTACGAATATCGCAAACTGGACAGGGAAACGCTTTGGCAGTGGGAAGTCCCGCGTTAGGATGATCCCTATGCAGACTCCCCTGCTCTCGGCAGTCGTCATCTGTTACAACGATGGAGCATCCGTCCGCGCACTCTACGAGCGCCTGACTACCGTACTCGCGTCCATCACACCGGACTATGAGATCATCTACGTAAACGATGCGAGTCCGGATAATGCAGAGGACATCCTGCGCGAACTCTCAGAGAGCGATCCACATCTGACCGTCATTCATCATGCACGCAACTTCGGTCCCCATGCCGCATTCACCTCCGGAATGCTCCAGACACAGGGTGATGCCGTTATCCTTATGGACGGTGATCTGCAGGATCCTCCGGAGATGATCCCCGAGTTCATGCGACTCTGGAAAGAGGGATACAAGGTCGTCTACGGAATCCGGCAGAAGCGACAAAAGAGCATGGGAAAGATCTATCCGTATTTCTACCATCTCTTCTATGTAGTCCTCAGTGCGCTCTCTTCCATAAAAGTCCCGCTGGATGCGGGGGAGTTTTCCCTGATGGACAGAAGCGTCGTGAACCGTATTAATGCGCTTCCAGAACGTGAGCGCTTCGTGCGAGGCCTACGAGCATGGGTCGGGTTCCGTCAGATCGGTGTACCGTACGTGCGGCCCGAACGCTATGCAGGAGCGTCCACCTACAGCTTTCGGAAAAACCTGATTCTGGCAAAGAAAGCGATTCTTTCCTTTTCCTACGCGCCTCTCGCGTGGGTGTCGTATGTCGCGGCCATCGTCACACTGCTGTCGCTCCTTGGAATGCTTTTCTATCTCTGGCATCACTTCGCATACCCCGGTACCCCTCAGGGATTCACCACCATCTTCGTTCTTGTGCTTTTCCTTGGAAGCATACAACTCCTCTCTTTGAGCGTGATTGCGGAATACATCGGACGCATATTCGAGGAGACCAAAGGTCGCCCGCATGCTGTCGTGCGGGAGATTTGGAATGATCGGACAAAGGAATGATGGCTATACTACTACCGATGATGCGCTTTTTGGCCTCCTTTGTACGGCAACATCGTGACCCTGCAGTTGTCTTTGGCATCTTTCTCATACTCTTCTTCGCCGGACTGAATTTTTCGTATCCTCATCTCGGACACGATTTCTATCACTTCTTCCCAAGGTTGCTGACAGGAAAGTGGCACGTTCTCGCGCAGGGGCTAGCGCCACTACGGTTTGCCCCACAGCTCTGCGGAGG
>CAYYFD010000108.1:0-3584 GCA_964471125.1 uncultured Candidatus Peribacteria bacterium
CCTTCAACGGCGGAGTCCGTGCTACGGGAACGTGGGAAGGACTTACTGCTTCTGAGCGCAATCTCATCCTCAATAGTAGCGTCTACGTGAATATCCACACGCAGGCCCATCCGGATGGAGAGATCAGAGGACAGGTGGTACCGAAGTAACAATGTAGTACTTTGAACGGCAAAACGTGTGTCACCCTGAGCGTCGTTGCAGGGGGCACACGTTTTGCTATAGCGAAAGAGGACATGTTCTATTAGGTATGACAGCTCCCCATTCCCCGCTTCATCAGATACTGCTGGTGATACTTTTCCGCGGGGTAAAAGGTCGGTGCGGGGAGGATCTGCGTGACGATAGGACGATGGAACTTTTTCTCTTCTTCTAGGGCTGTAATCGAATTCCTAGCCGCCAGTTCCTGCTCGGGACTGTGGGTAAAGATTGCAGAGCGGTACTGCGTCCCTACGTCCGGGCCCTGCATATTTCTTGTTGTAGGATTATGGTTGTCCCAGAAGATCGCTAGAAGCTTCTCATAGGAAACTTTTGCCGGATCGTACGTTACTTGTACCGCTTCAGCATGTCCGGTCTCCCCGGTACATACGTCCTGGTATGTCGGATCTTTCATCGTTCCTCCGATGTACCCAACAGCGGTATCAGTCACTCCCGGAGTCGTACGGAATATTTCCTCTACTCCCCAGAAGCAGCCGGCGGCGAAGGTAGCGATTTCGGTATGCATAGAGAAAGTATAGCCCATTCGCGTGTCTTGATCCCCCTCGCCCAACCCTCTTCCACCTCACTTCGCCCAGCCGCCGCTGAAGCTATGGCCGGCAAGCAAGGCTTCGAGGGGCAAGCTGGGGAGAGGGGCAATTTATATACGTAAGCGAAAACGGAGCTTGTGCCTTCTTGTGAAACAGGGTTCCCCCCTCCCGACGGGAGGGGGTTAGGGGGCGGGGGTCACCCTCTGGTATTATTGACCGCTATGCTTCGCAATTCTGTTTACGTAACCCACGAGCCCAAAACTTCCTTCGCTAAGAAACTGCGAAAGGATATGACGCCTGGTGAAGTGAAGCTCTGGAGCAAATTGCGCACTACGCGTTTCCACAGACTTAAATTTCGAAGACAAGTTCCTATCGGTCCGTTCATTGTGGATTTTCTCTGTGCAGAGAAGAGATTGATCATCGAAGTGGATGGTGATGCACACTTTGAGTCTGGTGCAGCGGAGAAAGATCTTCGACGAGAGGGATATCTCAAGGCGCAGGGATTTACAGTCCTTCGCTTCCTGAATTCAGAGGTTGTATGTGATGTGGATTCTGTGATGGAAGTCTTGGAGCGAGAGCTTGGCTTCATGAGTATTTGACCCCCTCCCCTTGGTCCCCTCCCGCCACTCGGCCGTGAGCTCGTGGCCGAACGGTCGGGAGGGGAGACGCTTATTTGAGCACCTGTGGCTCAGGTTCATTGCTTTAGAGCTGCTTGGATTCGGGCTTCTGATCCCGAGAAATCTCCTGCATGGACATCTTCCCATTTCCCCCCGACAATACTGTCCATGATCCTCTTCCGCCGTAAGCGCGATCAGGCCAGAAAAACTGTTGCGGTCTTTTCGGCTGCGTCGTTTCTCCATGATGTCGGTGCGGAGATGGTTTTTTCGGTGTGGCCGATCTATGTCACGCAAGTCCTTGGTGCGAGTGCATCGGCACTCGGTCTCATTGATGGTCTTGGAGACGCCGTTGTTTCTTTCTCCCAGGCAGGAGCGGGGATCATTTCGGATAAAACCCGTAAGCGGAAGGTATTCGTATGGATGGGGTACTTCTTCGGGTGTATCTCAAGGATCGGCTATGCACTCGCTCCCACATGGCAGTGGGCGGTACCCAGCCGCATCATCGACCGTGGCGGCAAAATGCGTTCAGCCCCAAGGGACGCCATTCTCTCGGACATCTCCGACCGCACCAACCGCGCGACGCACTTCGGCGTGCTGCGGTCTCTGGATAATCTTGGTGCAGTCTTCGGGGTTCTTATTGCCATCATCCTCGTCGACCGTATCGGCTACCGCAATCTTTTCCTTCTTGCCTCACTTCCCTCATTTCTTGCAGCGATGCTCGTGCTCACACGCATTCGCGAGCCTGCCCACAAGACAGGTATCCGTCCCACCTTCAAATGGCGCGGGCTTTCCAAAAACCTTTGGCTCTTCATGATCCTCTCTGCGACTGCAGACCTCGGAGCCTTCAGCTATTCGTTTCTGATTCTTTTCTCGCATGATTCCGGCATCGCAAAGGGCACTGTGCCCTTTCTCTACCTCCTCTATATGCTCGTAGCAGCGATTTGGTCGTTGCCTGCGGGGGAGATTGCGGATCGCATCGGACGCAAGCCCGTGCTTCTCTTTTCCTATGCCTGCTGGGTCGCTACAGCAGGATGCTTCGTCTTCTTCCGGTCTCCTCTCCCGCTTGCGATTGCTTTTGTTTTCTACGGGCTCTACAGAGGAGGCATCGACACCGTGCAGAAGGCGTTTACCGCGGAGCTCGCTCCAAAAGAGCACATCACAAGCGTTCTCGGGGGCTTTCAGCTGATGCTTGGGGCAACAAGTTTGCCCGCATCGTTCATTGCAGGAGTTCTCTGGGATCGCATCGGAAGCACAGCCCCATTCATATTTGCTGTTGTCATGACCACGATTGCCGCTCTGCTTCTTGTTTTTGTTCGGGAAGGAAAGCTCACCGCCGTTCCCCATGCGGTTGCTGTACCAGGAGGGGAAAGCAGAGGGGAGTGATAGGATAGGGTCGTGCTCCGTATCCTTCGCATCTTCACCGGCATCATCCTTGTCATTATTGGTTTCATTGCATTGGTAACTCCTTTGACTCCGGGTGCATGGCTCGGACTCATCGGACTCGAGATGCTTGGTTTCGGGTTTCTGATTCCGAAGAAGCTGCGGGCGCTTTGGAAGAAGCCTGCCATTCAGAAGTCAAAAAGTGATCTGACAGCTGAAAGCTGTTCGTCCGATACGGTCAACGACCGGGCGGGAAACCTGTAAGCTTCTTCCATGCTTCCCCTCCGCGACCACGAACGATCGGCACTCTTTCCTGCAGTTACCATCTCCCTCATCGGCATCAATGCTCTCGCGTTCATTGCTGAAGTGATGTCTCCCGATCTCGATACATTTATCCAAGCATGGGCGCTCGTTCCATCTGTCCTGAATCCGGTTACGTTCATTACATCCATGTTTCTTCACGGAGGTCTCATGCATATCGGTTCCAACATGTGGTACCTCTGGATCTTTGGGGACAATGTGGAAGGCAGGCTCGGTCATGTCCGCTTCCTGCTCTTCTATCTCGCTGCAGGACTTGTTGCCACATTTGCTCAGCTGCCGCAGTTAGCAGGGACAGATATTCCCCTCCTCGGCGCATCCGGTGCCATCGCCGGAGTCCTCGGAATGTACCTCGCATTCTTCCCGCATCACCGCGTTGATGCTCTCGTACCCGACTTCTTTGGCTTCTGGAGGATGATGACTATTCCCGCAAGTCTCGTTCTTGGGTTCTGGTTTATTCTGCAGATTTTCAGTGGAGTAGGGTCGATCGGGGCAACGGGTGGGGGAGTGGCATGGTTTGCGCATATAG
>CAYYFD010000109.1:0-3558 GCA_964471125.1 uncultured Candidatus Peribacteria bacterium
GTTCTATCAATGAAGGCGGACGGACTGTAGGTGGTGCTGTAGAGGCGTCTGTGAATATTCGTGACACCGAGGGGCAGGAGAGGACCATTCATGCTGCGCTTGATACGGTTTCTGTTGAAAGTCAGCGTTTCTATCTTTTCGTCCGATCGCTTTCTAGTACTCCAGAAGGGGGCATATTTGACCCTGCATCCGTTGCTCGTCTCACCGGAGTCTGGTGGGAATTATCTCCGTCGGAAGACGCATCAGAGCTTTCCGTCTCGCCAAGCCCGCGCCTTCTGCAGGCACAGGCAAGTGTAGTACAGGTCACAAGGGATCTGGGCATCGGGGAGATAGAGGGTGTTCCTGCATATCACTATGCAGTGGCTCTCGATCCAGATCGTTTCTTCGCCTATGCGAAGGAACTTGCTGCAGAGCGTAAAGAGGTGATCGATGAGAAGGCTTTGCGTTCACAAATAATTTCGCTTCAGGCGACTGGTGAGCTGTGGATATCTGCAGCGGATTTTCATGTGCTGGCTTTCCGGTGGGAAATTCCGTCCCTGCGGCTTCCGGAAGGTTCGCAATTGCGGGTAGATATTTCGGTATCACTTTCCGATCATGGTTCGGCCGCCACAGTGGTGATCCCGTCCCAGTCACAGCCTTTTCCAAATGCTGCTACGATACTGCCCGGATCGGATTCACTGGATGAGCCTCTTCCCGAGGGACTTGGTGAGACGGATATCCGTTCTGCGGTAGAAGAAAATTCGAAAACCGCAATCTTCCCCCCGACCGAGTGACCGAGACTCCCCCCAACGTTGATGCGATTAGCTCCGTTCCTCCGGCGCCCATGGCGCCACAGGTGGCGCCACAGGTGAAGACGCGCGCAGTACGGATGCTGCTCCTCCTGATGCTCGTTCCGTATGCAGCGTATCTGCTCTGGTGTTTCTTTCTCATCTCCGTTCTTCCGAATGCTGAAGGAAACTATCAGGAGCTGATTCCCGTGGGGTTACTCTCCGCAGGCATTGTCGTTGTTTTTCTGATGTTCTTTGTGGCTCTGGTCCTCCGCCATGCCCTTAAGGAACGCTCCGCGACTCGCTTCGGCAAGACCAACGTCGCTGTCCGTCTGCTGCTTATTGTGGTTCCTGCGATTCTCATGAGCATAGCCATGCCGATGATGATTATCCGTGAGCCTGCCTTGCCGCTGGATATTATCAAGCTTAATCCTGAGGACGGAGCGGACCTTGTTGCGCCTGTTGCCGTCACCTTCGGTCTCGACAGAGCTCTCGAAATTCTCTCGCGCAAGCAGCTGCAGCCGGTTTCCTATAGCTGGGATCTCGATGGGGATGGCAAGGTGGATCAGGAGACCGTTGAGCCACAGATCACCGCATTCTTCGAGCGCACCGGTGCGTTCAGTGTCTCTGTGCTTGTAGCGCTTACGGACGGTTCGTCACGCAGAGTTGCACGGAGGATGCTCATCAAAAAAGCAGTCTTTTCTCTGAAGCCCGCGGAGCCCGTCGTCGATGAGCCGGTGACCTTCAGCGTCGAGCATCTGGTCAATGACAAAAAGGACATTCGGGAGGTGCGCTGGGATTTCGAAGACGACGGCAAGGTGGATGAGATCCGTACCCGCCCTTCTTCGAACGATCCTTCGAGCTTCGCAGATCCTTCTGTGACACATGTATTTGTCCGTGTTGGAGTACATCGCGTTTCTGTAGTCATTCTTCTCGAGAATCAGACGCAGGTAACGTACCGGAGGGATATACAGGTCCGCGAGCCTCCGGCGCAGCCTTTCAATATCCGCCTGACTACGGAGCCGAAAAAGCTTCTGAGTCCTCCTCCATTCGGAACGATCTTCACCCTTACCACAGATGAGCCTCTGCGCGAGGTGGAGTGGAACTTCGGTGACAAGACTAGTCCCGTGAAGACCATCGATCAGCACAGGGTCGGTCATACGTTTGAAACACAAGGCGCTTTTCGCGTGACTGCCAGTGCAAGGTCCAAGACCGGTGAGAGCGCGGTAGCTACCGTTCTTGTGCAGGTTGTGGAAACACTGCGTATTGCTGATCTTACGTTTGATGGATCTCCTCCTGTAACGGCAAACCGCATAACGGGTGAGGCTCCACTGAGTGTAAGCGTCACTCCGCATACGACACTTCCCTTAGTCGAGTTTTCTTGGGAGGCACCGGATGCTACAAGCGTCGGATCTTCGGAGAATACTTTGCAGGCCATCTATCGTTATCCGGGGACATACAAGCTCACGCTTCTTGCGAGCGACCCAGAAGGCAAAGCCATGCGATTGCCGATTTCCATCGATGTGAAACCGCCCTCTTCTGTCGTCACGTTCCAGATGGATAAAAAAAGCGGTGTTGCACCTTTTAAGGTCCGCTTCGACGCCTCACAAACGGTGATTCCCGGTAAGGTCATCTCCGGTTTTGAGTGGCTATTTGGTGATGAAACCACGGGCATCACCCGCAAGCAGGGCATTGCCATCGAGGAGCATACGTTTGATCTGCCCGGAAAGTATCCGGTGAAGCTTGTCGTCTATACGACGACCAATGAAATTTACGAATCATCGAGCACTGTCGTCGTTCTTCCTCCCCGTCTCGATGCCTGCTTCATTCCCAGTCGTACATCCGGAAAGATGGATGGCAAACCCTTCGGTGTCTCATTTGACCGCTCCTGCAGCTCGGGTATTTTCCAGAAGATCAAATGGTCCTTTGATGATGGTTCCGAGAGTGATGATGATGCACCGAGGATTGTCCACGTTTTCGAAAAGCAGGGGATTTATGATGTTACGCTCACCGTTCAGGACACAACGGGAGCCAAAAGTATGACCACACATCAGATCACGATTGAGCCGTGACGAGGGGTGGGCTATGATCACCCCGATGAAGAAATCCACTCCTGTCCGCATCCTCGCAATCTTCGGTCTCATCGCTATTGTCCTCGGGGCGATGCTTCCTGCGTTCGCGTAGACATTGCCATCGCCAGAGGTATCGAGGCTATTGTTGTAAACTCCTCGTAGGCTTTTTCCCCGTATTCCCGTACCAGAAATTCCCCGGCACTCGCGATCATTGCGGCATTGTCTGTGCAGTAGGCGATCTTTGAGGGGTGGCGCAGGACAAGGTTGCACGTTGCAAGTTGCAGAGTCATTGCTGATCGCAGATAGGTATTTGCGGAAACTCCACCCACGATGTGTACTTCACGAATGTCGGGGTGACGGCGCAGTGCTCGCATAACGCGGTCGATGAGATGCGCGCAGATTGCATGCTGGTAGGAGGCAGCAAGATCAGCTTTAAGCTTATGGCTTTCAGCTTTCAGCGGAATATTGTCATTCTCCAGATTTTGGATCGTATATCGTAGTGAAGTCTTGAGTCCCGAGAAGCTGAAATCGAGTGATGGATCGTTTCGTAATGGAAGAGGAAATTCGTACGCATGCGGATCACCTCCTTCGGCAGCCTTTGCTATAGAGGGGCCGCCGGGGTAGGGGAGTCCAAGGAGCTTTGCCCCTTTGTCGAAGGCTTCCCCCGCAGCGTCGTCTCGCGTGGAACCCAGAAGTGTTCCCTGCGTATGACTTGCGCG
>CAYYFD010000110.1:0-3521 GCA_964471125.1 uncultured Candidatus Peribacteria bacterium
CGAACAGCGACCCGCCTGCAACCGAGCGCAGCAGCATCCAGGCGGCGTTGAGTGGTGTCGATGCCGCGCTCAATAATCTTCGTGATGCCTCCGCATCCTTCAAAACTCAGATTGCTGCTGAAAAGTCTATATTGGCTTCTGCACAGGGAGAGGTTGATCGCTCGAGTGCGGATATCGCCACCTATGAAGCATCAGTCAATATTTCCGTTGCGCAATTGCAGCTCAAGCGAGCAGGAACAAGGCCCCAACAAATACTCGCTGCCCGGGCACGTGTCGCGGAGAATGCCGCCCGTCTTCAGCGTGCACGTGCTGCATTCGGCGAAACCGTTCTTACAGCTCCTGTCGACGGCATGATCACGAATGTGAATGTGAAGAAGGGTGAGATTCTTCCGACGGGTGCAGCAATCACCATGCTCGGCACAACCCCCTACCGCATCGAACTGTATGTTGCTGAAGTGGACATCCCACTGATCCAGACAAGTCAGTCAGGATCGATAGAGCTCGATGCATTTCCCGGTGTCCTTGACGCGCTACGCGTCAGTGAAATCGATGAAGCCGCAACGGATCGCGATGGTGTGCCCAAGTACCGCGTCAAACTGGACTTTGCATCTCCTCGTGAAGAATTACGTGTTGGAATGACCGGTGATTGTGAAATCGTTACAGGAAGACGCACAGATGTGCTTTCTGTCCCGCGTCGTGCGGTCATCGAAAATGCCGAAGGCGAAACTGTTGTCCGTTTACTTGTTGATGGTGAAGTCCTTGAAAAGTCCGTCACCATGGGAATGGAAGGCTCGGACGGAGAAGTCGAAGTGGAGGGCGTGGACGAAGCCGATGTTGTCATTGTTCTTATCAAAGAGTGAGAACTGCCCACTTTGAACATGCCTTCTCTCATTTCTCTCTCCGGCCTGCGCAAATCGTACTTCAATGAAGAAGTGGAAACCGCTGTGCTCCATGGCATCGATCTGGAGATCGATACTGGGGAATTCATCGCGATCATGGGGCCATCCGGCTCCGGTAAGTCTACCCTCATGCATATTCTCGGTTTTCTAGACCGCCCTACAACCGGAACGTACACATTTCTTGGTGAGAATACCGCAGGAAAAAACGACGATGATCTTGCCGCGATTCGCGCTACGAAAGTAAGTTTTGTCTTTCAGGCATTTCATCTCTTGCCCCGCGCAACGGTGATGGAGAATGTCCTTCTTCCCCTTCTGTATCATCCGGGTATTGCTTCCGTGGATCGTGAAAAGTACGCACGCAAGGCTATTGCTTCGGTGGGGCTTTCCGATCGTGCAGGATTTTTAAGCAGTCAGCTTTCGGGAGGCCAAAAGCAACGTGTAGCTATTGCGCGTGCGCTCGTTACAGAGCCAGCACTTATCTTTGCCGATGAGCCAACGGGCAACCTCGATTCCGCTTCAGGGCTTCAGGTCATGGAAGTTCTGGAAAAACTGAATGCTGCAGGTCACACCATCATCCTCGTCACGCACGAGCGGACCACTGCGGAGTTTGCCGATCGCATCGTCCATATAAAAGACGGCCTCATTGAATCCGATACGAGCAGCCACAAGCGGAGGAAGGCGGGTGCCGATGTGAAATTAAAATGAAGTACTCCGATATTCTGACGTCGGCATTTACCGCGCTTCGCCGCAATATCGGCAGGTCGACACTCACCATGCTCGGTATCGTCATCGGCGTCGGTTCGGTTGTTCTTATGAGCTCTGTCGGAGCAAGTATGGAAAAGGTCATCCTCAGCCAGATTTCGTCTCTTGGAAGTAAAAGCATGGTGATATTTCCAGGAAGTAATCAGGAAGGAGGAGCAAGTCAGGTCTTTGCAGGTCACGACAGCCTCACCTTTGAAGATATCGAGCACCTGGAAAAGCTGACCACCATCGATACGATCGCTCCCATTGTCTTCATGCCGGGTCCTGCGAAGCGCGGTAGGGAGGAATCCTCTGCCCAGATCATGGGAGTGCATCCGAATTTCTTTCATAATCAGAAGATGTCCGCTGCGCAGGGACGCCTCCTTGATACTCATGACAATGATCGTGCTGCGCGCTTTGCTCTCCTCGGGCCCGATGTGAAAGAGGAGCTCTTCGGGTTGTCCGATCCTCTCGGTAAGGAAATTACGGTCGGAGACAGAAGCTACACCGTGGTCGGTGTCACAAAAGCATTGGGATCACAATTCTTTCAGAATGCCGATGACCGTGTCTACATCTCGCTTTCGGTAGCTAGGCAAGTTACGGGCCAGAAGTACGCCAGCTACATCACCATGCTTGCGACGGATTCCTTTGACGTGGCTTTTGCCGATGTCGAAGGGCTTCTGCGCTATCGTCACAAGATCGAGAACCCCAAGGATGATCCAGAGAAAGACGATTTCATCGTACGTTCCTCTGAGCAGGCGAATGCCATCCTTAGTTCTGTCTCTTTGGGATTGACCCTCTTCATAACGACAGTTGCCGGTATTTCCCTTCTCGTCGGGGGTATCGGCATTATGAATATCATGCTTGTGACTGTCACGGAGCGGACACGCGAGATCGGTTTGCGCAAAGCTTTGGGTGCACGGCCTCGTGATATCCTTTTGCAATTTCTTGCCGAGAGTGTTGCACTTACGGTGACCGGAGGAATGATCGGTCTTATTTTTGGCTTGGGACTTGCGTGGATCATTGCACAAATCATTCAAGGATTTCTGAGCACCTATCTGTTTGCTATCTCCTTTCCAAGCATGATAGCCGCTGTGGTTATGGCTGCTCTTACCGGAGTAATATTCGGCATCAGCCCTGCACGAAAAGCTTCCTCTCTCGATCCTGTAGAATCTCTTCGATATGAATAAATTATGTATTCGATTTTATACTTTATAATAAAGGCTGAAACTTAATTACATAGTTATGAATTCATCAGATCTTCTTACTGCGGCATTCTCCGGCATTCGTACAAATACGAAGCGCACTGCCATGACCATGCTCGGCGTCATCATCGGTGTTGCTGCCGTTGTTCTTATGATCAGTATCGGCCGCAGTTTTGAGTCGTACATTCTTTCGCAAATTGATTCCTTTGGAACAAACACAATGGACATCATACCGACGGGTTTTGAAAAATTTGGAGGCAATCTGGAGAGTCTTACGATTGAAGACTACGAGCGCGTTAAGCGCCTTTCTACTGTTGAGCATGTTGTGCCTGTCATTATCGTTGGTAAGCCTGTGGGCTATGGACGCGAGGAGCGTACCCCGATGGTATTCGGTGCAACCGAGAGCATCTTCGGTAACTACGGGCTGGAGATTGATCAGGGCAGGCTTCTCGACAGTGCAGATGAAGAAGGTGCCCGCCACTCTGCTGTGGTTGCTTATCAAACCTCTCTTGATCTCTTCGGCAACAGAAATCCACTCGGACAGAGAATAAATATTGGTGAGGAAAGTTTTACGGTTGTCGGTACTTTACAAAGCGTAGGATCTCTCCTTCTTTCCGATATGGACAAGCCGGTTTTTATTCCTTTTTCCACTGCCCGCACTGTTTCCGGACAGGAT
>CAYYFD010000111.1:0-3512 GCA_964471125.1 uncultured Candidatus Peribacteria bacterium
TTCACCGCTCGTCCGGCCGTGATTACATGCGTATTCATTCCCAATGTCTTTGCCTTTTCTACAAGGTAGTACGGATCCACGCCGATACAGTGTCCGCCGACAAGGCCCGGAGTAAACCGTAGAAAGTTCCATTTTGTGCATGCCGCATCCAGCACGTCTTTGCTGGCGATCCCGAGCTTGCCGCAGAACATCGCAATCTCATTGATGTAGGCGATATTCAGATCGCGCTGCGCGTTTTCGATAGCCTTCGCCATCTCTGCGACTTTGATATTTGGTGCTTTATGAATGCCTGCTTCCACGACGGAGCCATAGAGAGTGGCAAGCGTCTCGAGTACTTCCGGCGTTTGTCCGGATACCACTTTTACAATCGTTTCTAGCCGATGTTTCTTGTCGCCTGGATTGATGCGCTCGGGGCTGTACCCAAGGAAAAAATCTGTACCGCAGACCATGCCCGATGCCTTTTCCAAGATCGGGCCGCAAATCTCTTCCGTGGTGCCGGGCCATACGGTGGACTCGAAAACGACGATCGCCCCCTTCTTCATATTCTCCCCAACTGTTTTCGATCCAGCACGCAGGATCGCAATATCCGGAGTGTTGGTCTCATCGACGGGTGTCGGCAACGCAACAATAACAATGTCCGCACTGCTGATGACTTTCGCGTCTGATGAAAAGGTCATGGAAATTTCTTGCAGTTCTTTGGTACTGAGTTCCTTGGTACGGTCATGGCCGGCAGAGAGTTCGGCGATCCGCCCTTCATCAATATCGTACCCGATCGTCGTGTATCCCTTCTTCGCAAATCCATGAGCCAGCGGGAGGCCGACGTAACCCAATCCCACGATACAGACGGTCGGAAGCGATTGCATAGGGAGAGTGTACGGGACTGCAGGAAGAGAAGAAAAGGCAGGAGTTGCAGAATCATTCCCGTTTTTTGCCTTTCCTATCTTTCCTGCCTACAGTTCCTCCATGCGTCACCTCGTTTTTGGTCGTGCCAAGAGCCCCCGTATTCAGTTCTTACGTTACTTCTTTGTGGGCGGAAGCGCCGCGGTGATGGATCTGGTGTTCTTCACAGTAATGGTGACGGTCTTTCATGTGCATTACGCCGTCGCAGCTTTCGTGGGCTATATGCTGGGGCTCGCCTGGAATCATTTTCTAAGCGTCATTTGGGTATTTCAGGCAAGCAAACACGCACGTTCCAAAGAGATTGCCATTGTCGTAGGGATCGCGATCGGGGGACTGCTGTGGACGTGGCTGCTCCTGTATCTGATGATCGATCTCATGGGCATCCACCAAGTGGCGGCCAAGATGATTTCGCAGGTGATTGTGCTCGCATGGAACTTTGGGATGCGAAAGATGTATGTGTTTCATTAGACAGCGAAGTATTGGGTATTAAGTATTAGGTATTATGTATGCCAATTTTTCCCTGTCGGAGATACCTAATACCTAATACTTAATACATAATAGTTCTGTGACCAAACGCATCGCCATCATCGCCGGAGCTGGCCCCGCAGGCCTCACTGCTGCTTACGAACTTCTGAAGCGCACGGATGTTCATCCGATTGTTCTGGAGTCCACACAGGCCATCGGGGGTATCGCGCAGACATTCAATTACAAAGGCAACCGCATCGACATCGGCGGGCACCGGTTCTTTTCCAAGAGCAAGCGCGTGATGGACTGGTGGTTCAATATTCTGCCGCTTCAGGGTGCTCCTGCTGCGGATACTGTGGAAAGGGGTCATGAAATCGATTATGCGGCGGAGGTGATTGTGGAGTTCCTCTGTAAAGAGTGTGCTTCTGGTCATGAAGAATTACGGGTGACAAAACCGGCGCCGGATCCAGAAAAAGAAGACCAAGTGATGCTGCAGCGCCCCCGCCTCAGCCGTATTTATTTCCGCAGAAATTTCTTTCCGTATCCCATCGGCATCACCCTTACAGTTGCGCGGAGACTTGGCATAGTGAATACCTGTCTCATTGGTTTCAGCTACATCAAGGCTCATCTCTTCCCGCTCAAAGACGAATCTTTTCTTGATGCCTTTTTCGTTAACCGTTTCGGTCGCAGGCTCTATGAAACGTTCTTCCGTGATTATACGGAGAAGGTCTGGGGCGTGCCGTGTAACCAGATTCGCGCGGACTGGGGGGCACAGCGTATCAAGGGATTGTCTCTCAAGCGAGCGGTATTCCATGCAGTAAAAGATCTGCTGACCTCCGATTTTGCCAAGGCGCAGGCCGAGCGCGAGACGAGTCTGATTACGCGATTCTTTTACCCAAAGTTCGGGCCCGGCCAGATGTGGGAGACGGTCACAGAGCAAGTTCGTGCATGCGGAGGGGAAGTGCGGATGGGGAGAAGGGTGGTGGGGGTGAAGTGGGACAAGATTGCAGATTGCAGATTGCAAAAAACAGATTCTGCAATTTGCAATTTGCAATCTGCAATTTCTCGCATCACGTCCGTCACTATCGAAAACACCGAAACCGGTGAAACCGAGGAACTGCCCTGCGATTACTTCTTCTCCACCATGCCCGTGCGGCACCTGATCGGTATGATGCATCCGAAGCCGGATGATCGTGTGTGTGAAGTAGCTGAGGGGCTGATCTATCGTGATTTTCTCACAGTGGGATTACTACTTAAGCAATTACATGTTCAGGAGAAGGGGAAGAAGCCTGCAACGGATGTGCCGGATAACTGGATCTATGTGCAAGATGGAGGTGTGCATGTGGGGCGCATCCAGATTTTCAATAACTGGAGCCCGTACATGGTTGCCGACCGTAAGAATTCTGTCTGGATCGGACTCGAATACTTCGTAAACGAAGGCGACAAGCTTTGGGTGATGCCGGATAAGGAGCTTATTGCCCTAGGCATCGCCGAGATGGAGAAGATCGGCTTTGCGCGGAAAGCAGACATCCTCGATGCGTGCGTGCTGAGGATGCCGAAGGCCTACCCTGCGTACTTCGGCAGCTACAACCAGCTGGACGTTGTACGGGATTTCACTGTGCAATTCTCCAATCTTTTTCTCATCGGACGTAACGGCATGCACCGCTACAACAATCAGGATCACAGCATGCTCACGGCGATGACGGCGGTGGATAACATCGTTGCCGGCATCACCGATCACCGCAATATCTGGGATGTGAACGTCGAGCCCACGTACCATGAGGAGAAGGAGCAGTCGGAGGTCGATGTGGAGGCGAGAAAGAGGGCAGTCTGAACTAATGAGTGCGACATAGTCCAAAACAGATAGCCTACTCTCGATAGTAGTCTCCGTAGCAGGTGCCGGGAGTGGGTGGTCTGTCGTTTGCACCGCTTCTCCAGTGGCAGCTGGCAGCTTGCGCTTCGCATCTTGATTGCGATGTTGCATACGTGCAGGAATGCATGTGCGGATTCGTTGTGCAGTTGTTGTAGCAATAATCGAATTCGCCCCGATTTCCGTCGTCACACTGCTCATTACCTTCAATGTTACCGTTACCGCACACCGCAGGAGGTGGAGGAGGTGGCGGATGAGCCGGAGCGTTTTTTGGAGG
>CAYYFD010000112.1:0-3487 GCA_964471125.1 uncultured Candidatus Peribacteria bacterium
CCGGTTGGGCCTCTCCTTTGTGGGATGGTTCTACTCCTCTTCCGGAGCGTGTACCACGAAGCGGTCTCCGCGCTCCCGGTCAACGGGGGATGCTACAACGTGCTACTCAACAGCACGTGGAAACCATTAGCTGGCATCGCCGGCGTAGCAACCTTTCTGTCGTACATCGCTACGGCAGATATCAGCGCAAAGGTGGGTGTGGAATATCTCTTCCGTATCCTTCCTTCCTCCCTGGAGCACGCGCTGCAGATCCCAATGCTGGGTCTTGACCCTCATGTCGTTCCCGTCTTTTTGGGAACGGTCGTGGTCCTGGGGGGATTCGCTCTCTTGGTCGCCACGGGAGTGAAAGACTCAGCCTTCGTCGCGAAGCTGATCTGGGGATTCAACGTCCTCACAATTATCTGCTTCGTGATCACGGGATTGGTGTTCGCAATCACAGGAACCAGTCACTGGACTGAGAACTGGGCGTATACCCAGCGGATGCTGTACGAAACAGCAGGAAAAGAACTCTTCCGTGTCGATGCAGACACGGCAATCTTCGCGAAGGGTGGCTTAATGGCCGCTCTCTTCTTCGCTTTCTCGGCATCCCTCCTCGGGGTATCGGGATTCGAATCCTCGGCAAATTTCGTTGAGGAGCAGAAGAAAGGGGTGTTTCCCAAGACACTCCGAAACATGCAGTGGGCTGTCACCATCGCTAACCCTCTGGTGGCGCTGGTGTGTCTCATTGTGTTGCCAATTGAAAAGATGGTAGCTGGAAAGGATTTCATGCTTTCCGATGTCGCCTATGGAATGGGCGGCGACCCCCTCCGGTACATGGTGTGCTTGGATGCATTCCTCGTATTGTGTGGTGCGGTTCTGACGTCCTACGTCGGCGTCTCGGGACTTCTCTCGAGAATGTCGGAAGATGGATGTGTCCCACATTTCCTCTCAAAGAAGAACGCTAAAGGGGCGTTCCCGCTAATTCTCCTGAGTTTCTTCGGTCTGTGCGTTAGCATCTTGGTCATTACAAGATGCGATCTCCTGCCAATTGCAGGGGTGTACACGATTGCCTTCCTGGCGGTCATGTCGCTCTTTGCGGTTGGCAACCTCCTGCTGAAAGTGCGACGACCGAAACTGAAGCGCGAAGTACGCGCGAAAGTCCCGGTTGTGGTGCTGGCATTTCTGGCAACCAGCATCGGGTTGGTGGGGAACATCCTCATCGATCCACGCAACCCCCGGTTCTTCGCGATGTATTTCATTCCATTCACCCTTGTGGTGCTTGGAACAATCTATCGCGATTTGCTCCTGCGAGCCATCGCAGCGGCGACCCGTGGAATTCCACCAGTGAGCCGGTGGCTCGAAAGGCACTTTTCGGGTGCGATTGAAGGCAGGTTTGTCTGCTTTATTCGCACCTGTGAGCGGCTTGGGGCAATGCTCGAATACATTCGCAAGAATGAACCAGGCGCACGCGAGTGCATTCTGGTGATCTGTGAGCACCCCGTGGAGCAGGCGAAAACTGACAATGCGATCACGACAATCCAAAATGTCGGGTTGTATCCCGACCTTGAAATTCGAACCATGATGACTGACGAACCGTTCTCTCCAGCGACAGTCTTCGAGATCGCTCGACAGAATGGCATCCCGCTCAGCAGGGTGTTTATCGGCTCCATCGAGCCGAAGCACCAGTGGGACTACCCCGAGTTCGGGGGAGTCAGAGTGGTTCACGAGTAACAGCCAATGCATGAGATGCATGGAAAGGACATCTCGCCTCAGCCGCGCAAGCGGCTGGGGCATTTTTGCTATGCGCATGCGAGAGAAAAGCGTTTCTCCGCTCTATGACCCTTGCTTTGCGTAAGAGCATCTGATAAACCGGACAGCTAGTTGGTGCGCGCATGCGTTCACCATCGTCTTTACCTCGTTTCCATACACTATTTCCCAATCTTCCATGACGAACACTCACGTCCCCCACCACAAGCTCGGTCAGGCAGCTGCGACAGCCATCTGTGGTAACGATATCCTCAGTTCCTGTCTGTACGTTTCGGGTATCGCCATCCTCTTTTCCGGCGTCTACGCTCCGCTGGTCCTTGCGTTCATCGGATTCATCCTCTTCCTCTATAAGCTCGTCTACACCGAGGTCGTAGAGGCTCTTCCTGTGAATGGAGGCGCGTATAACTGCTTGCTGAATGGAACGACAAAGATTATCGCAGCGACAGCCGGGGCCATGACGTTCCTTTCCTACATTGCAACCGCTGTCATCTCTGCAAAAGTGGGCATCGAGTATCTGCACACGACATTTCACTTTATTCCCGTCATCCCCGGAACCATCGCATTGCTCTTAGCCTTTGCTCTGCTGGTCATCGGCGGGATCAAGGATTCTGCAAAAGTAGCCTTGGGAATCTTTATCACACATATTTTTACACTCACGATCTTCCTTATTCTTGGGGCAATTGCTGCAACAAAGGGAACATCTTTCTTTGCAGAAAACTGGGAACGGACTTCACAGATTATTTTGGATAAAGAAGGAATCGTGAACATGTTCTACCTCGCTTTCTCGGCCTGTCTGCTCGGAGTATCGGGATTTGAAAGCTCGGCGAACTTCGTTGAAGAGCAAAAGAAAGGCGTTTTCCGTAAGACGCTTCGCAACATGCTTATCGGTGTAGCGTTTTTTAACCCGCTCATTGCTCTCGTCGTTCTTCAGAGCATGCCCTATGACGCTATTATTGCAGCGAAAGACTTCCTCCTTGCAGATGCCGCCATGGCCATCGGAGGTCAGTGGTTCAAGCTGCTCGTCGTCATCAACGCATTCATGGTGCTTTCAGGAGCCGTGCTCACGTCCTACGTTGGTGTATCCGGTCTACTGAACCGCATGAGTGCCGACGGATGTCTACCAAGCCTCTTCAGCAAACAAAACAAGCGAGGATCCTTCCCGAGAATTATTCTCAGCTTCTTCGTGCTCTGCAGCTCGATTTTGATTCTGACAGGCGGCGATCTCCTGTCGCTTGCCGGTGTGTACACCATCGCCTTCCTCGGTGTCATGAGCATGTTCGCCTTGGGTAATATCATTCTGAAAGTATCCCGCAGCGACCTGAAGCGCACCTACAGCGCCCCCATTGTCGCAGTGGTGATCGCCCTTGTAGCAACTTCTCTCGGCGTGGTCGGCAACATCCGCATCGACCCCAACAACCTCAGGTTCTTCGAAATGTACTTCATCCCGACCATCATTGTCATTCTTTGTGTCATCTTCAATGACAAGCTTCTCCTGACACTATCGCGGATGACAAAGCGCATGCCTTTCATGCAACGCTGGCTCCAAAGCAAGTTCAAGGACATCACTAGCGGCCACTTCGTCGCCTTCGTGTACAACGTGAACCGTATCCACCCAATCCTTGACTACATCGCGCACAATGAGACAGGCCGAAAAGTCACCCTCGTGCACTGCGGCAAAGATCTTGAGAGCGAGAAGGCAATCCGCGATACTGTTCCCTACCTGCAGAAAGCAGGGGCATTC
>CAYYFD010000113.1:0-3429 GCA_964471125.1 uncultured Candidatus Peribacteria bacterium
CCCTAACCCCCTCCCGTCGGGAGGGGGAAAGACGCTACACGTGTATAGCCGCACCCGGGGACCCTTCGACAGGCTCAGGGCGAACGGTGCTGCTGGGATGACTGTTGAACAAGTACTACACAAAAAACGATCGAAAGCACTTCTCCCCCGGTAATACATCGGCATTTCAACCGTCTCCCTTATTGCTGATCATTCCAATGCTCTTCGAGGAGGGAAACCATGGAACAATTCTTGAACATTATTGCTTGGGTACTTCTCGGTGATCCGATCTCAATTTTGATCACTGTTTTGGTCTCATCCGCACTCGTTGCGGCTCTGGTGGCCGGTGTCCAAGGTCGACTGCGGAGGACGTTCCACCGCTAGTCAGGTCAGTAGCTTAAGGCTCCCCAACCTGCATCTTCGGATGTAAGAAGGGGAGCCTTTTTTGGATGGCATAAAGGATAATGTTGCATCCGCGATATTTGGAACCTAATTCATAAGATCCTTGATATCGAATCCTCCTCCAAAAATATCATCGACATCTGCGACGTTGATCGGGACTTCGCTCGGGCCATACAGCCGCGAGACAACGCTGCGATCCCCCTGCTTGAAAAGCATGGCATCAGCTACTTGATTCTGCGTACTGAGCGCAAGCGTGCTGTTCCCCGAACCATTGGTGACATAATTCAGGCGAAACAAGTCATTAATCACAAGGTTGCTGACTCCATTCCCCCGATAGGGGGAAATATCCTTTACACCTGTATTAGGTGGAACATACCCGACCGCACGCAACATGATCTCCCGGTTTTCCCGGATGAACATGTCTAATGATTTTCCTTTACTCAGTTCCTCCAAAACATACTGCGATTTTTTTCGAACATCATCGATAAAGGATGCAGGAATCTCTTCCGCTCCCTGATCTACATCTATCAATAACCCTTTGCTTGTTACGTGCATGCGAACACGTACATTGTTACTCACTGCTGCGGCATTAGAGAATGCTTCCTCCAGAAAGGAGCCGGTCATCATTGCGACGGAAAGCTGCCAACTGGGATCTATTTGATCTAAATAGATCCGAGCCCTTTGGACAATAAAGTGAAATGGTTCAAGTGTGCAAAATCGTTTCCCGAGTTCAGCGATATGCTGCTGGAGAAGTGGATATTGTGCTCGGTAAGAATCTGCATCCTGAAAACATTGATTACGTAAATCACTCGCCGTCCTGTAAAGCGCGATGGTGTCTTGGTCGATTGGCGCATCGAGTGTGGCCATAGGGGTTCCGTCATCGATACTTTCCAAGGCTTTCTCCAGTGTGAGATTTGCGTCAAACATGTTTAATACAATAGAATATTATACAATAAAGTCAATTACTACTGGTACATATGCGGAAGAACGACGCTTCTCACATATCAAGAACCAATGGATCTTCTCCTCCTTCCGTCTTTTTCTGCGTGATAAGCCATTTCTTGGGGTTTCGCGTATGAGTACGCGCTGCTTCCGTAATAAGGCTAGGTGAGCACCATGCTAATTCCGCATCTGCACTCAGAGTGCTCACTCGTTGCCGATACTTTCGGAGCCACTCACGTGGATCGATTGTTGCGTGTTCCGCCGCGTGAGCAATGACATGCGACTGTAGTCCTATGAATTCTTTTTCGCCGGAAATTGCATCCATATCCTTCTTTACGTCTCGCAGGAAACCCCGTGGATTTTTCGTACGCTTGACGGCTGCGATCAAAATCAAAGCCGGCCGCTTTGCACACCAGTGGAATTCTGGCTCCGTAGGAATGTCATCCAGCAGTTTTTTTGCATCGTTCAGCAATCCTTCCGCATCATTCGGACGACACCATAGTGCGCGTTTCGCAAGCCACGGCGTTTTGCTGCACCAGGAAAATTCCGGTTTTCCCAGGATTTTTGCACAGTCCGTAGGGAATGTCCGGAGAAATTCTCGCGATCGCGTCGGATGGGAAAATGCCGCATGTTTTAAAAGGCTATCTTCACACCCAACGAATTCGTCATCTTCCTTCAATTCATCAAAAACGGCCTTTGCAGTGCGAAGAAATTTTTCCGGATCGTCGGAATTATTGCGGAGAACATTTGTTAATAACCCCGGCTCATCATGGCACCATGCAAATTCTTCATTCCCGTAAATCGAATCTCGCTGTTGTTGTAACCTGCGAAGAAAAGACCTTGGATTTTTCGGATTGCTCCGGAATGCATACTTAATCAATCCTTCGGCATTCCAACACCAACGGAAATCCTCTTCCTGCTGGATAGCATCAATAAATCCACTCATGTCATCCAAGTACCCGCGAGGATAGCTCGGTCGTACTTTTGCGGCATGTTTAATAAGACCCGGCTCGTCTCTGCACCACATATACTCGTCATCCAAAAGGATCGACTGGCTTTCATCGCGTATGGCTCGGAGCGCTTTTCGGGGATCGGAAGGATTGTTCTTCGCGGCTGTTTTGATAAGTCCGGGGAATTTCGCACACCAGGAAAATTCCGCCTCGTTGGGGATCGCATCGATCGTGATTTTTATTTCATCCAGGAGAGATTCCGGCCCTGTCGCACGACACATGGCCGCATATTTGATCAGTCCGGGCTCATCGTGGCACCACGCATACGTGGCATCTGCACTGATGCGGTCAATGCTTGCCTTGACCTTGCGCAGCCAACCGCGCGGATCTTTGGATCGCACAGAAATTGCGCGCGCAATCAGTCCTTTCTCATCATGGCACCATGCGAATTCCTCTTCCTCAAAAATATCTCCTATAAATCTGGGCTCATGAAACAGTGTGGAAGAAAGGCCTTTTTGTAAGCGCGCACCCCCACCGAACATACACGTAAGAACCTGATAGCGCAGGGCGATGATGCGATACATGGCAGTACTCAGCTCCACTGGTGCATAATAATTTGCCTTCGATGCAACACGCTGAGAGAGCAACTCAAAGCGCGTCAGAAGTTCCTCCAGTGTGAATACATTTTCAGCGGCATTCGGAAATAGCTCGAGGAGATACGCATTCTGGTGATCTTTCATAAATACTTGAATTCTTTCCTCTGACAACTGGGAGATCTTTGTACGACCGCTCGTAGCCAGGGAAATTTCATCGTCCAAACGAATCGTCAAAAGCTCCTGTATCACCTCATCAGCACGTTGGAGTTCCTCGATTTCCATTAAGGATATTAAACAACACTTATATTAATATGTAAAGTAAACACTTCACAGAACGTTTGCAGTTAAAACGGCTTTAGAAAGCCATAAACCCTTCATCTTCGGAGAGTAAATTCTGCTGCATTTTTTTCTTCATACAACGCTTGTTAACCAGCTTCTCCTCCGTATCCAAGCAATACCCCTTGGAACACTCTCCAAGAAATGGGGCAGCCAATGGGCTGGGGATGTCTTAATCCCCCCTCTTCTTCACATAGACCTTCACGTTCTTCGCTGCCTTCTTC
>CAYYFD010000114.1:0-3426 GCA_964471125.1 uncultured Candidatus Peribacteria bacterium
CCATGCGCTGCATCTCCATCATAGCTTCCTGCACAGCGTTCTCTTCGCCACTTTGAATCTTGCGTTGCAATTCCATCATCTCATTTTGCTCGATACCCATGCGTTGCATCCCCTGCCAGATATGCCCCTCGATGCGACGATTGGCCACAGCACCGACGACGGCAACGAGTGTGCCGAAGAGCAATGCTCCGATGACAAGTGTACGTATATTCTTGCGGCACATGTCCCAGGAATCCGAGAGAAGCTGTCCGAGAGGAGTGAGCATGGTACTGAGGAGAAAATCCCAACGAGTGTACTGCAAAACGCCTATCCCCGCACCCACATCCCGTCGACACTCCTCGCACGACTGGCAATTTCCAGCGTAGTTAACGTAGCGCCAATGCAGGAAGCATCCAATGCGCAGGATTCCACAAGATCGGAAATGCGCTGAGGTACTCCTGTAAGCGCTTCCCAAATCTGTCGCTGCAAAGGATCTTCCGGCGGAGGGGAATGCATTACGGACTGCGTCATGGGAAGCACGCCGATATCTTGCAGTACTTCACGCGCAGACAATGCAATCTTTGCTTCCCCACGCGAGAGAATCGTGTGGCATCCAGCACTGAGCTCACTGAAGATGGAACCGGGAACGGCAAATGCCTCGCGGCCGTAATCTATTGCAAGATCCGCAGTAATCAACGCGCCACTTCCTTCTCCGGCTTCCACGACAAGAACGCCACGCGAAAGCCCAGCAATAATTCTGTTGCGGGCGGGAAAGGTGTACTTATCGGGAGCGATATCCAAGGGAAACTCAGAAAGAAGTAACCCGCCGCTTGCAAGAATCTCGTCAGAAAGTCCCCTATGTGTTGGAGGATAAATGCGCGCAAGTCCATGCCCAAGAACAGCAACAGTCTTCCCGCTATTGGCAATGGTTACACTGGCAACTGCCGCATCCACCCCAAGTGCCAATCCACTTACCGTCACCACACCGTTTCCTGTGATCTCCGGTACCCACGAATCGACAATGCGCTTGCCGTAGCTGCTCATATTGCGAGAACCCACAATACCGAGACACGGGCGATTGAGAAGTGAAAGATCTCCGCGGTAACTGAGAAACACGGGCGGATCGCCGATCTCGCGAAGCATCTGCGGATAGGTGTCATCTTCGAAAGAAATCAGCGTAATGCCTGCCTGTTCCATGCGTCGCGCATACTCTGCAATGTGCAATTTTTCTTTTCTTTGCAATGTCTGCGTGATCGTCTCCGGCTTACACCCAAGTTCCTGAAGCATAGTTTCGCTAAGTGCAGATAATGCATCTGTGAGATTGCCGAATCGCTTCAGGAGCATGTCGTACCGGCGCTTCGTAAGCACCCCGAGGGCAAACCAGGTGATGGCGGTGGAGTGATCCATGACCTTTGAATGTAGCCCAAAACAAGCCAAAAAACAGGTGTACGCTCTTACACCTAGACTTTGAGAAACTGATCTGTAGATTGGGGGTTCCGATGGTCCCTATCCCCCACGACGACAACGGCATTCCGGATCTGAGCAATCGGGAAATCCTCTATATTCTACAGATGGTATTTGCCGATTGGTTGCATGAAATTCAATCTCATAAGAGGAAATTGAAGCGAGAGATCTGTATCCGGGTCTCTCAAGAAACTCTTGTATCGCTTCCCAATATATAGTACAATTGGAGTACATTTTACTCCATCAACTTTATGGCAAACGGACGCATCCAGCAACGCATCAATCCCGCTCTTCGCAGGGAGGCGGAACAAATCCTGCGGATTCAGGGCATAAAACCGTCGCAGGCAATTATTCTGTTTTATACGGAAGTAAAACGGACCGGAGGCTTGCCCTTCAGCCCTTCACCCGTCACTCTCGCAGAAATTCCGAATGCAAGGCTGCGAAAGAGTTTGAAGGAGGCGGCAGAGGGAAAAGGAATTATGACATTTAAAAATAAGAAGGACTTTTTTGATTCTCTACACGGTCTGTAATTATGAGATTCCCGCGTTACATGAAACAGTTTCGTCGGGATTACGAAAAGATAAAACATTCCGGACGTAAGACCATAAAGTTGGATGCTATTATGGAAATGCTGATTGATGGAAAAGTTTTACCGCCCAAGAATCGAGACCACCCACTGCAGGGAGAATGGAAACATCTACGCGACTGCCATATCGAGGGGGATTGGATCCTGATCTACGAACTTGGTTTTAATAAAATTGGTCAGGAAACAATCTTGTTCCATGCGACAGACAATCATGAGAATTTGTTTGGATAACAATCTTCAAAGATATCCTTCATCAAATCATTGCCTATCAGACCGACAGGGATTGTCCTTATCGCCAAACGCATCTGCAATAAGGTCGTACAGTGGTGTTCCTTCGGGCACATGTTCAATAGCAATTCTTTTGATGAATTCCTCTGGATCAGAAGGCCAATCGGCTGCATCAAGAATGCCGGTATGTTGTGTAAGTAATGCTTGCAAAGCATCCCGATGGTACAGATATATTTCCCGTACCTTTCCTTTCCGATCTGAAGGAGGAAACAGCACTTCCAAATGATTTTGTGTTGCAAACTGAAGCCATTCACTAGCACTCGATCCGAAATATGTAGTCAGCGTACTTAGCGGCAAATAACCAACCGGCTTTTCCGGTCCAACATTTCGCAAGTCACTAAGACCGCTTTCAATGTCACGTTGAACAGAGTCTTCATGAGGCATCAGAGTATTATAGCATACTTTTCACAAAAAGTTACCTGTCACCCCCACTTCTTCTACATCATTCACTCTTATTCTGGAGCCGCTGCGTCGTGACCGACATCGATCGTAGATAATGCTTCTCCGAATACTTAGAAACGCTTTTTTGCAAAAGCTCTACCTGAATGAGATTTTAGATAAAGCTCGAACGTCTGAGCTTTCTTCAAATCATCAAATGCTACATATGTCATCAGTCTCCACGGCTTGAATTTGTTTGTATGGATGCTTTGACCATTATTGTGTTCTATCAATCGACGCCGTACATCATCGGTTATACCCACATACTTTCTTTTGGGGTTGGTGATGCACTCAAGGAGATACACAAAATACATAGTTGCAGTATTGCCCGGCTTCGTTTCGCTGTCGCTCAACTTCGCCGGGACATCCGGCTTCCTAGTCTTACTTTTTGGCTTCGCGACAATCCCGGCGTAGTTCCACCATCAGGTGGAACGAAGCCGGATGGAGCTTACTTCTGAAGAAGACGGGGAAATATCGCAGGTCTGGACCATCTGCCCGGCTTCGTCTGCGGACTGCGCCGGGGCATCCGGCTCAAATGTTTGATCATAAAGGCGTAATCCCGGCGTAGCCCCCACAGGGGCGAAGCCGGATGGAGCCGCTGACCGGGATTGAACCGGTGACCCTAGGTTTACGATACCTATGCTCTACCACTGAGCTACAGCGGCCTATGG
>CAYYFD010000115.1:0-3329 GCA_964471125.1 uncultured Candidatus Peribacteria bacterium
GCAGAGAGGTTTTGTGAACACCGTAGACCACGGTGAGCACGTCATCGACCGCAGGCGCACTGAGCGCAACGCACGTTGCCCCACCATCAAGGTGGCTGTCGTACCCTGCTTTGGTCTCAGTCTTTCGCGAACGGAAGACCCCCGTACACTCGGCCACACCGCTGACCCCGAGATTTCCCCATGGGATATTTGCGGGGTTCTTTTCTGCCGTGATCTGCACCGGATGCCCACCACTTCGCGTGAGCATCATCAATGTTTGTGGCGTTGATCCAACGTACATGTCACATGGCCACGGCCCGAAGGTCGTGTCGTTGGCCTTGGCCTGCACGAAGTTTCGTGCGGGATTTGCGGGATCCAATCCCACATCATTGATGGCGATCAGATTGAACGCGAGGTCAGGGCTTTCGATCATGAACCGAAAAGCATTCCCTCCGATCCTGCCGGCACCGCCATTGATGCCAACGGGTACTCCTCTGGGACTTAACATGGTTCCTGCGCTGCCTTTCTGATGTGCCGCTTTTGTGAATGATCGATTTCCTCTCCGCACACGCGGGAGAACGATTCCTCTTTGCGGTGAGAGAGGAGAGAGAGGATAGAATGTATGGTTTATTTGTCAAAGCATTAGCGATTCATCGCTACAGACAATGCTATTACTTTGGACCGAACTGCCTTTTGAGTAATCTGCGCACTTCAGCAACTTTCTCCGCTGCTGCAGGTGATAGTTCAACTCCGTGGAAGATCGCTTCGAAGTGGAGCTCTTCGACTGAGATGCCGAGTGCCCCTGCAAGATGTAGCCATCGCTCCTGTGAGACATTGCAATCTCCGCCTTCAAATTTTGAGACGTAGGATTGCTTTACGATTCCTCCTTCAGCTATTGAAAGAGCCTCAGCGACGGTTTCTTGTGTCACACCACCACCCCTTCGTATATCTCGAAAGGTTTCCCGGAGCTTATTTGCAAACGGCGTTAGTTCTTCCCGATCTGGACAGTGTTCTGCCATAGTGGATAAATATGACTATTCGGGTTTTTGGCGTCAATGGTTTAGTAGGACTTCGTCATTCTCTAAAAGAAGCGTTGTTTTTGCATGAATGGCAGTTACTTCAGGTAAGTGCTCTTCCAGCCAAGTGCATGCGCGAAATGCATCCTGCAAATTCATCATCACGCGGTCATCTCTATAGGTCCCTTCATCTTCATCGGTATGAATGATCTGCGCAATCGCTGCGTAGCGCCGGACATAGTCTGCGCCCATTACGATGCGCGCTGTATCTGCATCATCATCTGTGAATTGAAAAGCTCCGGCACTTTCGAGCGTTGCACCTTTGGGGTCCGTGTAGCGGGTGCAGTCCGTCGGACTGAAGGTCATGCGTTCGACGTCGCAGAAGCAATTCGTGTTGACGAATTCCTGACGCGCCCACTGATCCGACCCTGGGATGCGAATCGAACCTATATGCAGTCTGCCTCCCCCATCATCCATATTCACCCATCCATGTGCATCAATTTCGATGGCATCATTGATGATATCCGGCATAAGAGACTCCAGACGCTCACGTACTCCTTCTACGACAAATGTTCCGACGCCATCGAGCTTGGTCGCTTCGATGTTCTCCTGCCACTTTAGCAAACGATCCACAATTTTCTGCTTCAGTGCCGCTACATTGTCGACTTGGCTTTGTAACCGTTCGGAGAGAGCAATGAGGCGCTCGCGTAAGGGGTGCTCTTTGGCGGAGGGTATTAAATTCATAAGAAAACAGTATAATTATATTTTCTCGTACATACACAAAAATATGGCTTTTCTGAGCCAGAAATACGGAGCTTTGGCATCACTAATCAGGCAACCAAATTGCTCCCTTCAATTTCCCCAAGTACTTCTTCGATGCTGGGCAGCAACCTTTGTGCCTCAGCAATAAGGACAATAGCACTATCGTATATTTCTAGAATGCCGGGGATTCTCGTATCGGCATTCACAAAACGCTCCCGGTCGTATCCCAGTGTTCTGCGCTGCGTCCACAACACCACTTCACCTTTTGCATTTGCCAACTCTCTTTTTTCGAAATATCCCTCTTTCCATTTTTTCAGACCATCGATGTCTGGATTTCGCAGATCCGTCAGGCATGCGAGAAGAGTGTCTCTCATTTTGAGCGCACGACGCGTCATATTGCTGATAGCGGTGAGTGTAATGCTGTCATGGCGCTCTTGAATCTGCGCGCGCGTTACACGTTGTATGTTCGGTATGCGAGCGGTCTTTTCCCAGTGGAATCCCGCTTCCATGATGAGCGTATGGAGCTGCGGAAAGCTCTCAGCAAAGGATGCACGTGGTGGTCGGAATCCGGTTTGCTCGTCGCTTTCCGAGAAATCCGTTTCATCCAATTCCATCATTTCCTTGTACGCCTCGAAACCATTGTGTATTTCCACGGTATCAAGCATGTAGTCTTCAGGAGGGATAAACGAGTTTAATTTCTGTGCGATTACCGGGCGTGCCTCAGAAAAATCGCGCAAGAGGTCTTCGATACCGCATGAGGCTGCGTAGCGAAACTCCACGGACGTTTGCTCCATTGCGTTGAGAAGCATGTCTATGTCCATCAAAGAGCGAGCCAATTCCTCTTCATAACCCAGCATTCGGATCAGGTGCTCGAACGGAGGTGCACCTATGTCCTGCGCGGATAGTTCGGTGCTGGGCTCCGTATGTAGATTGTGCATATGGATTCGGTCCAACTCAGCAGGTGTCAGTAGGTGAACGACTTCTTTGTAGGAGTGCGCACTGAGCTGGATGAAATACGCTGCATCGTCATAGCGCACCAGAGCCACACCCGATGTGGGAAAGAGTTTTCCGGAAATGCGCGGTTCAGCTTCTGCATGCAAAGCTACATCAGGTACAGAGAGCCCCAGAGAGTCCTCACTATTCATATAGTTATATTATAATATATTTATTTATTGTCAATCTTTAAAAGTGCCAGAAAAGCTCATATATGACTATATACAACCATGAACAATAAATATTTTCGCTCTATGGTTTCCTAGATATTTCCCTAAAACACCCCGTTTTCATTCGGGCAATCCTCCGGTATCTGTTGAGCCGCCTCCCATTCCTCGATGATGCGTTCACCGTCGAAGCGAAAGATGTGCATGAGCGCGATCCAGGGCATGTCCGGTGTGAGCTGCACTCGTCCATGCACGGCAACATGGTTTCCGTCTTCGAGGACACGCAGAAATTCAAACGCTTTATGGGGAAAGTTGACCGCGCTTTCCTCCATGCCCTTCAAAAGAGATTCTCTGTCACCCTTGAAGTAGGGATTGTGATGGGTGAACTCCGGATGAACATATTTTTCATAGG
>CAYYFD010000116.1:0-3316 GCA_964471125.1 uncultured Candidatus Peribacteria bacterium
TCTCACCCCCCCCTGCAGACCGTGGGAATGTAAAATTCCTGGTTCCATATGTATACATCCGGCAATCCCTGGAATCTGTCTTGCTTCCGATGGTTCAGTTCCTGTGATTGATAACAATGGAGAACTCATTCCACGCCCCATCCGCAGAGAGACTGGTTGCCGCGCGGGGTACGGCGCAACGAAATCCGGAAATCAAATGATCCCGGGACTCTATATTTCCTACTTCCGCGAGTACCCGCGAGCAGGGTACTCGCGCAAATCCGTACCCAAAACCGCTCCGCCCGATTTTGTCGGCGGCCCCCGCGTCAATGTTCCCGATGTACGCACACGGATCAATATCCCCGTGACGTGCTTCGGCTTTTATGATGAATTCGATACAAAGAAACAAAATGCATCGGTCAACGACCAACGCTGTGTTATTGGTGCATATTTTTCCAGCAATGAATTCCGTACATTTTACACAACCCAACGGGGAATGGGGAAGTTCGTCCAAAACCTTACGCCTCTGGATCCAAACCCAACTGCGTCAGCCGAAATACGGAACCGGAACTTCAATCTCAACGAAGATCTCTGGTACGAAAATCTTGGAGGAGCCTTCAGCATCATCAACGGTGAAGTCTTCAAGAAAAAGTATGGGCAGGATCTCACCTTCGCCCTCCTCTCACTGGATAACACACTAGAGCGGGCGCGCGGGGCCAAACTCAAAACCCGCAGCGCAGGTAGTGCAAGCGCTGCAACCTCCGGCTCCTCCAGCTCCACGCACGGACCGGACCCGTATGTAAATTTCCGGTACATCAGTGGACTACGTCGGGCATTTGACGATTCCGTCACCAACGAAAACGGCAATACACGCCTCTATACCGAAACCTGGCAGAGATATGAAACGGAAATGCAACAGTTCATGCACCCTCCAGTCGTTCATATCATCTTCCCCTCAGCGTGGAGCGCGAACCTTGATCTGCAGGAGACACTCTTCAATAGAAACCCGCCGAAGCCGCCAGAGCCGCCTGCGAAGCAGTGGTCCCATGAACCCGAGCGTAAAACCATGGAAGTGCAGCTGGAAGCGCGTGACGATATTCTTGGAGAGGTCGCTGCGCTGCTGGAAAGTGCGATCATCGCGCCTGTACGCGAGCGACCAATCACCCTGATTGTGCCCTTCGGATCCGCAACGGATTTCCGCGCGTACAAAGAAGGATGGATCCGGTGGAAAAAACTTCGTATTAATTCAGGGGCCACTCCAGGTTCAGATGTCGATGATCTCATCGACCGACTCGAGGAGTATGCCGTCAATATTGACCGTGCGAGAGCGCTGCGGGCAGAGCTCCCCAATGCGATCGGAAAAGCTCTGGTACAACAGAATACGCTGAGAAAAGTGATGAATGACTGGCTGACAACACACCTGGCAACCTTCCGCGCATTCCAAGAGCAACGCGATGCCATACGCGATCAGATCATTCCTGCATGGCAGAATGCCCAGAAGGCCTACCGGGATTTCCATGACATCACCAATATGCCGTGGTGTAAAAATGACACATTCACAACACCGATCTACTCCTTTGTGGGTGCGGCAGGCGCGGGAATCGGAAGGGCGACGCTACCGAGTGTCAGCCGGCCGGAAGATCTCTTCATCGACCTGACAGCATTTGAAATCTCCACCGACACCATTCTCATTCCCGTCATCAAGCCGGTGCAGATTCTCATCAACCACGACAAGCTCCGTCCGCCAGGTGCGCTTCAGGAAAGCCCCACGATCCCGACGCTCCCACCACTTCCCCCTCTGCCAGTCCTTTCGATTTCCGGCTCTCTCGCACTCCCGGTAAAGACCGAGGATGGTATGACCGTTTCCTACCCCACGCTCGGCATTCACGATGGTCAGGATATGGCCGGCATTATCCTATTCATTCAAACAGCAAAAGGGTTTATCAATACTATGACGAATGCCTACGGAAAATTCTGGAATGCCATTACCAAGCCCCGCTGCGGTACCCCAGAAGCGGAATCCCGTTGCAAAAATGACGACCCCGATGAGATCAAAGGTGATTGCTGTGTTCTTTCCGGCGAAGAGAAGTTCTGTAGAAAGGGATGGGGGAAAGATACCTGCGTCCATGTGGAAATGGATCTTCTCGAACGCTTCACCCGCATGGGTGCGCGGCCGGCTGTCCAGCTCTATGAAGATTTTGAAGTAACGGGCTCGTGGAGAGAGGACGGTCGCGGAGACTTCCACCCCTGTGATCCTGAAGATTGGGCATGTCAGGATCTCCACAAACAGAGAGTTCTTCCGCGCATCGGCTGGTTCTCGGATGTGAAAGTGGATGACCAGACCAGTGCCATAGAAGCATGGCGCAAAGAAGCTTTTGAAGAGTCTCTTCAAAGTATCGGCACTTCCTCTTCCGCCTTCCCGTATCAGGCGGACCCCAACACCATTACTCCTTCTTTCGACCAGCGACCAAGTCTCAAGCTTTATTCAGGTTCCCTGTCCCCATGATCATGCGAAGTAATGCAACCGGCATCGCTCTGGCCACTGTGGCATTGGCCCTGAGTTTTCCCATGACAGTCAGTGCACAATCTTCCACTTCCTCTTCTTCCTCCTCTTCTTCTTCCTCCTCCTCTCCCGCAAATTCATCAGTAGGGTATGACCCTTGCCGCAATGAATTGGATTGGATCGCATGGAAAGAGCAAAGGCAATTTCGCGCGGCCCTTTTCGGTCTGACAAAAGCCGAAGACGCCGGTGTCGCCGAAGTGCGATTCTCGACAGAAGACAAAAGTATCTGGATCAAGACGCAGCGGGCGAGATCCTCCACAAGCAGTAGCCCCGCATTGGATGGTGAATGGGAATCCGTTGCCGAAGGCTTTGAATCGACAACATGGACAGATGACACAATGGACTCCTTTTCAGACATCCCCACTCGTAATGGGATCTTCGGCGCACGACGGCGTGTCTCTACCGAGCTCATCCCCCATCTCGCACAGGCCTACCGTACATTGGAGTGCAGGTTGGAAGGATTATGTCGGCTACTGGATCTGTCACTCACCGTCAATAATCCTGTAGCACAGGATGTCACCGTAAAAATATTAGGGTGTCTGGACGTAGCAACAAAGACGCTGCCGGCATGTCATCTCCCTGTACAGAAGGGAACTTTGCCGACACAGGGAAACTTGAAATCCTACTGCATAGCAATGTCCGAATCCATGCGCGTACGCGAAGCACAGATCTTAAAGCTCGTTTCGGAATACGATGCGGGGTACCGCACCAGTCTCCAGTTCTCGGGAATCTTCCGCTCGTTTCTCGGGCAAATGCGCGGCGTGGTGATGGGAT
>CAYYFD010000117.1:0-3269 GCA_964471125.1 uncultured Candidatus Peribacteria bacterium
GCTTCTACTAGATCCAGCACATTCCTGCTATACACGTCTGGAAGTTTGGAGCTCGTTTCTAATGCTCCACCATATTCATTCAGGGAAGACTACTAAATGATCTTGGTTCGTGATGTGTAAACCTTCTTATTGTTTATTAAACCCCGGAATAAACGACGTCAGCGGCGCGAGGAAGAAATCCATCGTATTGGTCATATACGCAAACGAGTAGAAAAAGAAAAAGATGCCGAGCCAGATGGGAAGCATGTAATTGCCGCCGACGTATTTCATCCAGTCAGCGCTTCCAATCATATCCCCCACAGCTTCACGGTACTTGATGAGAACGACACCGAAGATCATGCCGAGGATGCCGAGAAAGATGGTCATATGATTTAGAGGAGAACGGCATCCAATTCCTTTTTGATGTCCTCTTTCGTGCGTGCACCGACGAAAGTGGCGGCAGGTTTGCCGTTTTTGAAGAGCACGAATGTGGGGATACTCATGACATTATGCTGCCCCGGAACATCGATATTTTCATCGACGTTCATCTTCACAAATTTCACCTTGCCGGCGTATTCCTTGTCGAGCTCTTCGACGATGGGGAGCATCGCTTTGCACGGACCGCACCATGGTGCCCAGAAATCGACGAGCACGGGGACATCGCTTGCGAGAACCTGTTCATTGAATTCGGCATCGGAGATGGAAGTGGGCATGGAGAGAAAAAGAAGAGTGCTTCTATTGTAATTGGGGTTTCAGAGGTTTGCTAGGTTGCGAAGGTTGCGAAGGTTGCGAAGGTTGCGAAGGGTATAATGAAAAACTCCGCAACCTCCGCAAACCCGTGTACTCCGCAACCTTTATTCCGTTCTCCCTCTGCTCAAAATCTCCTTCGTGATCTTCTTCCCCGTCTCCACTGCAGGCTGTCCGTACGGGTCGATGCGGTAAAGCTTTCCGAGAAGGACGACTTCCGTCATGAGCAGGAAGAAGAGTTGCCCGAGATGGTAGGCATCGAGGCGCGGCAGCGTGATAGAGATACAGGGGTGTTTTGACGTGATGAGCGCGCGGCTGGTTCCCTCGTAGCATGCATCAAAGAGCTGGCCGAAGGTTTTGCCAGCGATGTGGGAAAATGAAGCTTCCACATCGTCCGGTACCGTGAGGCGCATTTTCTCCTCTTCGCGGATGAAGAGGTGCCAGTGGAGCCTAGGGCCGGCCATCCACTGTTGCAGGAGTGAGTGCTGGTCTTGGGTGCCGATGGCGGCGACGGGGATCGGATTGCTGGTCTCGTTCTTGCCGAGGCTTTCGGCAATGAGCTGCTGATCCCAGCGGCCGAGCTGCTCGAGGCGCGCGGAGTAGGGCATGATGACTCGCAGCGGGTAGCCGCGTTTCGTATCCAGAAGAAACTGCATGGACGCGAGCATCGCCGCGGGGTTTTCCTCGAGCACCGTTCCCTGACATACGGTGTCCATCTCTTTTGCTCCGCGTACAAACTGTGCGAAGTCGCCCCCGAGGAGCGCCATCGGCAGAAGCCCCACCGGCGTGAAGATACAGAAGCGACCTCCTACACCCGGAGGAATGGTGAGCATCTGGATACCGCGCTCGAGACAGAAGCTTCGCAGCGCACCCGCATGGGGATCGGTTATACCGATGACACGCTCTGCGGCCTTTTCCTTCATTGCGTGTTTGAGTGCATCCCAGTAGAGGAAGAACGCGCTCATAGTCTCGAGCGTTCCGCCGGACTTGCTGACGACAACAACGAGCGCGGATCGCCAGTCGATGAGGTCTTTGTACATGCTGAGGATCGCTGGGTCGACGGTATCGATCACAATGAATTCGACGGTGTCGGGTCCCTCAAAGACATCCTGAATGACACGAGGCCCGAGGCCCGATCCTCCGATGCCGATCCACACGACGGTTTTTATGCGGTCCGCCTTGGCGCGCATGGCGACTTCCTTTACGGCATCGATCGTCTTGCGATCATACGGATCCATGGACCATGCGTGCTCTCCTTTTGCTCTCTCCTTGAGCCAGTCACCGATGTAGCGGCGCATGCCCGTGCGCACGGAAGAAAGCTCCTGATCCGGAATTCCGCGCGAGGGGGTGATGGCTTTGGCGAGCGCGGCGGAGACGTCCAAGTGCAACATGAGTGTCCACTATAGCACGGTGGAAGTTGTGTGCATTTTTTTCTGAAATTACAAAGCCCGCAACGCCGCTGCCACCCTTTCCTCCGTTGTTTTCATGTCTTTCGGAAGATTGCGCAGTGTCTCCAGAATCGTCGGTGCGTCGTATCCGAGCGTCTTCAGCGCTTCGACGGCATCCTGATCGTACTGGTGTCCCATGTTTCCGTCTTTGGTGGAGCTTCGCAGAAGATCCGGTTGCTTCTCCGCAAGCGACTTCAGTTCAAGGAGAAGCTTCTCCGCCGTTTTCTTTCCGATGCCTTTGATGCTTTGGAGGATCGATGCATCGTCTTGGCCGATTGCCTGCATGAGGAGATCTTTCGGGACGGCGCAGAGCTCAAGGCCGAGCTTCGGACCTATGCCCTGCAGCGACGTGAGTTCTTCAAAAAGCGATCTGCCGCTTGCGTCCGGAAATCCATAGAGATCCAGTCGGTCCTCGCGGACATATGTCGAAATCCAGAGAAGGCGCTGGTCTCCTTCCTGCAGGTTTTCCCATACATTCAGTGGTACTTTGATGCGGTACCCCACGCCCTGTACATCGACAGTCACTTCGCCGATGGGACCTTTGTGCACCGTACCGCGCAGAGAGGAGATCATGGGGGGAGTATAGCACTCATTTCTCCTTCTCTCACCCCTCCATACAAGGAGGAGATTTGGCTGGAAAGGAGGTGAGAAAATCCTCCATTTCCGCTATAATGATGAGAAATGCACACACATTCCCGTAATCGAAAACGTCGTAAGCGACTCGATGCTCATGCGCGCTTCGTAGCAGTGCTGACGCTCGCTTTGATTACCGTACCGCTCTCGGGTGCTGTGCTCCTTGGTTCCGCCGTTCGTAGCGATGTGCAGGAAGCTCTTCATACTGTTATTCAGGATGCATCACAAACGTACAAGCGCAGCTCCGGTGTGCGTAGCCGTCTTCGTCAGGGTGAAAAGACCGCCGAAGAAAGTGCTGCAAAGATGATCGCACTCGGAAAGGAGCGCGCTGCGGTGCGCATGGAAATCGCAGCACTGAAAAGTATTTTTACGCAGACGCAGTCGCGCTATGGCATCGATCTTTCCAATCCTGCGCATGCCGCTGCATCTGTCGGTCAGGAGCGCGAAGCAGTCCGCGCGTTT
>CAYYFD010000118.1:0-3188 GCA_964471125.1 uncultured Candidatus Peribacteria bacterium
CCGTGTCATCGATTTGCCTCAGAACATGGCGATGACATCGCGCGGGCACTCGGCCTCAATGAAGACCTTACCGAATGCATAGCCCTCGCACATGATCTCGGCCATCCACCCTTCGGACATGCCGGTGAACAGGCACTTCATCAGTGGATGAAAAAGCACGGCGGATCATTCGAGCACAACGAACAATCTCACCGTATCGTCACCGTCCTTGCAGAGCATTCGAAGCTTTTCCCGGGACTCAATCTCAACGAAGAAATTCTAGAGGGATTGCTCAAGCATAGGACACCACATGATGGAAATGGAAGCTCCGGGTTGCAGGTTGCAGGTTGCAAAAATTCTTCACTCGAAGCACAAGTAGTGAATCTAGCGGATGAGATCGCCTACACAGGGCACGACTGTGAAGATGGGCTAAGGGCAGAACTTTTTTCTGTGGCTGACATTCGCAAGATTGCATTCGCTGATCAGGCAATGATCAGGGCAACCCCACGGGGAACAGCACTCCGCGGAGCGATCATCCATATGCTTGTCACTGATCTACTCACAACGACGCAAAAGATAATTAGTGATCAGGGCATACGCACACTTGATGATGTGCATGGATGCAAAAAACCTCTCGCGCAATTCTCCAGAAGCACACATGATGCACTCAAAGAAGTGCGTGATTTTCTGTGGGAAAAAATGTATCTGCACCCCGCCGTACAATCCAAGAGCCACGAAGGGCAAGTGATCATTGATCAGCTCTGTGAGCAGTACATGATCACTCCTGATCAGCGGATACATGAATTAATGAAAAAGAATCTTTCAGCCCTACCTGAAGCCATAAAAGACTATGTCTCTGGAATGACGGATGCCTATGCAAAATCTAGCGCAGTGTAGGCAGATAGCTCATCGGATCTACCCGCTCGCCATTTACAATAAGTTCAAAGTGAAGATGTGGACCTGTCGAAAGATGACCTGCGCCTTTGGTACCAGGACGGCCCCCCGAGTACGCAATTGGCTCACCCCTTCGCACCGTCTGACCCGGCTTCACAAGAAACGCTTCGACGTGTCCGTAGAGAGTGGCAAAGCCATCGTGACGGAGTGTGACCGAGTTAAACCCGTATCCGTTGTCACTGACATCATCCACGATACCGTCCTGCGCAGCACGAACCACAGTCCCCTGCTCCGCAGGAATATCGATCGCCTTGTGCGGCATGCCGAAGAGTTCTTCATAGTGCGAATCATTAAACTGCGCGGATATACCCTCGGCCGGATCGACAGGCCAGCTCAGGGATACCTGACCAACTTGTACCGAACGTGACACAGCAATCGCTCTGCCTTCCGCGTCCCAGATTTGCTTCAGTGTAAGAAGGATCTTTCCTTCCGCCTCCTGCTGATCGCGAATGAGATCAAGGAGCATCTGCTCGCTACGCTCGATCTCGGTCTGCATCGTCTGTGAAATAGTAGTTCCACGGACTCTCTTTTCTTCGCGCAGGAGATCCAACTGATACCGCAGAATTTCCTCGCGCTTCTGCAGAACCGCCTGCTGCTGGCGGAGCCGTACGGCATCTTCTTCAGCCTCATGAATAATCTCCTGCTTGGACTCACCGCCCATAGGCTGTGCCATGAGCTGCGCACTCCATCCGATAGCAGAATCCACCGTGAACAAAGCACCTATCACAGCACTCACAGTAAGGAGTGCTGCCAGTGGCTGGGGGATCTCTATATCGATACGCATAAATCCAGACAGTATAGCACAAAATCGGGTGTTTGTGTGAGTGTCCTGAATCGGCTTTTATAGGCCTGTAAAAGGCACCTCAAAAAGAGGCGGAAATACGTTGACGGAGAGGTGCCGATGCATAGAATGCGCGAGCCGTTTGTTGGATTCTTTTACGGCGCGCAAGCGCTTAGAAAGAGAGTAGTACATGGTGACTCCACCGGGCTTCTAAGCCCGACCAGCACGTTATTGCTGGCTCGGGGATAGATTTCCCTACAAACAGCTTGATCCGCAGCCGCTGGTTGCGGATCATTTTTGTAAATCACCTGATAAGAAATTCTGTATAATGTATTCATCGAATATAGGCGCGTAGCTCAGTCGGTAGAGCGTCGGTCTCCAAAACCGAAGGTCGTAGGTTCGATCCCTGCCGCGCCTGCCAATGCCTTACTTCATACATACTCATCAACTATTCTGAATGTTTCAAAAATCTTTTGTGTATACATGATTGAAAGCTATTATTGACAATATTATAAATATATATAATAATAGCTTATGCACTTGCGCTTCGATAAGCCTGGAGAACAATGCTTTCAGTATGTTGAAAGTGAAACAAAGGCTCAACTTTTGAAGAGACTTGTGCAGGAAGGAAGGATGCAGAAACCCCAAGATATTGATGAAAGAACGAAAGATTTTTTTTCAGACTGTCCGAGCAATTATCTGCTCTGCCCACTTGCTCGAGGGGAAGACTCAAGAGTGTACATTTTTCTTGAGGAGGGATCCGAAAGAATGGGCCTGGTTAAATTGTACAATGCAGCAATATGCCCATTACTACAGATTGAAAAGTACAGAAGGCGTACACAAGAAGTCATAGATGCCACACCTGCCATCAATGATGCATTGGACACCCAGATCACTATTCAAAACGAACAATATACAACAAGTATTCACATAGTTCCCGTTTCTCAGCCAATAGAGCGAAATGGAGTAGTAGGAATGTTTATTGAAGATGAAGACTGGATCCGGGGGGATGATATCTACGGATCACGCACACAGATTGAACATCAGCTCTATGAGTCTATGAAGATTAATGATGTCACCGACCGAAAGGGACAAAGAATGTATACGATTCCCTATATTAAAAGCGATGACCGCATTCCATTTCTTGAAGAACGCCTTACTCCCCTTCTCAGAGAGCATTTAAGCGGCTCTACGTTTTGGATAGATGGTACAAACGTAAAAATGGCGATCGATCACCAGCGACAAGAGATGCAATGCATTATTACAGATATCGCTGATGGGATACGAAGAGTATAAATCGACAAAAAGCCGATCTTTCCTACCCTAAAAACCATTGAAGAATGCCGCGCTTATTCTGCTGCTTTACTTTGGGCTTTGCCTTAGGAGACTTGGGTGAGGGATCAGAAACCGTAGCACCTTCCACAAAATCCTCTTTCGGTGCACTCAGTAAAAACCGCTCCTGCAAGCCCTTCAT
>CAYYFD010000119.1:0-3158 GCA_964471125.1 uncultured Candidatus Peribacteria bacterium
CCCCCGTAGTCGTGTCTGCAATGGAGGGAGGCATATGAAAGGCAATATCGAGCATGGTTGCCGTAGCAGGAACATCCATGGTTTTGACGGTTTTTCCGGCGATATGCACTGTGCAGCGCTCGCCGAAGAGTTCCTCCTGTAGTGCGCGGAAGAGATCGCCCTGTCCCTGCGTATTGCGTTCGATGGAGAGGAGCTTTCTGACCCACTCAGGAAGCGATTTCCATGGGCGGTCTGCCTCTGGCCAAAGGTACGGAAGTGCCATGCCGCGGCTTCCCATCATTGCCATATCCTTGCTCTGGACTGTGACGACAATCGGGTCCCCCATAGGAGAGATCACGGTCGTATGCAGAGCCTGATAGCCATTAATTTTTGAAGATGCGATGAAATCACGGAAGTGATCCGGAAGAGCTACGGCTTCGGCATGGATTGCACCGAGCAGGAGGTAACACTCTTTGGCGTCTTCGCAGAGAACATGAACAAAGAAAAATGTTTCAGGGAGCTTCAGCAGGGGGGTTTGCTCGCCGGCCCGGAGGCGTACTTCCTCCAGATGGCGTTTGCGCAGCGACACGCTGGTTGTAGGAAACCCCTGCTTCCGCAAAACTTTCTGGAGGTGCTGCGTCCAGTGTCTGAGCGTTGTTGCTGCGGTGTCCGCTCGCTTAAATTTTTCCGTCAGGAGTTTGTAGGCGGGAGGATCGAGGTACCGCAGACTCAGGTCCGAGAGCTGCTCGTACCAGTCGCGGATACCGAGGAGGTCACACGTGGGGCAGTAGATCTCCTGCGTTTCTCGTGCGATACGCTGCTGTTTTTCTTTGCGTAGGTGCCCGAGGGTCTGCATGTTGTGCAACCGGTCCGCAAGCTTAATAAAGATAACACGGATATCGCTCCCCATGACCTGAAAGATTTTGCGTATGGCGGCGGAGCTGCGTTCGCCGGGCTGCAGGTCGCGCTCGGTTTTCTGTACTTTGGTTACTCCTTCCACAAGGCGTGCAACCGTCGTGCCGAACTCCCTGCGGATATCGGTCATGGCGACATCGGTGTCTTCGACAGTGTCATGCAGCAGTGCCGCAGCGATGGTTTCTTCGTCGGCGGAGATCCCGCGCAGGATGTCGGCGACAGCTTTGGGGTGCGTGATATATGGCTCGCCGGAAGAGCGTTTTTGCCCTTTATGGGCCTTCTCCGCATAGATAAGCGCCTTTTGTACCAAAGCCGTTTTGAGCGGGGCCCTCGGCGCCATTACCGGATTATACAGGAGAATTCTTGTGAAAAGTACAAAATATTTTACAATAGATACCTTTCATCAAAAATGCCACCAATCGACCAAATGACCGGCGATGAGGACGTGCGCGTACACGTTCTTGGCGGAACGGTCGTCGGTGGGGAGTGGGTGGGAGGCGTGCTCTACGATGAGAGCAGACATGGTTTACGCGACGATGCGGATATCAAGATTCTTCCGGTTGCCGGTAAGGCGGAGGCGATGATGGAGGATGTCGATCCAGAAGTCTGGCGACGCATTGCCCGCCTGAGAGTGACAGAAGCCAAAAAATTGCTGGATAGTGCGGATTACGATCCTGCAAACCTCATGCGCATTGTCCGTGAAGTACGCGCTATTCTTACAGAAGATCCTTCGCATCTTGTTCTTCCTGTAGGTACAGACAGTGCTGCATTTCTCATGCACGCTCTTGCCGAGGGCATTCCTGCAGAGCTTCTGGGCGATGATCGTTCCCTGATTGTCGTTGCTTCACAGCACCATGCTTCCCCGAACCGGCCGCAAGGTCATGAAGGAAGGTTTTACCCGGAGAACGATGAAGCAGTTTCCAATCTCGGAGATGCGACGTATCTTGCGACGAGAAAGGAGATGCGTGGAAAAATGGGGCTTTGCTGCGGGGGCATACTCCATGCTCCCCGCGGACTACATAAGATCAATACCGATGGCCTACATCCATTTTTGGCGAAGTATCAGGATATCGCCGTTTCCATAGGCAATAGTCCATTGGATCAGCGCTGGCAGTTTGATCTTGAGGATCGTAATGAGCGTCTTCCCCGCAAGCGTACGGATGATTATCTCCTTTCGTTGGGGGGTGTAGAGACATGGACGCTCACGCCGACATCCAATTATGAAAATCTTGCGAAGGCGATGTGGGGACTTACGCATCCTGCTGCATTTCGCCGATGGTGGGCAAGTTGGTGGGCGCGGAAAAAGGCAGACGAATTTTGCGGTATGGTCGTGCAGGCACCGGGTGTGAGTAATTTGCGACATTCAAAACGCAATCTTGAAAAAGTGAACGTTGCCGCACAGATCGGAGCCGAAGCAGGAGCACCTCTGGTGATCATCAGTGATCCATTACAGACGGAAGACGGTGCAGGACGCAAGCGTGCTGTCTACGGCGGAAGTCTTGCAGCAGTCCGCGGACGTCTCGATCGCATTGCCGATGGTTCCAGCAGTCTTATTGTTGATGGTGGAGATCTCTCGAGAACCGAGGCGACAATGCTGATGTCCGAAGCTGTCGCACGTGCCCGCAGCAAAAAATGTTCGGGCAAGGAGGTGGTCACGTACGTTGCAGGATTCTTCGAGCGCTACCGTCATTGGCTCGAAACGGGGGAAGAGGAACCTTCATCGGGTACAGGTACATGAAAAATGGGGAGGATTTCATGGATATTGGGCTTAAATATGCGATAGGATGCATTTCCATGCCGACTTTAGCGTCAACGGCTTCTTCCATCCGTGGTCCGGTTTCCATGCGTGATGCAGAGGAATGCTGTGCCGATGATATTGTCGTTCTTGCTGAAGGTGGTGCGATGTGTTCAGAGTCGCTTGGTGGTCAGTATCATCCTTCCTGTGAAGTGGTGCGCAGGCTTTGCACCCATGCTCTAGAGGGCAGCCGATGCACATCGAATGTGCAGATTATCGTTCCGGATGATGGACTTGTTCTCAGTGACGATGTCACCATGGATCGCATCGAAGCCTTTGGTCAGTCGCTCCAAGCGATTTTTCAGCAGATGCGGGCAAGAAGTGTTGTCGTCCTTGCGGGATCGCATAAGGTGCCGAGATATGGAACAGCTGCGACCCTCGCACTGACGCCGGCGGATTTGGGAGTGGATGCACGTGGTTCTGTATCACAGGAATCCTCCGGATCACTCGTGATCGCTTCTACCCGCTA
>CAYYFD010000120.1:0-3093 GCA_964471125.1 uncultured Candidatus Peribacteria bacterium
TGCGGGGTTGCGGGGTTGCGGGGTTGTTCATCAGAAGCTCTCCTTGGTGGTGGTATGTTGCCTTCTAGATTGAGTGCTTGCATCGCTTCATTTGTAGGCATCCCTTCAAGGATCCATTTCCCGAGCGGGCCATAAAACTCTGCATCGGGTGCCGGTGCTTCAATGACGTTGATCACTTCTCCTGCTACAACATTTCCTTCTTCATCTATTGCATCAACGCCATCATCACTACCGACAACCGGTCTCGAAAGCCGTAGTCCGCTTTTTGCCTCCTCTTCATCGAAGAATCCTGCCGCGCGCGCTTTATTGATCATAGTCGAAAGTGATGCTCGCTTTACTACATCCGCGCGCATCTGCAGCATGCCGTTTCGTAGATCCAGAATCCCTGCCACAACAAGCACGGTATCCGGCTGCTCCAGATGCTCTGCGGCATCGGCAAACGTGCGGGGAAAAAGGGTGATTTCCATCTTTCCCGTGGGGTCTTCCAAAAACAGGATTGCCATGGTTTCCCCCTTCTTTGTCGTGATGCGTTTCACTCCTTCGACGATGCCTGCGAGGGTGATCTTTTTTCCTGCATCTTCGAGTGTGAGGTTGGCAATAAGCTGGGCCTTTTTGCCGATATATTTCTTGAGACCCGCCAGCGGGTGGCTGCTCACGTACATGCCGAGCGTTTCTTTCTCCCATTGAAGTTTCTGCAGGCCGGTTGCGGGAACGCTTTCCGGGAAACTGAGAGTTGCTTCGTCCATCTGGCCTGCCCCAAAGAGTCCTTCCTGTGCGGAGCTTACGTCCCCAGCAGCTTTGCCGTACTCCGCTATGACATCGTAGTGCGCTACGAGCGCTCCCCGTTCTCCGAGCGAATCCAGTGCTCCGGACTTTGCGAGAGATTCGAGCAATTTTTTATTCAGGACCTTTGCCGGAACACGCTTGGCAAAATCCTCGATGGATGCGAATTTCCTGTCCCCCCGCACCTCGATGATTTGCTGCACGGAACTATCACCGATGCCTTTGATGGCTGTAAGACCGAAGCGGATGGAACCGGATGAGCTTTGAGTAGCTTGCGGGATGGCAGTGAAGTGACGCAGTGATTCATTAATATCCGGCGGCAGAACGGCAATACCCATCGCACGGCACTCCTCGATCTCGATCATGACGCGGTCGGTGTCCTGTGCGTCGCTACTCAGGAGCGCTGCCATGAACTCCGTCGGATAGTTCGCTTTCAGGTACGCCGTCTCGTAGGCGATTTTTGCGTAGCCCGCAGCGTGCGATTTGTTGAATCCGTATCCGGCGAACGGCGTGATGACGTCATCGAAGATGCGCTCGGCAAGCGGTCGCTTGTAGCCCTTTTTTTCCGCGCCTGCCAGAAACTTCTCGCGCTGCGATGCCAGTTCCTCTTTAATCTTCTTTCCGATCGCTCTGCGCAGGATATCGGCTTCTCCAAGTGAGAATCCGGCGAAGGCCCGCGCGATTTCCAGAATCTGCTCCTGATAGACACCAATGCCGTAGGTGACTTCGAGAATGGGTCGCAGGTCTTCATGTTGATAACTCACATTTTCCTTTCCGTGCTTGCGTTTGATGTATTGCGGAATCCATTCCATAGGCCCCGGGCGGTAGAGCGAGACCATGGCGATGATGTCGTTGAAGGCTGTTGGTTTGAGTTGCTTCAAGTACCGTCGCATACCCGCAGATTCCAGCTGGAAGACGCCAGTGGTATCTCCGCGCTGGAGTAATCCGAATGTCCTTGCGTCATTGACGGGGATATTGCTGATATCAATCGCCTGTCCATGGAGCCGCTCAATGATCTCCAGTGTGGTCTGGATCACCGTCAGGTTCATGAGGCCGAGGAAGTCCATTTTGAGAAGCCCCAATGACTCCAGAGGCTTTGCGGCTGTTTGCGTGATGATCGTATCCTCGTCTTTCGGGGCGCGCTGGAGGGCTGTGTACTTTACCGCAGGCTCCGGCGTGATGATCACACCGCAGGCGTGCACAGAAACGTGTCGTGCTTTTCCCTCAAGCTTCTGAGCAGTATCAAAAATCTTGCGGTACGTTTCATTTTCTTTGTAGGCCAACTGGATTTCTTGTGTGGCCAGTGCCTCAAGGAGCGTTGTACCCGGCTTGTCCGGAATGAGTTTTGCGAGGGCGTTCATTTCCAAAAATGGCACACCGTATGCACGTCCAACATCTTTCACAGCGGCGCGGGCGGCCAATGTTCCGAAGGTGCAGATCTGCACAACACGGTCTTTGCCGTACTTCTCGCGTACATAGTTGAGCACCTCGTCGCGGCGTGTGTCGGCGAAGTCAATATCGACGTCCGGCATGGATATGCGTTCAGGATTGAGAAAGCGTTCGAAGAGAAGTCCGTGCTCCATGGGGTCCAGTCCGGTGATGCCGAGGCAATAGGAGACCATCGAGCCGGCAGCGCTTCCCCGCCCCGGACCGACGGTGATGCTGCGGCGCTTTGCTTCATTCACGAAGTCGGCAACGATAAGAAAGTATCCGGAAAATCCCACTTGGTTGATGATGCCCAATTCATATTCGAGGCGTTCGCGGTAGCCTGTGGCAGGCTCCGGATATTTTTTGGCAAAACCCTCCTGTGCCATCCTGCGCAACTCATCATTTTCTGTTGTGCCCTGTGGTACGGGAAATCGCGGGATGTGATACTTCGAAAAATCCAGATGCACCGAGCAGCGATCGGCGATGATCCGTGTGTTTTTGAGGGCGTCGGGGATATGCCCGAAGGATTTTTCCATCTCTTCGAATGTGCGCATGGAATAGTCCGTATCGCGCATGGAAAAGCGGCTGGGGTCGGAGATATGTGCATTCTTCTGGATGCATAGCAGGACATCATGGGCCTCCGCATCCTCTGCTCTGCAGTAGTGTGCATTGCAGGTAGCTACAACTGGCACTCCGAGCTTTTCCCCCCAGTGGATGAGCTGCTGGTTGATCTCCACCTGCCCGGGGACATTGGGCAGATCCATAAGCTCGAAGTAGAGATTGTCTTTTCCGAAGTACCCCTGATATTCCTCCACAAGTTCGGCAATTCTCTTTCCGTCTTCTGCGAGGGCCGCCTGTGGGATCGCTCCGCTGAGGGGTCCT
>CAYYFD010000121.1:0-3017 GCA_964471125.1 uncultured Candidatus Peribacteria bacterium
AGTGTAATCCGCAGTGTCGCATCTGCAAGCCAAAAAAACAGTGTCACAAACTTTGCCAGCCCAAAGGCTGTTTTTGGCGGCTCTATCTAGCCAAAAAAAATGAATACGAAAAATACTCATGATTTGAAGTAAAGAGAGGCAATTCCCATGTTCTGCGCGCCCAGCAAGATCAAATTGCTCCGCTTTGGGCGGCCGCTCCAAGCTCCCGCGTTCGCCTGCGGGCTACGGATGCGCAGGTAAAGTTTATGACTTGCAGCTCTTCAGTTGTACGTCTGTACACCTTTTTCTCTTTGACAAACCTCTCATACACTCCCTAACCTCCGCCCCGTGCCCGGTCATCTCGTTATTGTCGAAAGTCCGACAAAGGCTCGTACCATCAAGCGCTTCCTCGGGAAGGATTTCATCGTGGAGGCGAGCATGGGTCACGTCCGCGATCTCCCCAGCAGTAAGCTCGGCGTGGATCCGGATAATGGATTTGCACCCCAGTACGAAGTGCAGGAAGAGAAGAAGACGGTGATCAAAAAGCTCCAGACAGCGCTTAATACCTGCGATGAACTCTGGATAGCGACTGATGAAGATCGTGAAGGGGAAGCCATCGGCTGGCATTTGGTGGAGACACTGAAGTGCAAGAAGGATCAGCCCATCCGTCGCATCGTCTTTCATGAGATTACCGAAGAAGCCATCAAGCATGCCGCTGCCCATCCGCGAGATATCGATACCAAGCTCGTTGATGCCCAGCAGGCCCGCCGCATTCTTGACAGACTTGTGGGCTACACCCTTTCTCCCTTTCTTTGGAAAAAGGTCTACAGAGGTCTTTCCGCAGGACGTGTGCAATCTGTTGCCGTGCGCATCATCGTCGACCGCGAGCGTGAGATTCAGGCATTCAATCCCACCGAGTACTGGACGATCGATGCGGATTTGCAAACAGAGAAAGGTGAGACCTTCACGGCGAAGCTTTCTGCAAAAAGCGGCAAGAAATTCGTCCCATCCACTGCAGAAGAATCAAAGGAGGTTACTGACGCCATCACCGGCCAACCTTTCATTGTGACATCGGTGGATGAAAAGGAAATTACGCGTACTCCCCCACCCCCGTTTACCACATCGACTCTTCAGCAGGAGGCAGGTCGTAAGCTCGGATTTTCCGTGAAGCAGACGATGATGGTCGCACAGCAGCTCTACGAAGGTATGGATGTTGGCTCCGGAGGAGGGCAGACAGGTCTTATCACCTATATGCGTACGGACTCCGTAAACCTTAGTGAAAAAGCTCTAAAGGACGCTGTAGTGGGCATCGAAAAGCTCTACGGCCGCGAGTACGTCTTAAGCGAGCCACGCAAATACAAGACCAAGAGCAAGGGTGCCCAGGAGGCGCACGAAGCCATTCGTCCCACGGAAATTTCCCGTACACCGCAGTCCCTTACGGATGTACTCGATCATCAGCAGCTCAAGCTGTATACGCTCATTTGGAACCGGACTGTGGCTACCCAAATGGCCACTGCCCAACTCAAGCGGGTTGGAGCCGATATCGGTGTTGGGGAGTACACATTCAGAGCAACGGGCCAGACAGTGATTTTCGACGGATTCCTCCGTCTCTATCGCGAGGATCGTGACGAGCCGGATTCCACGCGTAGTGAAGCTGAGCATGATGACGATACAGAGCACCTTCTGCCTCCCCTCTCTAAAGATCAGCCCCTGTCCTGCGACGAGATTAAACCGCTCCAGCACTTCACCAAACCTCCTCCTCGTTATACCGAGGCGAGTCTGGTCAAGAAGCTTGAAGAGGAAGGCATCGGACGGCCAAGTACCTATGCTCCGACGATTTCCACTATTCAGCAGCGCGGCTACATCAAAAAAGAGGGAAAGCAGCTACAGCCGGAAGATGTCGCCTTCACGGTCACCGATCTCCTCACCGAGCATTTTCAGGATATTGTTGATCCGGGGTTTACCGCCCAGATGGAACAATCCCTGGATGACATCGCCGAGGGGACCAAGGACTGGAAGAAATTTCTTGGTGCATTTTATTCTCCATTCAAGGCTCTCATTGATCGTAAGAGCGAAGAAATCTCCCGTGATGATGTCTTAAAAGAGCGGATTTTGGGTAAAGATTCTGCGACAGGACTGGAGGTTATCGTACGCACAGGAAGATTCGGTCCGTACGTGCAGCTTGGAAGAGCCGAGGATCCGGGAGCTGTTGTTCCAGTTGTCGGGCAGAGTACAGAAACTAAAGAAGAGAAGGTGGAGAAGGGAAAGAAGGGATTGAAGGGAAAAAAGGGACCAAAGGCTGCAAAGGTAAAGAAGCCCAAGCCTAAAAGCGCATCCATTCCCAAAAATATCGGCAAAGATAGCATTACCCTCGAGCAGGCACTGGCTCTTCTGAGCTTCCCCCGATTACTTGGTATACATGAAGGAAGCCCCATGGAGGTTCATCGTGGCAGATTTGGCCCGTATATCCGCTGTGGTGAGGCTACCGTAAGCCTTAAAGAGATCGATCCCCTCTCGGTTACACTCGAAGAGGCCGTTACGCTTCTTTCGACGGCAAAAGAGCAGCGTGCGAAGGCAGCAGAGCCACTGAAAACTCTTGGGGCAGATCCCACAACCGGTGGAATGATTCTTCTGAAAGACGGACGCTATGGCCCGTATGTTACCGATGGGAAAACAAATGCATCCCTTACGAAAAAATATTCACCGGATACCCTCACGCATGCAGAAGCTGTGGAAATTCTGGTAAAAAAGCGTGCAGCGCCGCCGAGGAAGTGGGGAAAGAGAAAATAATTAATCGGTTTTTTGTAAACGTCCACCGTAGAGACGGCACGTTGTGCCGTCTCGCCATTTCCAGAGACGGCATATCATGCCGTCTCTACCGCAAGCGATTCCGGATCGTGATTATCCAATGATCACCCCATGATCACACATGCGTAGGCGTGCCTTGTCGAAGGAGACGCACTGACAGTGCGTCTCTACAGATCATATGCATGATCATTATCATGTCTATATTCAAATTTACAGGTGCATTGCCTATG
>CAYYFD010000122.1:0-3007 GCA_964471125.1 uncultured Candidatus Peribacteria bacterium
TTCCGGATGTTCGGGAGTATAGAAGCGGAATTCCTGCGCTCCGATAACGACGTTTGCCGTCTCCACACTGAAAAGAATACTTTCAAGGGATGCAGAGGAAACAGCGGTGGAATCTGTCGCAAACCGGAAGATGCCGAGTGGATAGACGCCAGAAGGAACAGGCATGCCTTCAGGATCCATATTGGCATCGGTGACTTGTATCGTGAGGGGAAGTATTTCTGCCTCCACTTCTGTTATTGCTTGCTCAGTTTCTTCAGCAGACGTATGGACAGCAGTATTGCTGCTTGATTCCGAAGTAGTTTCAATGACGGTGCTTTCCTCATGGATGGTGGAAACATCTGCATGCTCGGGGGAATCTTCCGCAGCAGGATTCGGGATGAAAATGGAACAGACATTTGCCGTGCAGACGTATCCATCGGCTGTCGTACATGTCCGCTGATTGCATCCTGCGCTCTCCGTATCACATATCTCTCCGCGATCAAGAATCCCATCGCCGCATACTCCCGGCTTACTCAGTCCCTGCCCGCAGCGAAACTGTAGGTCCACCGCACTCATGATGTAGTAGCGCTTGCCGCCCGCGAAAGTTCTTAATGTGTCGATGGCTCCGTATTCCGGATGGATAGCTATTTCTCCGGGGGAGATATAGAACTTTCCCTGTTGCTGTGGTTCAAGCCCGCTGTACTCATACACCCAGAAACGGAATGAAGATCTCTCCAGATTCCCCGTAGCAATCGCACTGGAGCTTGCTTCATTGCAGGTGACAATATTGTGCTCGTCTGCGCGGAGCGTGACGCCGTTCCCTGATTCTACTGCGCTGAAGACATTGATCTGCGGTGCTGCCTGGCCGCTGAGATGCTGTGCGGTTGTGGAGCCGAGCATTGCGATGCCGCCAAGAGCGAGTCCGACAGAGAGGACGATCTTTTGTCCGTGTTTCATGAGGATATTGGTATTGGTATTATTATAGCATTTATTTGTATTTACGTAAAGACGCACCACAGGTGCGTCTCTACACAGATTATTGAATGTTCTTATTTGGCCATTTGCTCGATTCTTCGTTCTCTAATGACATTCACCTTGATCACTCCAGGGTACGTCAGTTCCTTTTCAATCTTCTGGCTGATGTCTTTCGCAAGCTGTTCCTGACGTAGGTCATCGATCTTCGTAGTATCGACATACACGCGTACTTCTCGGCCCGCCGAGATAGCAAATGCTCTCGAGACTCCTTCGAAGCTCTTGGCGACTTCCTCGAGCTCTTTCAGGCGCTTGATGTAGGCCTCGATGGATTCACGTCTCGCACCGGGACGTGCTCCGGAAATTGCATCAGCAGCAGCGACGATGAATGCCTCAGGAGTTTCCATGGGGATGTCTTCATGGTGGGCCGCCACACAGTGGACGACTTCCGGCCGGACCTTGAAGCGGTTACAGATCTCCACGCCGATTTCGACGTGGGTACCGGAGACCTCGTGGTCGAGGGCCTTGCCGATGTCATGCAGTAGACAGCCTTCCACGATGATCTTCGAGTCTGCACCGATCTCTTCGGCAAGCATGCGGCCGATGTGCGCCATTTCCACCGAGTGCTTGAGTACATTCTGACCATAGCTCGTGCGGAAGCGCAGTCTGCCGATGATCTTGAGAAGATCTTGTGGGTACCCTGCGATGCCGAGTTCTTCGCATGCTCTGCGGCCGAACTCGAGCATCATCTTCCCAACATCATCTTTCATCTTCGCAACAATTTCCTCGATACGGGCCGGCTGGATACGTCCATCTTTTACGAGCTTCTCCATTGCAAGTTTTGCGACGTAGCGGCGTGCGAGATCGTATCCGGAAATAATGATGGCTCCGGGGGTGTCATCGATGATGATGTCCACGCCGGTTGCCTGCTCGAATGCAGCGATATTGCGTCCTTCCTTACCGATGATCTTTCCTTTCACGTCGTCGCTCGGAAGCTGCACGATCGTTGAAGTGGATTCCGTTGCAGTTTCGGAAGCGTAGCGCTGCATGGCCTGTGCCATAAGAGCTTTTGCTTCCTCCTCCACTTTCTCTTCCATGCCCTCGCGGAGAGCTTTGATCTGCTTTGCAAAGTGCGGCGCGTACTCCGTCTGGAGCTCGGTCCAGAGCTGGTTTTTCGCCTCCTCCTCGCTCAGCTTGCTGATCTGCTCCAAAGCGCTTCGGTGCTTTTGTGCTGTAGCCGAAAGTTCTGTGCGCAGTGCCTCAATGTCTTTCTGATGGGCATCTAGCTCGGTCTTCTGACGGTCAACGGTGCGACTCTTTTCATCCATGGCACGCTCTTTTTCTTCCAGTCTTGCCTGCTCTTTATGTAGCGTTGTTTCGAGTTCACTTGCACGAATGCGTGCCTCGGAAACGATTTCCTTGGCATTCGCTCTGGCCTCAGCGTCGATAGCTTTTGCAGACGACTGTGACTGACTCATCTTCATATCCAGCTCTTTGAGCTTTCCTTCTTTTGCTGCAATCTCGAGCTGAAGACTGGTACTGATCTTTTTGCCCTTGGAGAAGGTAAACCAGCCTACGAGCAGACCGAGCAGGAAGGCTGCTCCTACAATGAGGTACACGATAGTTTGTTCCATAGTTGTTGGCGGAAGGAAGTACAGGTCCCGCCACTCTCAAAGATACTCATGCATTTAAGAGCACTATGCTCTGTAAGGAAGCATGTAGTGTGAAACGTTGATTCAGGATTTCTAAAAGCATAGAGGGGGGACGTTTCGAGAGTGACGTTCAGGTTTATTTTACCTTTTATAGCACGCCATTGCGAGGTGAAAATATCGGCAATTCTCTGCGGTTTCAACGATCTTTAGCCAAAAACACAGATTGACGCAGGGAATTATCAGGTTAGGGATATGTGTACATCCGTTCACCCTGCTGATCCTGTTCTCCAACGCTATGGAACAATATATTTGGCTTAATGAAGGGCTGTATACGTATTCATGATTTTTGGATAATGCCATGTTGTTCTCCCTATGGCGTATTTCAGGTGCAATGATCTGGTGCA
>CAYYFD010000123.1:0-2987 GCA_964471125.1 uncultured Candidatus Peribacteria bacterium
CCAGTCGCCGGGCAGCCACCCCTCTTTGAGTCGATCTTTATATCTCTTCTGCTTCTTCTTCAGTTCGGGATCATCAGTCGGCTGAGTAAGCTTTTTGTAAAAGGGATTATTCTCCATCTCTGCCTCAATCTTTTTCACTTCGCGCTCGTCATTTGCCATAACAGCATCCACATCCACCAAATCTCCTTCTATTCCCTCAATTTCTTTGAGGTTTTCATAAACATAATACGGGTACAACTCCTTCCTTTTCTGTAATGAGTCTTTGATCCACGCGAAGTATTTAAACTGAATCTCCTCCTCGTACTCTGAATCTACAAACAAATGATGGAAAACGAGATACGTTTGAATGATCGAGCGACTAAGGTCAGAGATTGAGGAAAAATCCAAATTGCCTTCATTCTTTTCTTGAAAGGGAATAGGGCTGCCCTTGAGTAAATGCACAAGCGTGCAGGTCTGCCTAAAGATTTTGGTTGCAAGCGCACTTGCGTACTGTCTCACATCATTCCTGTCCAAATCACACCTTGCTGCATTCATTACGTCACGAAGCAGGCAAAAGAGTAATCTGAAAACTTTCTCTCTTTCTTCATCCGATGCAAAATTCTTCTTCTTTGAAGTAGAACCCGAAGGCTTCATCTCTTTATTCATACAACACTTTTTATACTTCTTTCCACTTCCACACAAACACCGATCATTTCTACCTATCTTCGTCATGGAAAAACTATACAACGGTTCGAGATACAGCAGGGCTATTGTGCAGACAGCACGAAACTCGCTTCCTTCTGCCATTCGTATTTCCTGCCATACTCGAATGACGGGTCGAACAAACGGATGACCTCAGCGTACCGTTTGCCCAAATGCCCGTGTTCCCTGTGGTGATTCCTGATGCGTTCGAGTAGGCTACCTACTCGCCGACCATCCGGCTCCGTTCCTGCGGGAACTGTGCCGGGATTAGATAAGCCCCGGCGCAGCTCGCAAGTGAAGCCGGGCAAGTCCTCTCGTCCCGACCAAATCCTGCATGTACAATGGTGACCATGCATCCCCGCATTGTCTTGCTTGCGATCATGTCTACCTTTCTCAGTGCATGCTTTGGAGGTGGTTCCGGAGGGAAATCCGTAGATATTCCTCTGGCGATGAAGAGTCCTGCATTCGGGGATGGACAGAGTTTGCCTGTCTCATTCACCTGTGATGGAGATGGCATCAGTCCGTCGATCGAAATCACCTCCGTTCCTGCGGGCACGCGCACTCTTGCTCTGGTGATGGATGATCTCAATTCTCCCTCCGGACATTTTGTTCATTGGGTGGTATGGGATATTTCCCCGAATACGAAGGAGATTATAGAGGGGTCGATCCCGAGTGGTGCCATGGAGGGAACGACGAGTGCACAAACAAGCGGTTACTATCCTCCTTGCCCTGCTGCCGGCAGCGGGCCCCATCGTTATCAATTTTCTCTCTATGCGATCAATGATGGCATCAGTCTTTCCTTTGAAGCAACGCGCGCGATGCTCGAGCAACAGATGAAGGGAAAGGTCCTGAGTATCGCGAAGTGGACAGGGGTGTATGAGCGAATGGAGAATTAAGAATGAAGAATTTCTTAGAAACATCTGTAATTTTCCATTCTCAATTCTCTATTCTCAATTATACTGTGCATATGAACAAAACCCTTTGGATCGTCCTCGGCATTGCAGCAGTCTTTGGTCTCTGGCTTTGGTCAGGGTATAACGGCCTCGTCACCGGTCGCGAATCGCTAACTGCATCGTGGGCACAGGTGGAGACACAGTATCAGCGCAGAGTGGATCTCATTCCGAATCTGGTCAGTACTGTAAAAGGCGCTTCAGCGTTCGAGCAGGATACGTTCACCGCAATCACGGAGGCCAGAAGTCGCTGGCAGACGGCTCCGACACGTGGTGATCGCATTGCCGCAGCAGGAGAAATGGAAGGTGCTTTGTCCCGTCTTCTTGTATCTGTCGAGAACTATCCCCAGCTTCAGGCAACGCAGGCGTACAGGGATCTCATGACGCAGCTTGAGGGCACGGAGAATCGCATCGGAACAGCACGTAAGGATTTCAATGACACCGTGCGCAGTTACAATCTTCGTGTGAAGCGATTCCCGAGCAATATGCTTGCAGGAATCTTCGGATTTGACGAAGAGCAGTTCTTTGAGGCACAGGCGGGCAGTGATGTCGCGCCGAAGGTGGATTTTGAGTAGAGTGTCCGCATGAGGACGATCCGCTGTACCGCATTTGTGTTCCTAACACTGTTTGCCCCCGCATCCGTCCTCGCTTTTTCTGTACCTCCCAATGATGGGTACATTACCGATACGATCAATCTTCTGACTGCGGAGGATCAGTCTTCACTGGAGCAGTCGCTGCAGGAGTACCGAGCTCAATCGAGTAATGAAATAGCCATACTTATCGTGGGCACCCTTGGAGGCGAGTCCATTGCAGACGTTGCGGTGGAGATCGGTCGTAAGTGGGGCATTGGTTCCAAGGAATATAACAATGGCATTCTTATACTTATTGCTTATGAAGACCGTCAGGGGTTTATCGCTACGGGTTATGGGCTTGAGGGTGCTGTGCCCGATATCGTTGCAGCCGGTATTGTCGAAGCGGATATGGCACCGATGTTTCGGGAGGGGGAATACGCAGAAGGCATACGGTTGGGTATCGTTGCACTCCAAAAACACATTGGCGGTGAATACACTGCAGACCGCTATAGCAAGGGATCGGGTGATGTATCGGGTTTTGGACAATTTCTGTTCTTCATACTCTTTGTAGGTTTTGATTTTCTGGTTGCCCTCTTCGGGCGGTCGAAATCTTGGTGGCTGGGCGGTGTGGTTGGAGCGGTGATCGGTGTTGTTCTTGCAGTGTTCTATGTCTGGTGGTGGAGCATTCCTGTACTTGCGGGACTTGGGCTGCTCTTCGACTATCTGGTTTCCAAAGCAGGGCCACGCTCGGGACATCGTCGCGGAGGCATGTGGCTTGGAGGTC
>CAYYFD010000124.1:0-2932 GCA_964471125.1 uncultured Candidatus Peribacteria bacterium
ATCTCTGATGTTCTTTCCAAGGTCATGGCTGCTCGTGAACTGCATTCCGGACTCATGATTCAAATGGATGGGGGGGTGGATGAGAAGACCGCCCCACAGTGCATCGCCGCCGGAGCAAATAACCTCGTTGCCGGGAGTGCTATTTTCCGTGTCAAAAACAGAGAGGCTGTGATTGCATCCCTCCGTCAACGGTGAGACCGGTTGCCTCGCCGATTGCCTGGAAGGGAATTATATTATTTGTAATAATATTGACTGGTTGTCAAAATAATTCAACAATAGTAAATTCTCCGTCACCCTCCATTCCAGTTTTAGCAGACACTCCTCTCCCTGTTCATCCTCTCTCAGGCCTGGTGCGCAGGCAGATTTCTTTGACGGGTCTATCAGGCAATAGCATCAAAATTCTTGCAGAGATCGCCGATGAGCCCGAGGCTCAGGGCAAAGGGCTTATGGGGAGAGATGCACTGGGACCCTATGAGGGAATGCTCTTCATTTTTCCCGATGAAGCTCCTCGCGGATTCTGGATGAAAGATACGCTGATCCCCCTCGATATTCTTTTTTTCAATGCCCAAGGAGAGTGGGTGTACGGGGTGACGATGATTCCCTGTGAGTCTGATCCCTGCGCGACATATGATTCTCATGGATCGGCGAAATATGCATTGGAAATGCATGCGGGGTTTATGGCTGAAACGGAAGTAGGAGTGGGGTGGAAGATTGTGATCGAAAGGTAGCGAGGGATGTACGGGGAATAAGGGATTAAAGGGATAATCCCTTCATTCCCTTAGATCTCTTATTTCTCTTTATTCCCTTATCCGGTATTTCTCCAAATTCTTCTGAATCCTTTCCGCAGTTGACCCTACCGGCGGCAGGGTGAATTTTTGGCCTGTAATACGCTCGTAGAGATCGATGTACTTGGCGGAAAGTGCGAGACGGACGTCATCGGTGATCTCTGGCCATGTGGCTTTGTCTCCGTACTCAAATCCCTGTTCTCGCAGCCACAGACGAAAGAATTCCTTGTCGAGACTGTCGGGTTCTTGCGCTTCAGAAAATCTCTTTTCGTAGGTTTCCGCAAGCCAGTACCGTGAGGAATCCGGTGTGTGAACTTCATCGGCGATCATGAGGGTTCCCGAGGCATCCACGCCCATTTCGTACTTGGTGTCGACGAGGATAAGACCGCGATCTGCAGCCAATTTCTGGCCGCGGGCAAACAGAGCGAGAGCTTTAGCCGAAATCTCTTCCCACTGCCTTTCTGTAGAAAGGCCTTGGGCGAAAATACCCGCTGGATCGATGAGTTCATCATCTTCGCCTTTGGTTGTGGGCGTAAGAATCGCGCTCTTGAATGGTTCATTTTTTACCATTCCGTCAGGGAGTTTCACTCCGCAAAAATCCCGCATGCCGGCATTGTAGTTTACCCAAGCAGAGGTCTTGCTGGAGCCGGTGAGATAGCCACGGACGACAATCTCTACTGGCACCATTTTCAGTCTTCTTGCAACGGTGACATTGGGATCAGGGATAGCCAGAACCTGCGTTGGCATAATGTCTCCAATGCGCTCAAACCACCATGCGCTGATTTGGTTTAAGACCTGCCCCTTGAGAGGTATGGAACACCACTTGATGTCGAATGCCGATTGGCGGTCGGTGGCAATCAGGATGCGCAAATCGTTTTCAGGTTGGGTGTAGACATCTCGTACTTTTCCTATGTAACGCTCTCCAAGCCCTTGAAAGTCGGTTTTCTCGAGAGCGGAAGCAATGTACGGTCGTAGCTGATCGGGGGTGAACATGTGTGGAGTATACCCACAATAACCGTCATTGAAAAAATGCGTTATTTTTGGTATAATCATGAGAAAACTTCGTCATGAGCCTGAGGCTCATTTACGACAAAAACCCACATTCATCCCGCATGCGACGCTTCCCAAAATTTCCGGCCAGCCTCGCAGAATTGAAAGCTATTCTTTCGGGGGGGGAGAATGCAAAACTCAAAGACATCGGGCTCAACCGGGAAGGAAAAATTCAGTGGGTCCAAAAGATTCTTGCATATTTTTCGTATGACGCCCTGAGTCGTGATGACAAGGGTGTACTGAAGCAGTACCTCGAGAAGACAACCGGATACTCGCGGGCACAGATGACCCGTCTCATTGCATCGAGTCGGTCTGCTATCCGTGAAGCGGCACCTGCAATGACCGATGCATTGAAGCCCGAAATGATTCGTCGTCCCTTTGCTTTTGCATGGACGGCATCGGCAGCAGCATTGACACTGCTGGTTACTGTTCGGGGATTTGGCGGCAGCACAGCTGCATCACTTACGGTTCTGAGTGGTGATCTTGAACGCCGCATTACGGGAATCGAGAGTGAACTGCACGGCCCGCGAGCAGGGCGCATTGTGACACGGCGCACATTGGCGGACGGTTCGGTCGTCAGTGATCCGCTGTTGTTTACCTACGATCATGTAACAAGGTTGAATGGCTCACTCGTCGAGCAGAATTACGTTGCGCTCACAGCAGACGAGTTGCAGGAAAAAGTGCAGGAGAGACGCGCTGTCAGAGCGCTGGAGAGTGCATTCGGAACAGCGGCCATGCCGCGCAGTGCCGTTGACGAGCGGCGGGAGAGGCGTTTATTGAACGCATCCCATGTGATGCCCTTTGTTTCACAGCCGATTGCCGTGTACCCGTCGTACGATGTTTCCAATCAGAATGTGCAGCCGGCATCCGGACACGGCGCTGCGCCGCAGCATGCCGTGGCGTACAGCAATGCCATCATCGATGCGCTGGGTGGCGGGAGCAACGGGCAAATTCTGATGATAGAAAACGGCTCCATTGTCTGGCGTGACATGCCGTTTCGCGAGCAGATCCGTGAACTGAGTCCGCACGGTGATGAGCCAACGCGACGCGGTGGTGATTGTTGGTGTGAGCGGCGGCGGTGGCGGATAGTGTTTTGG
>CAYYFD010000125.1:0-2914 GCA_964471125.1 uncultured Candidatus Peribacteria bacterium
TCCCCTGCCATGCGCAAGGTAACGGGGGAGTTACTCTCCATGGGGTGCGTGGTCACGCTCCGGCGTCAGGGGTGTGTGTAAGAGTGATGTATTTCCTTCGTCATATTTACTGTCATGTCTCACGATACACGATCTCTCGGCATCGCCTTCATTCTTTCGCTCATTCTTGTCGTCGTTGCGTCGAGTGTGCCGTACTTTCTGGGAGTGGGCGTATCCTAAGTGAATTACTTCTTCTTGGCTTTGAGATCGTCGTATTTTTGATAGTAAGATTCGCCCGCTTCGCCAAGGAAACGCAGGGTGCCTCTTCCTGCATCCTTCGCAGTACGAAGCCATGCTGCACCTTCGGGTTTCCTGGGAGAGTCTTTCTGCTGCGTTCCCGCTTTCTTCAGCGCACGAAATCCTGCGTCTGCCATTCCATCAATGGCATGCTGGAGATGCGCGAATCCTGAGCCGATCATGCGGGCAAAGGTGCCGGATTGCTTCATCGGGCATATTGTCCTCTATCGCAGCGAAAGCACAACTGCGCGCGTGCCTTATTGGGTGGGGATAGCATTACGGACGCGCGGCCAGGAATAGCCGCACTGGTGGATGTTGTTTCTTCCGACAGAAAAGAAACCTATTTCCAGCGTACCCATTCTTGGGTGCGCGGTTATTCGAGAAATAGTTCGGAGTATTGCCCATATCCCTCAGTCTCCAGCTGACCCTTGGCAACAAACCGCATTGCCGCCGAGTTCATGCAGTACCGTAGCCCCAGAGGCTCTGGTCCGTCATCAAAGACGTGGCCTAGATGACTGTCTGCTATCCGACTGCGCACTTCCGTTCTCGGGTAGACCAATTGATAGTCTGTTCGCTCGACAATGTTCTCTGCGCTAAGCGGTTGGGTAAAACTTGGCCAACCGGTACCGGATTCATATTTGTCCTTGGAGCTGAAGAGCGGTTCACCGGAAACGACATCGACATAGATGCCATCCTCATGATTGTCCCAGTACTCATTACGGTACGGCGGCTCGGTACCCTCGTGCTGTGTGACGTCGTACTGAAGAGGGGAAAGTTTGGTACGTAGTTCCGCGTCGGAGGGTTTGGTGTAGGTAGATTCTTTTGAGGCATTTGTTGCTGATGATGTTGCCGACGATAACTGCGGTGCAAAAGAAGGCGATCTTGAAGATGCCTCATCTTGCACAGTTGTTTGAGAAGTGCCTTGGCAGGCGACAAGAACGAAGCAGGCCGTTAGAGAGATTGATAAACGCATCAATGATGGAATGATGGAATGCTACTCTAAAAATCTTGTTGGTGTTCGAATGCTTGTATGGCTCGATAGAGTTTATGCTCTAATCGGCGAAAGTATCCTACATAGCGATCAATTTCATTTGAAACGGGAGTTGGAGCTTCTGAAAATTCCAACTCTAAAGTAGTTGCTGTATCACTAAACAGGCGCCATAGGGACACAGCTTGGGAATAGCTTATATAGCGTGATCTTCTCAGGATTTCATGACTATATGCACCTAGATGATTAACCGAACTCAATCCGGTTCTTTCTGGGGATTTGCATAACGTTCTCAAGCCATTTTCTAGGTCAGGAATTTGTATGCTCGCCAATGGTGAGAAATACTCTGTTTCCGATACAACTTGCATGCAGTTTAAAGAATCTTCACAAACTTCCTCTTCCCTACTTTGTACGTCCCCGTAGTGGCAGGGGAGTTTTGGTCACTTATCACTTCGTCGTTCAGTCGAATCCCCCCTTGTTCAATGAGCCTTCGACCATCGGATTTGGACGAAATCATTCCTGCGCGGAGGAGAAGATCTACAAGTGACTCTCCTTTTTGGGCCTGAAATTCCAAAATGTCTTTTGGCAACTCCCCTTTCGCAAAGACATTGGAAAATCCCTCAGCAGCTTCCTTTGCAGCTTTCTCTCCGTGGTAGATGCGGACAATCTCCTCTGCCAATTCCTTCTTAAACTGCATGGGGTTTTCCTCTTGGATCATCTTCTTTTCAATGACGATAATTTCGTCCATCGGGATATCCGTGCAGCACTCCATGTAGAGCGTGATCAGTTTGTCCTCGATGCTCATGATTTTCCCGTACATGTCCGCGGCACTATCTTCGAGCCAGATGCAGTTATCGTAGGTCTTGCTCATTTTTCGGCCGTCGGTACCTTCAATGAGCTTCACCGTGAGCACAAACTTTTCGCGCTTGCCGAGGCGCTGCTGCAGTGTGCGACCGGCGAGCATATTGAAGAGCTGATCACTCCCGCCGAGTTCGCAGTCCACATCGAGCATTACGGAATCGTAGCCGACCATGATTGGGTAGAGGAATTCCGAAACGGAAATATCCGCCTCTTCCTTGATCCGTTTTTGGAACATATCCCGCTTGATCATCTGCTGGACCGTAAACTCACTGCCGAGCTTCAGGATGTCACTCATGGAAAGCTTCTCCAGCCATTCGTGGTTGTAGACGATTTTCACTTTGGTGAAATCGAGAACTTTTCCCGCTTGCTCTTTATACGTCTCGAAGTTCTTGATGACCTGCTCCTTTGTAAGTGGCTCGCGTAGAGCATCTCTTCCGGATGGATCCCCTATCATTGCCGTGAAGCTCCCAACGAGGAAGATTACTTCATGTCCTGCAGTAGCAAATGCTTGCAGCTTTCGAAGTGGAACGCTGTGACCCAGATGGAGCTTACTTCCCGTTGGGTCGATGCCGAGGTAGATGCGCATCTTCTTCCCCGACTTCAGTTTCTGCTCGGCAAGAGGTCTGGGAACAACTTCTTCTATGCCACGGGTGAGGAGATCAGATGTATCCATTGATCTGATTCTAGCGAAGTTGCATGAGTGAAACCACGTTCTCTTCACGATGGAAACAAAAAACGGGTCGGAGAGACGAAACTCCCCGACCCACCTCTTTTCCCCGGTTAGAGGGA
>CAYYFD010000126.1:0-2910 GCA_964471125.1 uncultured Candidatus Peribacteria bacterium
GTATTTGGGCGTCCAATGAGGGGATGCAGTATCCGTCGCTGCAGAGTCCGCTGAGACACTGCGCGCTCGCCTGACAGATTCCTCCGATTGGCGATAGTGCCGATGCCGGTGCGGGGGTTCCCGTCGCGGGCACACAGGCATTGCTCGCACATTTTCCACTGTGACATTGTGCGTTTTCACCACATGCGCCTCCATCGGGAATCAGTGCACCAGCTGCCTGACAGACGCCTTGTGTGCAGTGACTCGAGCGGCACTGTGCCGAAGTAATGCAGGCCTCGCCATCCGGAAGAAGTGTCGTTTGCGTTTCTTCGGTTGCAGTAGTCTCTGAAGATGCAGAGCTGGACGCCTCACTGGAGGAAGATTCTGAAATCTCGACTGTCTCCTCCGTCTCCGGTTGCCCCTCTTGTTCTTCATTCGCAAGGAGAATGTGCAGTGCGCCCGGCTCGCGCGTGAGGATATGCTGTTGCTCTTCTCCTGTTCCAGTGGTCACAGTGGTGTGGCCGTCTTTTTGGACATCGTAGAAGGTGATCACCGTCCCCGCAGGTACGGACTTAAGTACCGTGAACTGCACACGTGCAACGAGAATCTGAATCTCCTCCGGGCCGTTTCCCTCTGCAGACCCTTCGATTTTCACGTAACCCTCGGACTCCGAAAATCCGTCTTCACCCGGAGTAACGATGGGGAGTGCCTCATCTATAGTCACGCTGTCCCCCTTGAGGACTGCTGGGTCATACGAGAGCCATGACCGTACGCGCATGATTTCTGCTTTATCCGGATTCTCCACAACGACATCTATATCCAGAATATCTCCTTCGCTCAGCTCAGGAGTCCGCAGAGTTTGAGGATCTTCGACCGAGAAACTCGGACACTGGATTGCTTCCGCATCTCCTCCGTTTTCGAGCACGTTATTATCTTCCTCGTATCCCATGAGACAGTGGGGTCTCAGGACGATGCTGGTCTCTGTGCCTATTGCATACACCGAAGCCTGCCATGACATATGCAGGATTGCGGAGAGGAGGATGGCGATGGTGGTGTGTTTGTGTGTGTGCATGGGGTTTATCGATCGTCGATTATTGTGAGGATTCTGATGGCGTCATCAATAGTAAGAATTCCGTCGTGGTTCGGATCTCTGCGTAAAGCGTCCGGTGTGATGTCACGGTACCCCTGCACCATTTCAAGAATACGTACGACATCGTTCGCGTCGAGCATGCCGTTACTATTGATATCTCCCGCCACTTCGCCTCCAGCTTCTATCAGCGAGATCGGTTGCACGTCTCCAGCAGTCTGGATTCCAACAAAAAACGCACTTGCGACTGTTGCCGCTCCGAGCATGAGAACTTTGAATCGCATGTTGCCGGAAGAAGTGTTCTTTCTCATATCTGTATAGTATAGGCTTTTTTACGGAATTTCTCCACGTGCAGGAGTGGAAAAAAATACATACTATTATTCAATAGCATTTCAAGAACCGAAATATTACATCAAAAAACTATATTAAAAATAATGCAAGTTCATGCATAATTTAAGGGATGTGCAATACTGATGCTATCCATGGCTCCAATCTGCCTTCTTACCGGTAATAATGCTTATCTCCTCCATCAGGAGCGCAGGAGGTGGATTGCGGCATTCATCGAAAAATTCGGGGCCGAGAACTGCAGCAGAATGGATGCCGCTGATCTCTCCTACTCGGGTTTGCTGGATGAAGTTGCCGTTCTTCCGTTCACTGCACCGAAGCGACTTGTTGTGCTGGAGGGTGTGCCGAGCTTCGAGCGTGAGGAAATGATGCGGCTACCGCAGGATGTTCATCCGGATGTTGTCCTCCTTCTTATCAGTCCTGATCTTGATCGAAGGCGCGCAGGTGCGAAGGCCCTTCTCGAGATTGCCGAGGTGAGAAATTTCGCCCCGCTCGCCGGTGGTGCTCTGGACAGCTGGATCATGCAGCGGTGTAGCGAGCAGGGGACGACCATCACGCCGCGTGCATTGCGTCTTCTGCGGACACTCGTCGGTGAGGATCAGATGACTCTGGATTCCGAAATCGTGAAGCTTGCTCTCTACGCTGCCGGCCGGCCGATCGATGTACCGGAGATTAACGCTTTGGTCTTTCCTTCAGCTGAACAGAATGTTTGGCGTCTGATGGATATTCTTTCCGAGGGTGATCGCAGCGCTTCGCTTCGGTTTGTACGCACATATCTCGCCAGCGGGGAGTCCGCAGGCGGCCTTTGGCCTATGCTGCTCTGGCTTGTTGCACAGCTGACACAGGTCGTTGCCGCCGTGCGCAGCGGTGCAAAAACCGAGCAGGCGGTTATGAAGAGTGCTGGGCTGAAGTTCGGTACGGTACGAAGTCTTCTCCCCATAGCACGCCGCATGGATAACTCTGCATTATTGTCACTCGTTGAAATGTGTGCGCAGGCGGATATCGATCTGAAAACCGGACCGCTGCGGATGAGTGCTGAAGCGCCACAGGAGCAGGAGGCACTGATTGATTTGTGCATCGCAAAGCTTTGCGGAACGTAAGGTTGGTTTACACTATGCACCCTCCACTTCGATTTTCTTGAGCAGATCCTCGGCTACTTTATCTTCCGCTTCCTCACTTGCGGCTTCCTGCTGGGTCAGTTCTTTGCGGCGACTGTTGCGCACCTCACCGGCGCGTCGCAGCACTTCCTCCTGTCCGAGAGTGGAAATCTCTTTGCTGTACTTGCGGTCGATAGCGGAAAGCTGGTCCCGCTCGGTTGTGAGGATTTTGCGAAGATTCTCTACCTGCTCGGGCGTCATGATCGGAAGGATATTGATCCAGTACTGGCGCTCTTCATCATTCATGCTCTCCGATGAGCGGATCAGTGCCACGATGTCTGAAAAATTCTGCTCCGTTTCCGGCGGAATCACTAAAGTCGTTGACGTTCCCTGCGGTGGGGG
>CAYYFD010000127.1:0-2822 GCA_964471125.1 uncultured Candidatus Peribacteria bacterium
CTTCCTCCGCTGCACTGGTGCCGAATCCTTTCCCCCCCATTCACCATGGCACGCAGACACACGGCACCATCACCCCTCGCAGCAGACATCGAACTGCTGGAACCAAAGCAACTCCTTTCCGGATCAACACAGGAGACAGAACACATCGATGCTCTCCTGAGTGATACCTCCTCGCTCCTGCAACTTCTTTCCGGCTCACAACCATCTGCACCGGTATGGGACGGAAACTTCAACGATCTCTCCGAAACAGAGACTACCCTCCAAGAGATATCTGCACTCACGAAATATGGAGAGCAGATAACCAATGCGCTGAGCCAAATCGATGATGCGGACATTGCGACACAACAGGAATTGGGAATGCAACTCTTGGAAGTGATGCATGCAATGGAAAGCGCAATGAATACAACGGCATCTTTTGAGGATGCGATGCGATCATCCATTCATAATCTGCTGACACAGGAAACATCATCAGCAGATCTCTCTGCATTGTCTATCACCGAAGGTCATCGCATGGTCATCGGTACCGTTCCACTCAACGATGCTGCCGAGGGCAGCATCACCGTCATGGTCCCCCGCGGCAAATCTGCTACTTCTTCCTTACAAGAAGAAACCCGATGGACGAAGCCTCCGACGCTCGTCACAAATCCAGATCATGGATTTGCAGCATCACAGAGCAACATCCCCTCTTCGGTCATTGACTGGAGAACGAAAAAAATCGAATCCTTCGGCATGACATCCGTCGATGCGAACGGAAACATGGTAGGAGGTGTTGTGTCGAATGATGGATTCAGCATGCCTGTCGTCCACAATCTCACGTCAGGAGCGGTGCGCGGACTTGGAGGTCAGTTTCGGGGAAGTACGGATATCACCATCAGCGCCGACGGATCACGGGCGGCAACCTCAACCTACGGAACAGGAAGGAATGGCACCATGCGCGTCTGGGACACTGCGACCGGCGGGCAGATTGGGGAAACAGAGCGACCAGAGTACGTCAGCCAGATGGCCTTTCGTCCGGGAGACACCCCTGATCTCTTCTACTCCACCGAATACGGTCACTATGTGTCATGGAATAAAGTAAACGGCGATGGTGGCCGCATCTTTGGGGGAGTCTGGCCGCGATTCACGGTGAGTGCATCCGTAGCGGCGGCTCCGCGCATCGTGGATCTTGGAAGAGGTCGCTTTGGACCGGGAGATACCGTGGAGCTCTACAATCTCCTACAGGAACGAAAGCTACCCGCACTCTCCACAGGTGCCACTGTACGTGATCTTGCGATAAGCCCCGATGGAACAGTTCTTCTCACGTGGGACAGAGGAGGCATCGTGCATATGTGGAATATCACAACGCAGCAAAAGATCGCCACCATTACCCCGACCGCAGGAACGCGCGATGCACGCGCGCAATTTGGCAATAACGGTTCGCTAATCATCATCACGGACAACACAGGAAAACTACGCGAATTCTCCGTAGACAATCTTCGTAGCGGCAATACCGAACCACTGGTGCAGCGCACCTATGACACGCGCGACTCTATCCTCGTCCACCCTGGTGCTCCGGGGTACATCGCCAGTCGCACGAGCAACGGATCCGTATCCCTCCGCGCATCGGGGCTCCCTGCAATCGTCACCAACGGCGAACAGGTGCCCGCAATAGAAGGAAAGGGTGACGGAACTGTCTGGCTCGATTTCTCCTCGGTGAACCACCTTGTTACACAGGGGCAGTTCCGCATCACGGGCGCTCCCGCAGGCACGCAGTTTACGGTGACATCTTTTATGGGAACGCAACGACTCGCGTCACAATCGGCAAGCGCAGGCGACTTGGTCTCTGTGTCCAACGCCGAGGGCATCTCTACTGTTGCTGTGCAGGGCGTAGGGTGGAACGGTCCCGTTGCACTTGCGCAAATGGACGTCTCTACGCTGGGCAGCGCACCCGCCGCAGATAGCAAAGCACTCGGGCTCCTTTCCAACGATCTCTTCGCCAAAACCTGGGCGGACACCGACGAGGTCTGGGGAGACAAGTGGCTCGACTACCGCTCGCAGATGGCGGCCGTAGAAGGCGACACAACGCTCCCCATGCTCGTACGCGCCACGGGAGGCACGCTCTACGGGTTCACGTACCACACCAATGTCCATCGTGATCGACAAGGAAACGCAAAATCCCTCGCTCGTTCGGCACTGCCCGAAAGCGCCTTCATCCGTATCGATGCAAGTACTGCCATTCTCCTTCCCGGCTATCCTGCCGCTCTCTACGTCAATGTCGGCGACGGCACGATCGTGGGTACGCGTAACGGCCAGAATGGCGGGATCATTCTCCAGAAAATGCAGTCAGCCAATATCCTCGACCTAGTCCCGAAGGAAGGCATGGACGTGCGCGTCGACTGGCTGGATACCGTGAGTGCGGGTGATGGAACACGCGAAGGATTTTTCCGGGAAGCCCTGACGCCGGGCGTACTCAGCCACCCCTCTCCCGATGGGGGTTCTATCGAGACCACGATGCGCGTACAAAACTCAGGAAGCTCTGGTGGAACCATCCGCGCAGAAATCTATGTCTCATCCGACACATCACCCAATCGCGTTCTCCAAAAAACCATCGAAGGACATATCAACGCATCGGATATCCTCACGCTGCGCTTCCGCGCGGATGTTCCCGCACGTGACCGCTCAGCCTATGCCTACGTAAAGATCATCGGGCCGGATGGCACCGTGCTTGCGGAGGAAGGCGCCGGACATGTGGGGAGAAATCCGGAGAAAAGATCGGACGCGGACATTCAGGATATCCGTGACGAAGTTGCAGGTGCCAAGCATGGGGCCTACCAAAAAACCGC
>CAYYFD010000128.1:0-2815 GCA_964471125.1 uncultured Candidatus Peribacteria bacterium
AGACATGTGCTTTTCTGCGCACTGCTCACTGGATGCATGACGGCATTTTCCCAATGCGACCGACAACCGCCCCGTGGCGCGCCACCCACCCACGGCACTTTTTCAATGCGACCGAACAGTGTTCGTGGCGCGGAGACTGCCCGACTTTATAGCTTGGTCAGTGGTGCGATGCTTAGTGCCAGCGTCTTCTCCATTCCCCCATCAAAGCGAATAGTCGCTATATCACCGCGGACTGCACGGACAGTGCCGGCACCAAATTTCGGATGTGACACTCGATGCCCAACTTCAAGAGCATCCTGATTTTCCGATTCCGCTCCCGACGAAAGATCCTGATTGAACTCCAGTGTGTCTGAAAGTTGATTGAATGCCTTAAGAGGCGTGCGGGGTTTATAACCAAGGTTTACAGAGGTTTCTGCAGGTTTCGAAGCCCACGCGAAAGCACTGAGAATATCGTCACTTCTGCGTTCCGTAATTGCATCCGGAAGATCATCGAGGAAGCGGCTAGGGGCATTGGCTCGTGTTTCCCCCCAGAGCATGCGGCTTCTCGTATGCAGAAGCTTCAAATGTGTCTTCGCCCGTGTCATCCCCACATACATGATGCGGCGTTCCTCCTCGAGCTGCTCTGGGTCATACGACGAAGAACTATGCGGGAAAATCCCTTCCTCACATCCTGCGATCGTCACGGATTCGTACTCCAGTCCTTTGCAGAGATGCAGCGTCATCAGCGTCAGCGCATCGTCTTTCGTGTCATTGAGCTTATCTACTTCCGAGACAAGGCTCGCTTCCTCGAGGAAGCTTAAGAGGGATGTCTTTGCATCCAATTGATCGTACTTGCGCATGACCGAGAGGAGTTCTTCCACGTTGCTCCATCGGTCGTCTCCTTCGCTGGTACCATCCTTCAGCCACTTCTCCATGTCGATTGCGCCAAGGAGCCATCGTGTGAGATCGGTCACAGGCAGCACATCAGCCTTTGCCTGAGCAGTGGTGATCAGCTCCGCAAATTTCTGCAAACGCAGCGCAGTTGATTCGCCAAGATCGGTTATTTCCTCTGTGCGCTGCAATGCATCCCACAGTCCGATCGATTGCACGGCGCAAAATGCCTGTAACTTCTCCATCGTCGTCTGCCCGATCTTGCGGCTGGGAATATTGACGATACGCAGAAGTGACAGCGCATCGCGCGGATTGAGGATCACATGCAGATACGCGAGGACGTCTTTGATTTCGCGGCGCAGATAGAACTTTGTCCCGCCGATGATGCGGTAGGGGATGGAGAATCGCATGCACGTTTCTTCGAACATGCGGGACTGCGCGTTGGTCCGGTACAGGATCACCTGTTCATTGAGCTTGATACCTTCGCCTCTACGCAGGACTACAGTCTTCAGCGCATCTTCGGCCTCCGCCCGCTCGTCACGGACTTCATTCACAATCACCTTCGGTCCCTCGCTGCGGTCCGTCCACATTTTCTTTTCGGGACGGCTGGGGTTCACGGCGATCACGGCGTCGGCTGCCGAGAGAATGATCTGCGTGGAGCGGTAGTTGCGGTCGAGAACGTGCTGCACGGCATCCGGATAGTCCTTTTTAAATTCCAGAATATTGCGGATGTCTGCCCCGCGGAAGGAGTAGATGGACTGATCCGGATCCCCGATCACGCAGAGATTGCGGTGTGCGGAGGCGAGCAGTGTGACCATAAGGTACTGTGCGTGGTTGGTATCCTGATACTCGTCGACGTGTAGGTATTTCCATGTGCGTTGGTACCGTTCGAGGATCTTCGGCATCTCATGAAACAGACGGACGGTCTCGAGAAGCAAATCATCGAAGTCGAGGGCGTTATTTGTCCTGAGTGCTTTTTCATATTTCGCATACAGATTGATGACGTGCTGCATACGAGCGCTTGTTGCCTGCAGCTGCGCCTCCTTCGGATTCACTGCTTCGCTTTTGAAGCGGCTGATGTAGCTGAGGGCAGCACGGGCTTTGAGCTCCGTTTCATCGATCTTCATTTCCTTGAGCAGCTCTTTCACCAGTTTTTCCTGATCATCTCCGTCGTAGATCACAAAGCTTCTGTCGCGCCCGAGATGCTCGATGTCTCTGCGAAGTATTCTCGCGCAGACGCTATGGAAGGTGCCCATAGTGGGAAGTTGCTGGTTGCTGGTTGCAAGCTCAGGATTCTGTATGCCAAGAGAGTCAGGTGCTGTGATATGGAGAAGATTTTGGACGCGCTCCTTCATCTCATTTGCTGCCTTGTTCGTAAACGTCACCGCGAGAATCTGCCATGGCTCCACGCCCTTTTGTATCAGGTACGCAATGCGGTGTGTGAGGGCTTTGGTTTTTCCTGATCCTGCTCCTGCAAGGATAAACGACGGCCCCTCAGTTTGCAGCACAGCTTCGCGCTGTGCGTCATTGAGAGAGGAGAGGATGGGGTCGGTCTGCACGCGGAGCATAGTACGTGCTTAGCGTTCATCAGGACACTCTTGATTTCTACAAAACCTCCGTCAATTTCTTGCTACTCACTTTCTCGAATATTTCTTCTACACCGGCGATCGACAGGTTTTGATCTGTGCGCAGTTGTACCGATAGTGTGTCGTAAAAAATATTTGTGATGTCATGCTTGGATGATCTGTCCATGGAACCGCATTGTTTTTCGCTGCTACGTTCTTTACATTAACTGCTAGAAGCATGTTTTCATCAAAGTTTATACAGCGGCATAGACGCACATTGGTCTTCACCTCACTCTTGAGCATTTTTCTGTCTGCAACTGTGTTTGTGGAGCAATCCAGTCGTTCTTCTCAGGCGCAAGTGGGGGGGAGTCTCCTTGCCT
>CAYYFD010000129.1:0-2758 GCA_964471125.1 uncultured Candidatus Peribacteria bacterium
ATGTCCACCACAGGATAGCCAGCGAGGATACCGCGGCTCATACCTTCTTGGAAGCCCTGATCACACGGCTTGATAAACTCGCGCGGAATACGACCACCCACAACGGAGTTTTCAAACTCGTAACCTGCACCCGGAGCTTGCGGAGAAATTTTGAAGAACACGTGACCAAACTGACCACGGCCACCGGACTGCTTTACGTACTTTTCCTCGTGCTCGATTTCTTTCTGGATAGTCTCACGGTAGGCGACCTGCGGCTGACCGACGTTGGTCTCCACTTTGAACTCACGCTTCATGCGGTCGACGATGATATCGAGGTGCAGTTCTCCCATTCCGGAGATGATGACCTGGTTTGTTTCCTCGTCACTGTGCACACGAAATGTGGGATCCTCTTCTGAAAGCTTCTGAAGGGCAACGCCCATTCTTTCCTGATCCGCCTTGGTTTTTGGTTCTACGGCAATAGAGATAACCGGCTCAGCAAAGGTAATAGCTTCAAGTCGGATCGGCTTGTCTTCGCTACAGAGCGTGTCTCCTGTACGCGTATCCTTGAGACCAATCGCAGCACCGATGTCCCCTGCTTCGATCTTGTCGATTTCCTGACGCTGGTTTGCATGGAGACGAACGATACGTCCAATGCGCTCACGCGCACCGTTACGGGGATTGTGGACGAAGGATCCTGTTTGTAGAACTCCAGAATACACGCGAACGAACGTAAGCTTTCCAACGAATGGATCGGTAGCAATTTTAAAGGCGATTGCGGAAAGTGGCTCATTGTTATCCGGCTTGCGAGTTTCCTCTGCATTGGTGTGGGGATTGAAACCCTTTGAACACGGAATATCGAGAGGACAAGGCAAATATGCTACAACTGCATCAAGCATTTTCTGTACACCAACGTTCTTCAGCGAAGAACCACACAGCACCGGATAGAGCTTGTTGCTAACGGTTCCCGCGCGAAGCCCCTTGCGGATCTGCTCATCCGTGAGAGCGCCATTTTGAAGGAACGCATCAATAAGGTCATCGTTCACCTCGGCAATCTTCTCCATAAGCACCGCGCGGTACTCACTGACGTCCTGCACCATCTCCTCGGGAATGGGAATCTCGATGCGGTTCTCGCCATGTGCACCTTCAAACTTGTAGGCCTTCTTCTCGATAAGATCGATGAGACCGGAGAACTCGGACTCCGCGCCGATCGGAAGCTGAATGGCTACGGCGCTCTTGCTCAGCCGATCGTGAATGGAAGCGAGGGACATGAAGAAGTCTCCGCCTGTCTTATCCATCTTATTGATGAACGCAAGTCGGGGAACATTGTACTTGTCGGCCTGGCGCCAGACGGTTTCACTCTGCGGTTCTACACCCTGAGAGGCATCAAACACCACGCATCCTCCGTCGAGCACGCGCAAACTGCGTTCCACTTCTGCGGTAAAGTCCACGTGACCGGGAGTGTCGATGAGGTTAATGATGCACTCTGTCTCCACCCCGTCGACGTTCTGTGCCTTCCAGTGACACTGTGTTGCTGCAGCAGTAATGGTGATTCCGCGCTCGCGCTCCTGTTCCATCCAGTCCATGGTCGCCTCACCCTCATGCACTTCACCGATTTTATAGTTCTTTCCCGTATAAAAAAGGATGCGCTCGGAGGTCGTCGTCTTCCCTGCGTCGATATGAGCGATAATTCCGATATTGCGTACGTTCTTGAGGTCCATGATAGAGAGGGCAAAGACGGGAGCTGGGAGTAGAAAAAAGGCACCCGGAGTGGATGGCTGGCATCCTAAATTCCAAGAGAATATACGGAAAGAGGCCTTCCGATGCAATGCTGCTTCCGAGGAAATTAGCGGCTCACAAGGCCGGTATGGCGCTCGAGACGGGTGATACGACGATCGTGGGCAGTAAAGCGATTGGCATTCACCGAGGTATGGTCGCGAAGTGCCCCACAAAGATCATGACTGAGCTTCTCGGCGACAACATCAAAATGTCGCTTCAGCTCATCTTTCCACACTTCCATATCATGCAGCATCCCGCTCTTCCACTCTTCTGTTGCAATGAGCAGATTGCCCATAGTATCCATGAGAAGAGCTATGTCTTGCTTCGTCGCCGGTGCGGTCGGGTCCGTCACCATGAACCCCAAGACTACCTCCCAAAATAAAATTGTCTAGGTGTACAAACGTACAGCTGACAACGATCCTTATTGATTGCGTTTTGCAAATATCGTTAGAAATTGCTGCATAAGTACTTGCTCTGCCATTCCGATATGAAACCCACAATCGGTGGTTTTCAACTGTCCTACAAGATGAATGTTATCGACTCCGCTACCCTCTTGCTTGGACCATTCCTCGAGAATCGAAGCGATATCCTGAGTATCTTCAGTCATGACATTGGAAATAAATACCCCTCGATCAGATGCCTGCATATCAATATTCACAGAATTCATAAATTCTATCTGCATCCGGAACATAAATAATCGGATGCATTTTGCAATGTCCGGATCACCATCTGCCTTTTGGAAAGCGGATTGCACATCAACATAGACAATGAGAGGACTCCATACTTCTGCAGAAAGAGGTTCTTCCTGTAGTAAAGATGCAAAAGCCTTCCGTACTGCACTTTGCATAGATAAGGGTAAGCCGGAAATTTCCACAACACTCTCAGCCTCTGATGCAAAGCCAATATTTGCACGTTCTGTTACTCCAAGCTGACGTAATCGTTCATTAAATACTCTCCAGCGATGATCTACTGCTTTTATGCGTTGAGATTCTGACATATCGCC
>CAYYFD010000130.1:0-2740 GCA_964471125.1 uncultured Candidatus Peribacteria bacterium
ACAGACGGACGTTGATCTTCAGTGCGCTTGTGGCTGTTCTTATATCTGCAGCTGTGTTTGTGGAGCAATCTAGTCGTTCTTCCAAGGCGCAAGTGGGGGGAGTCTCTTTGCCTGCCTACTGCAATACTGTTTTGGGCTGTTACTTTGCAATCAGTGGAGGTCAGTGTCGACCGCTGCCTAGAAGCAACGCGACTCAGCAAAATTTGTGCTCACCTCCTTCTGCTATAGCACCTTCAGTGCCGGCAAATACCGGAATCGCTCCTGCTGCTCCAGCGCCTACAACATCTCCAAGTCTCTTCACAATCATCCAGAGATTTTTCTCACCTATTGCTCCTGCACCAACCACCACAACTACCATCACTGCTCCCGCTGCAGCCACTGCCATGCCATCCTCTATGTCTTTCCCATCAACATCTTCGTCATCAGCTACAACAACTTCCATGTCCTTCCCATCTACTTCTTCTTCCTCCTCTACAACGTCATCCATGTCTTTCCCATCTACCTTCTCCTCTTCGAGTTCGTCGGATGGCACCATTGGAGGAGTCAGTGGTGGGGATAGCGGCGGCGACGGAGGGGATAGTGGTGGAGGTTCTACGTCGTCTGCCGTGGCGTGTAAAAATCCTCGTGAAGCCTGCGCAGCTACAGATACATGTTGTCAGAAGACCTGTATCAATGGAACATGCGCCTGTTTGGTACTTACAGAATCGTGTAAAGATGCTGATGACAATCTCCATCCAGAGTGGTGTTGCATTGGAACCACATGTGCAGTAAGTGGATCAAATCTGGGGAAATGCATTAATTCCTGCCAAGGGAGAGATAGCGGTTGTAATTCGGACGTTCCTTGTTGTGAGCCGCTAGAATGTAAACCAATCTCTTCTGGCAGCACCACTAGTAAGTGCAGAGTGGCCGATGGTTACTGTCAGAATACTTCAGATTCCACCTCGAGCGTCGACAAGGAATCGACATGCTTTCCCAATCCGACGCCACCAGTCACTGCAGCACAATGGTCTAGCTTTAACTCTTCGGTGAAGGCGGCGGGTACAGCAGCAGCTTCGTCATTTTGCGACTCGGATCTCAGTGCACCGTCATGTGCCATGTATTGCAATGATGGTGGTGAGGGGGCTGTTTCTATGACGCCACTGAATTCCACCTATCCTCAACTCATTAACTGTACTGTTTCCGGGAAAGCTGGGAAAAAGGGTAAATGGAAAGGGAGTTGCTCGGTAGTGCGTACATGCAATTAAGTGGAGAGTTCCAGGTGCTGCATCGAATCCCCGACGATCGCTTCCATGCATGAGGCTCGGCTATGAGTTGTGGCACTATCAGGAAACCTCCGTCAATTTCTTGCTACTCACTTTTTCAAATACTTCTTCAGCACCTGCAGTGATTGCTGTCGAGCTGTCCGTGATCGGCAGGTTCTGCTCCGTGCGCAGTTCCTCGATCTTCGTGAGCTTGCGGTCGAGCATGTTCGTGCGCGTGCCGGTGAGCTCCTCGTAGCCTTTGTGCACTTGGTCAAACCGTGATTGCACCGTGACCATCTGATCCTTGAATTTCTCCCATTGCTGTTTGAAGGCGCCGAAGAGTGAAAGCATTTCCTTGGACTTGATCTCCACGGAGAAGCTGTCGATGGACTGCCGAATGACCGCGAGGATGGCATAGAGCGTCATCGGGGAGCAGAGGATGGTCTTGCCGCGCATGGCAGTATCGAGAAGTTCCGGATCGATCTCATTGATGAATGTGTAGATTTGCTCGTTGGGGACGAAGAGCAGCACATAGTCCATCGTCTGATCCTCCGGATTGATGTAATCGCGGGTCTGCACCTCCTTTATGCGCCGCTTCACGTCCGCGAGGAATTCCTTCTTCGCTTTGTCGCGCTCTGCCTCGGTGGTTGCTTCTACAAAGACCTGATAATTGTTGAACGGGAACTTCACGTCCATGTTGAGCTTCAGATTTTTCGGAAGCATGAAGGTGAAGTCGGGGCGGGAGCCTGCCGCAAGCTTCACTTGCTTCACATAGTTTACGCCTTCGATGAGGCCCGAGAGTCGCAGCACATCTTCCGCCATGCGTTCGCCCCACTGTCCGCGACTGCTGTTGCTACTGAGCGCATTTTTGAGATCCCCCGTCGTGTCGGTGAGCTCACGGATCACTTTGGCAGCACTTTCGAGCCGCGCATCAACCTTCGTATTCTTGTCCCCGAGATCCTGGATCAGCCTCTCCACTTTATTCAAATCATCCTTCATGTGCCTGAGCGTTCCATCGATCAATTCTTTCTTTCCGGAGAGCTTACTTTCGGCCAGCTGTAGGATTTTCTCGGTCTGCTTTGAAACAATTTTTGAAGAGAGGTTTTCTGCAATGGCTTCCGCATCCTGCATCGATTTTCCGAAAAGGAATTTGCTGATGACGATGCCTATACCAAGACCAATGAGAATGCCGATTGTGAGAGAGAGGGGATGCATGTGGGCGGATAGTAGCATAGGGTGGACGATTGTACACTCTCCACTTGTTGAAATTTTAATTTATTTCCTATATGTCTTGCCAAATCCTCCATTCTCACTAGAATGCTCCCGTGGTGCTCCTGGGTGCGGACTTCGCCTCGGGTGGCACTGCGTGGAGAGTTCTCCATATGTTTCTTTGCCTGTCCCCCCATCTCTTATGTCGCTCAAGCGTCCCCAGAAAAAGCGTCTCATTACCAAGCACCGCACACACGAAAAGGACACGGGATCGCCGCAAGTGCAGGTGG
>CAYYFD010000131.1:0-2728 GCA_964471125.1 uncultured Candidatus Peribacteria bacterium
CCTTGAAGGGGTATTGATTGTCGACTACCAGACCATAGGGTAATACGTAATACTAACTCAGATCCATGGCACAACTCGAAGTAATCATCGGCTTGGAGATTCATGCGCAAATGAGCACGAAGACGAAAATGTTCTGTGGATGCGATAATGATGCGTGGAACAAAGCACCCAATACGACCGTTTGCCCTGTCTGTATGGGGCACCCCGGTACGCTTCCCGTGCCCAATGCAAAGGCTGTCGCCAAAGCTGTCCGTATGTCCCTTGCCCTTGGATGCACCGTGGCTCCCGACTGTCACTTCGACCGCAAGCACTACTTTTACCCTGATCTCCCATCCGGATTCCAAATCTCCCAGTACGATTTCCCACTCGCAAAAGCAGGCAGCGTTTCTTACGAACTGCGCGACAGCAGCGGAGGAGTGACGGGGCAGCGTATCTGCCGCATCACACGGCTTCACATGGAAAACGATGCAGGAAAGCTGACACATAGAGGCACGAAAACCTTATGTGACTACAACCGCGCAGGGACACCGCTCATGGAAATAGTCACAGAGCCAGACCTGCGTTCAGCCGAAGAGGCAGTCGCATTTACGCAAGAACTCCGCAGAATTCTCGTTGCGGTGGATGCCTCCGAAGCGGATATGTTCAAGGGCATGATGCGCTTTGATGCTTCGATTTCTCTACGCGAAAAAGGAACGGAAAAACTCAATGCCCGCAGCGAGATCAAAAACCTGAACTCCTTCAAGTCACTGGAAAAGGCCATCCAGTACGAAGAAAAGCGACTCCGCGCGCTTTGGGAGAAAGACGGCGGCCCCATGAAAGGAGCCATCACTGTGGGATGGATGGATGACGAGGAGAAAACGCGAATGCTCAGAGACAAGGAAACTGCCGATGACTATCGTTACTTTCCGGAACCAGATATCCCACCCCTGCACTTCGATGCAAAGGAAGTGGATCTCATCAAAAAGTCCTTGCCACAGCTTCCCAAGGAACTCCGCGATCATTACCTCTCACTCGGCCTCGACTCTAAGCAGGCTATGCAGGTGATCGATGATGCTGCACTGCGATCGGTGTTTGATGCGGTGTATGAAAAAACCAAGGACGGCAAGCGCGCTGTAAGCCTTGTTCTTACACAACTCTTGGGCTTTTTGAACGCAGCCAATACACCCGTCGGGCAGGGGCCCTCGGCAGCTGCAATGGTTGAACTCGCTGATGCTATCGCTACAGGCGCGATCTCCGGCAATGCAGGAAAAGATGTGATAGAAAAGATGGTTGCCTCAGGAAAATCCGCGAAAGAGATCATCTCAGCGGAAGGCATGCAGCAAATCAGTGATGACTCGTCGATTGAAGAACTCGTAAAGAAGGCCATTGCTGCAAATCCCAATGCGATTGCATCATGGAAAGCCGGCAAAGAGGCCGCGCTCGGCACCATCGTCGGCTGGGTGATGAAAGAATCTAAGGGGCAGGCGAATCCAGGAAAGGTGAATGCGGTTCTTCGGAAAATATTACAGAGCTAACGTCATTCCATACGCACATCATCTATATCCAGTCCGGGATCCATCAGCCTTTGTATCTCTTCCCTGTTTTTTACACTCACTATTTCGATGTCTCCATTCTCTCTACGCAGCAATATAAATCCGGGGAGAATTGGATCGGTGCTTGCTGAAGCATAGAGTCGATCGTGATACTGAACTGGCGGCCCCTCAAAAATCTGGTTTCTGAAACGAGTACTATATAAACTAGACATAAAGATATAATTATTTATATTAATAATATTGTCAATATTCACGTGATCCCGACTCCTTATGGATCACTTAGTCCGCCCTCGACATATACGCTCCCGTCTCCGTGTTGATCTTCAGCTTGTCTCCTTCGTTGATGAACAGCGGAACGTTGACCTGCAGACCGCTCTCGAGAACTGCTGCCTTGTTGCCGCCAGTTGCCGTATCACCACGCACTCCAGGAGAAGTTTCAATAACCTTCAGTTCAACTGTGGATTTAAGCTCAATGGCGATCGGCTTTTCATCGAAGACTAGAGCATCCACTTCCCCGCCCTCCACGAGATACTTTCCCGCATCCCCGATGATCTCCTCGGAAAGCGAAAACTGATCATACGTTTGGAGATCCATAAATCCATACCCTGTTACATCCTTGTACAGATACTGCACACGGCGGTACCCGACTTCCGCAGGCTCGATGGTTTCACTTCCCTGAAAGTTTCTGGCGACCACTGATCCGTTCTTCAAGTTACGGAGCTTGCACTGCATATTCGCCTTGCTTTGACTTTTGCGGCCAAACTGGGAGGAGACAACGATAAACGGCTCGCCGTCGAGAACGACTGCGCGACCGGGTTTAAGCTCGGTGATGGTAAGAAGGCCCATAGCGAAAGAAGTGTACTAAAAAAGAGAAAAGAGCACAGAGAAAAGAGCAAAAAAATCCAATGCTCGTGAAACCTCGTCGGTCGCGTCCGGGATGATGCCGTCACACATCCAGCAAAGATGGCGGGGCTTCGCGCGCCACGGGGGGTGAAGGGGAAGGCCCTGCTTTGCGCCGCAGCGCAGTCGAGCTGGGAATGCCGAAGCCTTGGAGGCATTCCCAGCAAGACCCAGGGCCGGGTAGTTCGACAAGCTCACTACAGGCTCCGGTATAGGCGGCTTGCCCTGAGCTTGTCGAAGGGTGCGTTTTTCTTTCCCCCTTTCTTTTGTCGCGCAGACAAAAGAAAGGGGAACCC
>CAYYFD010000132.1:0-2692 GCA_964471125.1 uncultured Candidatus Peribacteria bacterium
GGATGGTGAAGGCAAAGTAATGCTTGATACTAAAATCCCCTGTCGCTGGACGGGGGTTTTTTAAAGTATAGAGCTACCAAATATATGGCATGGGTAAGGAGGCTGTCGTATAATGCTTACGTGGGTCGGTACCGAAGTAGTCAAACGGGCCAGACTGTAAATCTGGTGGCTTTACGCCTTCGTGGGTGCAAGTCCCTCCCGGCCCACCAACCTTCGCGCAGCGAAGCTTGCCGTCCGTAGTCTTTTGCTCTTGCCATGTTTTTGTGCGTCAGAGTCGCTGCGGCTACGGTTGGCAGGCCAGCAAAAGCGAAGGATGGCATTAATAGCAGAGATTTATCCACCCTCGTCGGAGCGAGCGGAGGTGAACTTTTTCATCATGATCTCCTGGCTACTTGTCGGCTGTAGTCACGAAGTGCGAAGGCTGACGGTTGGCAGGCAATTTCGTAGTGAGCGAAAATGATCATAAAAAACCCCGTCCAGCGACAGGGGATTTTAGTATCAAGCATTACTTTGCCTTCACCATCCAGCGGTACATCTCTGCCGCTACGATGCCGCCGATAACCGGAGCGAGAAGATTGGCCATGCCTCCGGCACCGAGACCGATGGCAACGGCGGGGTTTACAATGCCGCTGCTGATCACTGAGGCAACCGTTGCACCGAGAAAGAGTGCGCCACCGATGGTGATTCCGGATGACGGTCCGGATGACTTACTGGCGACAACCGAGCTCACACCGAGAACAAGAATGCCTGCTCCGACTGCTTCTCCGATACCGACCGTGAGTCCTCCGACAGATTCTCCGTGCGGGGCAATCACTTGAATAACGCCGAGGAAAGGAGCAACAAGAGCGGCCCCGAGAGCCTGTGAAAGCACATAGCAGAGGGTATCTACGGTTGAAATTTTACCGATACACCACATACCGACGGTTACGGCGGGGTTCACATGAGCGCCGCTTATAGGCCCGAGGATATAGACGATCACCATCAGCGTGAGACCGGCTATAGCCGGAGTGGGGATGACCGATGGCATGACGATGGAAACGCTTACGGCAAGCGTAAGCAGGAATGTGCCGAGCATCTCGGCTGTGTAGGAGCGGAAGTTTTGCATATGGCACATACCATTGTCCTTCTTCCTATTCTCTGCAAGTAACTGGACTTGCCGTCAGGGGATTGCTGGGATGCGGAGAAACTTATGATGTAGGTGTTACATCTTTGCTGAGCAGTATAATTGGCTCCATTCTTTGAATAAAAAATGTATTCAAGTACCCCGTAAAGACTTCAGGGCTTCTATAGCTTTTGTATTTGTAGGATCTATGCGAAGGACTTCCTCAAACTGTTCGGCGGCTTTATCCCGTTTACCGCGATTGGCTTCCAGAATCCCAAGATTGATACGTGCAGCGACAAATACCGGAGCGATCTCCACCGCGGTGCGGTATGCACCGATCGCCTCTGATAGTCTCCCGAGCTTCTGCAGTATGACGCCCCGATTGAAGTGCGCTTGAGGCAAAAACGGGTCAATGTCGATTGCTGATTCGAAAGCCACAAGAGCTTCCGGATATCTGCCGCTGGATGCATACAGACTTCCCAGATTCAGGTATGCAGGGGAAAAGCGGGGTGCTGCAGTGATAGCGGACATGTACATGCGCTCGGACTCCGTACGATTGCCTTCGATGCCGGCGATGATCCCCAGACCCACCATCGCATAGGGGTTGATAGCGTTCATACGAAGAGCTTCCTCGTAGTATTTCATCGCAGAGGATATGTCTCCGCTCTGCCGGTATGCAGATGCCATATTGCTCAGAATCTTTGATTGTGCGTTGTCTCTCTCGAAACTCCTTTGCATCACGTTATTTGTCTCGAGTGCGCGCTTGTATTCCTCTATCGCCGTATCAATATTCCCTTCAGCTCTTGCTTTCTCACTCAAAAAATTCGCGAGATTGTTATGGGCAATATGCGAATCAGGGTACCTGCGCAGAACATTACGGAAGAGCGGCTCACTTCCTGCCCATACTGTTGTCTGCATGCGCGCGAGTGCGGTTGCAATGCAGAGGACGAGGATCATTCCGGCAACCGTACGGCGGGGCATCATATGGAATAATCCCTCCAAAACGAGCATGAGCCCGAGGAGTATTCCGAACGAAGGTAGATACGCATATCGGTCGGAGGTGATATAGATGAATCCTCCTTTGGAAAAATTTAGCAGACTTGGGAGCAGGGGAATGAGAAAAAGCGAGACGCAAAAGAGGGGAGTGGGGGAGCGATAACGGTGACTAAGGAAACCGAGGAAACCGAAGAGGCCGAGGAGACCGAAGACTGGAAGAAAGAATTCCGGTGACGCGATGCTCACAGAGTCATGAAAGGGATACAGCACGGAAAGATGAAAGGGCAGTACCCATGTACCTGCGCTAAACATGATTGCCTTTACGATGACCAGACTGGTTTCCCACGGTGTGAATGCCAGAAGTTGAGCCGATTTTCCGAAGACCGCGATGATGGCGAACACAAGGGAGAGCAGGAGAAACGGAATTTTTTCGAGTAGCATCATTCTGTTTCCGCGTCTTCTGCACCAGAGATCAATGATGATGAGCATCAATGGCACGCTGATCACCGTTACTTTACTGAGCAGGCCTGCTGTGAAGAGCACGAGGGAGAGGTAGTACCATCGTCTCCTTGTATCGGTGATCCAGAGAAGATA
>CAYYFD010000133.1:0-2677 GCA_964471125.1 uncultured Candidatus Peribacteria bacterium
GGTGATCCACTTCATGCTGCACAACGCGTGCATCGAAATCTTGCAGTCTGCGTTCCTGCGACTTTCCTTTGGCATCGAGGTATTTCACGGTGATGGATACATGCCTTGGAACGGCGACGACAATCTCAGGAAGGCTGAGGCATCCCTCTTCTTCAGTCTCTTTTTCCTTACTTCTTGCGGAAATTACAGGGTTGATGAGTGGTGTCATGCGGCCGGAGATCATTGCGAGACAGAGCCTTTCACTCCGTCCTATTTGTGGAGCCGCAAGCCCTGCTCCATCCTCGCTACGCACCGTGTCGTGCATATCGCGGATCAGTTTCTGGGTCTCCTTTGTTACCTTGGCAACTGGCTTGGTTTTTGCACGGAGCACAGGATGATCTTGGCCGGTGATGACGGGAAGGACAGACATGAAATTGAGAATGCCCAGTGCAATAGAAAACAGCTCAATTCTCCAGTTTCCAACGACTATTTTCAACTCTCATCTATATATTTGTCGCAATATTTTCCTTTTATCGTCTGGTTGCGGGAGCGATATTTGCTCTTTTCCGTAGATCCTCCAATGAAGAAATCCGGCCCATTTCCATCATAGTTGTGAGTGCCTGTGCCGCAAGCAGTACATCTGGAAGAGCACGGTGACGATTGGCCGGCAGCGGAAGCTTGAGGCGCAGGGAAACAGCGTCGAGGTTGTGACGAAATTCATGCGGGAAAAGGGATTGCGATAGTCGCATGGTGCAGAAGCATTCCGGAAGCTCGACGTATCCCCAGCAAAATGCCTTTTCCACTTCGAGAAATCCCATATCAAAGAGGGCATTATGTGCGACGAGTATGGATCCGGAGGCGAATGTCAGAAATTGCGGAAGGACTGCATCAATGGTCGGAGCGGTCATTACCATAGCATCCGTAATTTTGTTCACCTGTGTGGCTTCGTGCGGGATACTGCGTTCAGGATTCACGTAGGACTCAAATGGCCTTTCGTGCTGCACAATCCCATTTTCGATGCGTACGGCAGCGATTTCCACGATGCGGTGTCCCTTGCGAGGATCGAGCCCTGTCGTCTCGAGATCGAAAACGGTGAAGGTGGGGAGGGGAGGCATCGGAATGTGAGGTGCGGGGCGTGAGCTTAGCGAGTCAATTGAGAATTGAGTATTGATAATTGAGAATTCAATTCTCCACTCTCTTTTCGTCACCCTTCATTGTCCTGTGACTATTACTATTCCCCTCGTTCTGCGGACGCTTCGGAAGCGGCATACCCCTCCGCGGGCGTTTCTGCAGTTTCGTACGCCGCTTGATCTTCTTGTGGCCACGATTCTCTCGGCACAGTGCACGGATGCCCGCGTGAATGCGGTTACCAAAGACATTCTCTATCCCAAGTACCGCACAGCGAAGGATTACGCATCGGTTTCCCAGAGGGAACTGGAACATGACATCCATTCTTGTGGGACATTCCGCAATAAAGCGAAACATATCCGGCAGATGTGTGCATTACTGATCAAGGAGCATAAGGGAGAGGTTCCAGAGACTTTGGAGGCATTGATCCGTTTGCCGGGAGTCGGAAGGAAAACCGCATCCGTCGTTCTCTGGGCGGCATTCGGCATAAGCGAGGGCATTGCTGTGGATACGCATGTGCTCCGTGTCTCCCGACGGCTGGGATTGAGTACCGCCAAAACTCCGGAAGGCATAGAGAAGGATCTGATGCGTAAGGTTCCGCACAGGGACTGGGGTGAGATCACCACCCTCCTCATCAGTCATGGAAGGGCCGTATGCACTGCGCGCAAACGACAGTGTGACGTGTGTCCGTTTCAGAAAACATGCCCCTCTTCATGGATTGCAGAAAAGAAAGATCGCACGCGCCAGGATCCGCGCACTAGTCTCTGACTTGGCGAAAAGGCAAAGTTCCATTATCATTGCACCCTCTTCCCCTGCTCATCATGCACAATCGTTTCTTTGTCGGTCTTGTCGCTTCCATCATCATGGTTGGTTGCTCTCCCGTTCCATCCGGTACAGCGCCGGTGGATACCGCTCCAACGATTTCCAATGATGGTGTTGTGATGCAAAACGGCATTGTGCTGATGCAAAAGGATGGTCAGCTGAGTCGTATGGAAAAGGATGTCGCGCTTGCCGACGGCAGCATGGTGCAGGTGGATGGCATGGTTACCCTCGTAGACGGAACGAAGCTTATGCTTCCAGAAGGAATGATGATGACGATGGATGGTCAACTGCGCTTGCAGGAAAGTGAAGTGAGTTCGCAGGGGCCCACAGGTACAGTGCCGGATTCTGCTTCATCTTCCGTCTCGGCACAGCCTGCAACGACAAGCGAAGCTTCCTACGTCGCGTATACGGAAGGCGTCGTGACGAATGGCAAAACAAAAGTGCTCTTCTTCCATGCAGCATGGTGTCCGGAGTGCAAGAAAGTGGATAGTACGCTCAAGTCATGGTTCCCCTCAAAGGATTTCACGCGCTCTGTATACAAAGTGGATTACGACACGGCGAAGGAGCTCAAGGTGAAGTACGGGGTAACGTACCAGCATACGTTTGTTGTGGTGGACGGTAACGGCGCAAAGCTTTCTCTGATCCAGGGTCCCACGGACGAGCAGCTGAAAGCATTATTGAAATAATCGACCAATATATTCCGTAGCGGAGGTTCACCTGTGGTGAGCCTCGTCGAATCCATGAATCT
>CAYYFD010000134.1:0-2658 GCA_964471125.1 uncultured Candidatus Peribacteria bacterium
CCAGGAGCAGGACAAGTCACAAACCCGTGCAGGTGTCTGACACTGGGACACGACCGAAGAAGGCGACGGAGCTCACGCGGGTCGAGGAGCAGATCGCCCGCCAGGAGGAGGCGGTCGCCGACCTCGAGCGGCGGCTCGCCGACGACTGGGGCGACGTCGACCTGCTCACCGCGCACCGGGCCGCACGTGACGAGCTGCAGTCGCTGCTCCACGTTATGAATCATGATGATCTGCTCTGCTTTACGAACACCGGTCGCGTCTTCAAGCTCCCTGCCTACGAGCTCCCTCAGGCCAGCCGCACGGCGAAGGGTTCGGCCATCGTAAACCTCCTCCAGCTCCAGCCCGAGGAGCGTATCACGGCGATCCTCAAGGCCGATCTTGCCGACAAAAAGCACCTCTTCATGGTGACTCGGAAGGGAACAGTAAAGCGTACGGATCTTACGGAGTTCGAAAATATCCGCCGTTCAGGATTGATCGCACAACGCATGCCGCCGGGAGACGAGCTTTGCTGGGTCATTGCCTCCACCGGCAAAGACGAGATTCTGATTCTCACGAAGAAAGGTATGTCCATCCGCTTCAAGGAAGACGACGTTCGCGATATGGGACGCGCCGCTGCAGGAGTCCGTGGTATCAAGTTGCGCCCCGGAGACATCGTTATCGAGGCTGCAGGCATCACGAACGCAAAGACCAGCAAGCTTCTTGTCGTCATGGAAAATGGTCTCGGCAAGATGACACCTGTGGAGGAATACCGCTTCCAAGGGCGCGGAGGAACAGGCGTGAAGGCCGCACAGCTCACGGCCAAGACCGGCGACATCGTTGGAGGATGTGTGCTCACAGAGGGCGAGAATGGCGATCTCCTCTGTATCTCCAAGCAGGGCCAGACCATTCGCATGCAGCTCTCCGATATCCCATCCCGTGGACGTGCTACACAGGGGGTGATCGTCATGCGCCTCAATGCCAAGGACAAAGTCGCCACAATGAGCGTGATCATGCATGACCCAGAAAGCGAGCAGGCTGTTATGGAAGCTGCCGAAGAAACACGCGAAGGGGAGGTGCAGGCTCTAGAAGAGGAGCAGGCAAAGGTGGAGAGGACGGCGAAGCGGCAACGCAAGGCTGCTGCTAAATAGCTATTAGGGAAAGGTTTGCGGAGATTGCAGGGTTCGATCAATGTGCCAGCGTGGCCATTCCTGGCCGCGCGTTTCCTATTATATGACCGCGCACCCAAGAACCCTTCGACCACGCTCAGGACAGGTGGGTGCGCTCGATTTCCCGTTTTCTTCCTTCCTCTCTTTTTTTGAACCATTACAATCTCCCTATCCTATGCAAAAAGGCATCCACCCACAGGTTCATAAAGACGCTACGACGACATGTTCCATGTGCGCAGCGGTCTATCTGATCCCGAGCACGGTGCCTTCGATGAGCGTGGAAACCTGCAGGATGTGCCACCCGATCTATACCGGAAAGAAGCAGGTAGATGCCCGTGGAGGCCGTGTGGAGCGCTTCAGGAAGCGCTTGGAGAAGACGGGGGAGAAGAAATAATACACCCCGATTTGGTATTGAATACGGTCTTTTCGGTGTACCGTGACCTTCCGGTTTTTCACATCATCACTCTTGTTTGGAGGAACGAATATGTTCTGGAATAGACTCATTGTTTGCGTTGCGATACTCCTGACTATGTTTTTTGGAATATCAGTCGGACAGCATCTGCGAAGTAGGACCCAGTGGATTATCCTCGTGGGAGGTATAATTCTTACCAGTGTTCTTGCCTATTTCTTGCTCTGAAAGGAGAGCGTCGATGCAAAATCCGGATTGGCCCCAGTGATCTGGGGCCTTCTCTTTTATGTACGAGAATATTGACATGTCTTTGCTGCAGTTTATGCTGCGTACATGGTCAGAGATATTTCCAAACCACTTGGTGAACTCGCTGCATATGAAGCGGAGCATGGTTTGATGGGGTTCAGCGTTTGTCCCAAAGATCCGGAACATGTTTTCGGTGTAGATGAACTTGTGCATTATCTTCGTGATCTCGCACATCGATCGGTACAAATCACGGATGAAGTCATGGCGAAAATGCCTGCATAAGAGTTGTTTTGTGGGTATTGTGACCATCCGGTTTTTCACATTTCTCGAACAGAAAGGAGGTTTCCATGTCCACGCTCCCTTTCGTGCTGATCTCCTTCGCGCTACTCGTTTTGCAGATTCGTGAGTCGTTGCTCAGGGCGTCAGCAAAGTCCCGCAATGATCATGTTGCTTACCGCAGGCACAACATACGTGTTTGGTGTGTATGCGCTGCGGTGTACTTCGTGTTTGGATGTGCCTTGTACTACATGCTCAAGAAAGAATAACCGGACAGGGCGCAGGTTTCTGCGCCCTTCTTTCGTAGGCTTTCGCCGCTGGCACTCCCCTCACTTGACTGCTATAATCAATAGTGATGAACGAACGTCAGGCACAGCTGCTTACGGCCATCATTGAGGAATTCGTTCTGAGCGCTGAGCCAGTGGGCAGTAAGCACATTCTTGCTGGGGGCAACTTTGCCGTTTCCGGCGCTACAATCCGCAATGAAATGCGGTTTTTAGGGGAAGAAGGGTTCATCGCCCAGCCCCATACCTCTGCTGGACGCGTGCCCTCGCGGCTGCCGTGCGCACCTCGGGGATCGCC
>CAYYFD010000135.1:0-2646 GCA_964471125.1 uncultured Candidatus Peribacteria bacterium
GGCGTGACGATGGGAATCATGGATATGGCGGGATTGTGGGTGATGCCGGTGCTCATGGGTATCTACGGCGGACTCATTGCATGGTGCACGCGCGCGGCAACAGCGACATGGGGATCGACTGCATCCGTGGGAAGTATGTTGAAAGCGCCTTCCGCAAGACCCACGAAAGCACGAACACCCGCGAGAATAACTGCTGCAAAAAGGAAACGATGATTTTCCTCTGTTAAGTACCGAAGAAACAAGTAACAAAGAAAATTTCAATGCACAATGTTCGAAGAACCTGAAATTGATTATCGAATGTTGATCATTTTTTTGGACACTTGTTTCTTCGGTACTTTCAACACTTTTCTATGTTTTCTGTTGCACATTTCCAAGCCTCCCAGCACAATCTCTCCACTTTATCGTGGGAGCTCTGAGCTTGTCGAAGAGCGTTCGTACCACGTTCCCCATCATATTATGTCCAACGTTAAACAGCCTCGCCCAAGGGGCAAGAAATACAAGGAAGTCAGCAAGCTCGTTGAAAAAAGGCGTTATACCCTTAGTGATGCCGTTGCACTTGTTTGCAAACTCCAGACGACCAAGTTCGACCCCACAGCCGAGGTCCACATCCGCATCAATGCCGATACCACGCAAGCCGACCAGCTTGTGCGCACGACTGTTGCTCTTCCGCATGGAACGGGGCGCACGGTGCGCATCGCAGCATTCGTTCCCGATGATCTCATCGAAGAAGCAAAGAAGGCTGGAGCAGTTGTTGCCGGTAACGACGACCTCATCAAGGCAGTGGAAGCCGGCGAGATCAACTTCGATATCGCCATCGCCGTCCCCGCAATGATGAAGAACCTCGGAAAAGTCGCAAAGACCCTAGGTCAAAAGGGACTGATGCCCAACCCGAAGTCCGGCACGGTCACAACAACAGTTGCCAAGACGATTCAGGAACTGAGCAAAGGCCGCATCGAATGCAAAATGGACAAGCAGGGCATCATCCACACGATTTTCGGCAAGCTCTCCTTCGGTCCCGAGAAACTTCAGGCGAACCTTGAGGCGGTACTGCAGGCGGTGAAGGATGCCAAACCCACCGGCATCAAGGGGGTGTATATCGGATCTGTATCTATCTCTCCGAGCATGGGCCCTGGAATTCGGTTGGACATTTAATGCTTGAATCTCAGCCGTCCACCACTGGTGGACGGCTTTTTTGTTGTTATGACAGGGAAAATATTGACATAAATATTAAATATAATTAAATACCTTTATGACTCCAGACCTCCCTACTGAGAGAAAATCGGTGATTCAGCCGACCGGTGTTGCGCAGATCTTGCTCCAGGGATTTGCCGGACATGCTGTCCGTATTGACAGTGGACAACAGAACGATCTACAAAAGATTCTCGGAGACCTTAGTCTTGAAGAGCGGGAATTTCCGGAGGGAGATGAAGGCATAAGAGCGAAACAGGAATTCAGCACGCAAGGCGGTGTGATCGTACAGCGTGCTGTATTTGCCGTGAAAAAAGACATGGATGCTATTTTGGTTACACAACGGCAACAAGCAACCCATGGATCACCCGGTCATCGGATAGTTTCCGGTGGGTCTATTCTCATTAGTGGAAGTCCTCAGGCAACGGCCAGTGAAGTACTTGCGAAAAAAGCGGAGCTATCTGTGCCGCCTGCTTCCGAGGAGCTCTTCGCCCTCTCTATTGGAGATCCCAAGGTTTCCAAAGGCATCTACTATCTTTTTCTCGTACACCGGACACAGCTAGCGTTTGCAACGACGGTCAAAAGCCGCACCCAAGATACCGTAGCTTTTAAGCGGCGCGGGCGAGCTCGCTTGCTCATTGGCGATAAAACAATGGAACACTCCGTACTTGATCTCCTGAATAAATAGGAATCAGCTGAAAAAGATTTTCTTCTGCAGCTAATGCAGCTAGTGAAGCTCTATATACACAATACCGCCTTCACATCCTCGATCTTCTCCGCGCGTACAAGTCTCGCCCGCATCTCCGCGGCACCTGGTTGTCCGCGCACGTAGCTTGCGAGATGACGGCGCATTTCGAGCATCCCGCGCACTTCCCCTTTCAGCCGGACCGCAAGTTCGCAGTGCTCGAGAATGAAGGGAATTTTTTCGGCGAAGGAAATCGAAGAAATGCCGGATTGCATCACAACGTCTGCCGTAGAGACGCAACGCTGTTGCGTCTCCGTCCGACCCCGTAACGCTTCCACAATCTCCGCCATCACCCACGGATTTCCAAAGGTCCCCCGCCCTACCATCACGCCATCGAGGTTACCGATTTTTGCTACAGCATCTGCTGCGCATGCAATATCACCGTTTCCAATAATCGGAATATGTGGGAATGCTTTTTTGAGTTCGTAGATCGGCTCCCAGTTGGCGGCACCCGAGAATTTGTCGCAATAGCGCCGACCATGGATCGCAAGCGCCTCCGCTCCCGCTTCGAGGATTCTCTGACAAAACGGAATCAGCGTGTCGATCCTCTCCCACCCAAGCCGTGTCTTCACGCTCACGGGGATCTTCACCGATTTTTTTGTTGCATGCACGAGCTCTGCGGCCAGATCGGGATTACGGATAAGTGCAGAACCATGGCACGAGCTCACGACTTTTGCCGCTGGGCAACCCATGTTGATGTCGATGCCGTCGGC
>CAYYFD010000136.1:0-2573 GCA_964471125.1 uncultured Candidatus Peribacteria bacterium
ACCGTCCATCGTGATCAAAGAGCTGCAGATGATCGACGGACGTAACCGGAACCCAAAACAACAGTGAATCGTGTGACGATAAGTGGCTCTGCGCTGCTGAACACATTCAGCGCACCGAGCACAGGGGACACCGTCCCAAGCATGACGATACGACCACGCAAGACGGCATCGGAGTCGGGATCACGTGTGCCAGAAACCGAGGAAACCGAAGATGTCGAGGAAGATATGGACGAACGCATGGAAGACACCACCTTACGTAGCGAGGGACGGGCGCGGCCACGCTGAGAAACGACCGGACGGGGCTTGCTGGCATTGGTGTAGTACCCCGTGCGAGACAGTCTCCACGCAGATGCAGAAGGCACGATGCTGCCAAATGCGATGACAAGAATGCCAATGGAGGAAATTGTGCGTGCGAACATAGTGGGATTGTACCCGTTTCAGAAGTGAAGACGTACGGGAATCTACACTCTTACAGATTACTTTTCCCGTGGCAGAAAGGTTGTTCCGATGCGCTTACCATAGAGAAGAACATTTTGGATGACATTGTACTCACGACCATGGGCAACCGTTGTCTGTATGCCAGCGCAGGAAAGCTCCTGACCAACGCGTACCTTGCTCGCTGCACCGCCTGTGCCGTTTTCTGAAGTTGCGTCTTCCACAATATATTGCTCACACTCATGCGACCCTGCAGCAACCTCTGAAATGACCGAGGACATATTACCGAGCTCTCTTTGAATTCCGGAAATCTTACTGAGGAGCAAAACATTTTGCGCACCCATAATCTTTGCCAGATGCGCGGCAATTTCGTCGTTATCGGAAACCTTGAGTTCCTCTGTCGCAATCGGATCATTCTCATTCACGACAGGAACAATCAGCGCAGAATCTGTAAATACCGCTTCGAGACCATCCTGGAGATGCTGGCATTCGGATCTGCTGTCAAAGTTTTTTCCCGTGAGGAGAATCTGTCCGGCAATCAGTCCTTGCTCCTGCAACAATTCAGACCATCGCAGAAGGAGTGGTACCTGTCCGACCATGGCAAATTTTTGCTTCTGGGCAACGGTTTCATGCGCATGTTTTTTGGTCTTCAGTACTGCACGACCTGCGGCTACGGCACCGGACGTTACGAGAGCGATTCTGCCTACTTGTACACGGACTTCGGCAATTTGCCGCGAAAGCTCGCGCATGACGTGCATATCGAGCTCCCCTTCAGGAGTGGTAATAACATCTGTGCCGACTTTGATGATTGCACGTGTAGGAATGCGATGGAGTGTGCTCATGATCAGGGGGAGAAGAGAGATACAAAAAAGGAATCCTTCTACTGGGGAAGGACCTCTGCCGTATCGATCACTTGGATCTTCAGGCAGCCAGGCACCTTCCCGCTCTCGGCGGGGTGAAGGGAACCGGCTGAAGTATCTGAAGAACCATTGAGGCTACTGTATCAGGAAAATGAGGAAATGCAAGTTCTAGAATGCACCCTTTCAGGCAGTCCCCTTCATACGAGGGGAAAGACTGACGGTTGGGGTTTCAGACGCAAGACTACTCGGCATGTTCTCCTTAGGAGCAAACTGCCGCCCCCAGCTTCCGAGCCAGCGGATACGATCCCGACCCACTAGACCATTGAGGGCCAAAACCATGTTATTGAAGTGCTTTGCAGGATCATCCACATCATCGAGCCTGCGCATTTGCAGGAAGAATTCATACTGCATCCTTACAATGGAATTACTGTCACTGGACGGCGATTCATCCTGCCCCTGGTCAACGACGATATTGCGACTGTGGATGGACGACAGATCAGCTGCCTCCTTAATGATATTCAGGACATCCGCCATCGATCCGACGTATTCCTCCGGCCTGATGATGGCCGCATGATGCTCAAACATGCCATCGGGAATTTCCGAATGTCCGTTATCGCGCACCACAAACATGCGAGTGATGTTTTGCTTTTTCGGAGAGTCTGCCAAGTCCTCTGCACATAAACGTAATCCATTGTCCTCTATAGCACTGCGGGTACCGAGAGCAACCGCAAGGAGCTCCGGATGCGCGGCTACATATTTCGCGGCATCGACGGTACTTGAGAAGTTTGGGTTTTGCACAAGCTGATGCATATCGATCCATTTCGAAGATTGCTCGATAGCCTTGGGATGGGAACAAACCATACTTGTACGTTCCAGTGCAACATCAGGGTGTGTGCCTGCGCACATATTCACAGGATGGTGGATCTCACCGACAATTCTGTACTGGCCTGTACTGAGTTCATGAAGGTGCGGCCAGACAACTCCTGCATTCGCATTTTCAAACGGGATGATTCCTGCGGATCCGGCGGCAATCGCTTTCCATACGTCACCGATCGCGCGGACATTTTCGATCCGTGCATCTGCTATGTACTTTGCAATGCGCCTCGCAGCTTCATCGGAGAACGATCCTTGCTCGAGCGCAGCGATGGTCGTGCCCGGCGGCATGACAGTGTCCCAGGAGTTTGGTAGTAAGAATTGTGACATTGTTATAAGGAGAAATACTAAAAAAATACCTTCCTACTGGGAAGGCGCTTGGTGACGATTTTTTGTCTCTCAGTC
>CAYYFD010000137.1:0-2560 GCA_964471125.1 uncultured Candidatus Peribacteria bacterium
TCAACGCATGATCAGGGAAGCATGGCTTGATCATGTGACAGTATCCAAAGAACATATCTGCTTCCCCAATACCGCCCTTACCCTTTCACAGTGCACCGAAGAGTACGCACGGAATCTACAGGTGATCATCGCTAATCATTTGCCTGATCTCGTGATCCTCGGCATGGGCGAAGATGGACACATCGCCTCGCTCTTTCCGCCAGTTTCTGAGCTTGCTCTTGGTGATCAGGCACTGATCATCCATACGACAACGGATGTGTTTGCCATTCACGACCGGATTTCGGTGAGTCTCAACCTGCTTGCCGCAAGTGACCAGCAGGTGTTTCTTCTGCGGGGAGAAAAGAAAAAAAAGGTGTGGGAATCCATGCTGAAGAGCAAGGAGGACGATCGTCGTTGGCCTGCCAAAAGAATTATCGAAGGAGAGAGAGCGACGGTGATATGGGGCTAATTCCCCACATCCTTTATATGATCAGCAACTTTACCGTCCGCAACCAAGACCAGATCGATCCTCCATCCCCACTCATGTTCCTGAGCAGCAATCCATCGCTCTGCAGCTCTGCGTACGCATGCTTTTTTGTCCTCAGTAAAGTTGAGAAGAGGTGAAAAATCTGGATCATCCTTGCTCCGCGCTTTTACTTCCACAAAAACAATGACCGTATCCATAGGATCAAAAACAATCAGATCGATTTCGTCATGACCGATGCGCACATTACGCCCAAGCAGACTGTAACCGCTCATGAGCAGGTATCGCATCGCAACATCCTCTCCCTCTCTCCCGACGATGTGGTGATCGGCCATCGTGGCAGGAACAATGAAGGCAGTCGTAGAAAATGAAAGTGTACAAACGTACACCTAAACTACTTTTCAAATTCCGCAAGTGTACGAACGTACAGTCGCCAAGCCGGAAGCATCGGCATAGAACAGAGAACTATGCTTGCACAACTTACTTCATTCGCCACCGTCGGCATCTCGGCACGCAGGATCAATGTGGAGATCGGTGCGCCTCCCGGAGACGGCAAGATGATCATCGTCGGACTTGGAGATACAGCAGTGAAGGAAAGCGAGCAGCGTGTACGCCTGGCACTACGTAGTAGCGGCTACCGCTTTCCGACAGGCCGGCGCATTACCGTAAATCTAGCACCAGCTAGTCTCCGCAAAGCCGGCCCCCGCTACGATCTGCCAATTGCTGCAGGGCTTCTACTGATCAGCGGATCCCTAACGATAGATCCGGAAAGACTAAGCTCGGTAGCTTTCATGGGCGAACTTGCACTCGACGGATCCGTACGCCATGTCGCCGGCGTTCTCCCCGCAGCGGTTGCGTGCAGGGATCTGGGCATACGCACGCTTGTCGTACCGCTTGCCGATGGTCCTGAAGCTGCACTTATTTCTGGTATAGAAATCATCGGCGTAGGACATCTGCGGGATATTGTTGGCATCTTCAGTGGAGAGCAGTCCCCGCCGTTCATTACTGCAGCATCTTTGAAAGATACGATACAAATAGCATCCACAGACTTTGCAGATATCCGCGGACAGTATGCTGCAAAGCGCGCATTGGAAATTGCGGCAGCAGGCGGTCACAACGTACTGATGAATGGCGCTCCGGGGGCGGGCAAAACCCTTCTTGCGAGAGCCCTGCGTGGAATCATGCCTCCGATGTCGACGGAGGAGGCGATTGAAGTCACGCGCATCTATTCGGTAGCCAATATGCTTCCGGAAGATTCACCACTCATCGCACAACGTCCATTCCGCGTCGTGCACCATACTGCAAGTGCTGTGTCGATTGTCGGCGGAGGACAGATGCCCGGACCAGGGGAGATCAGCCTCGCACACAGGGGCGTCCTCTTCCTTGATGAAATCGCGGAATTTCCTCCGGCAGTTCTCGATGTTTTACGGCAACCACTGGAAGACCGCACGATCACGATTACACGTGCGCAGGGAAGTATCACTTTCCCCGCGGACTTCACTTTGGTTGCAGCGATGAACCCACCCGACACCGAACACTCAAATCAGCGCCGCGGAAAACATATATCCGCCCCATTACTCGACCGGATTGATCTGACCATTCCCGTGGACTCTGTACGTATAGCTGACCTTCAGGGTGCCAGACCGGCGAATTCTGAAACAAGTGGGGCGATTCGTAAACGCGTCATCGCGGCACGTGCCATGCAGTTGCAGCGCTTCGAAACAGAGAGCCCTATGACCAACGCTGCAATGGATGTGCGACAGATTGACCGACTGTGCCAGCTCAGCGGACCGTGCGCCGCCTTACTCTGTACAGCCGCCGATAAACTCAGACTTTCGGCACGGGCCTACCACCGGACGATCAAGGTTGCTCGGACGATTGCGGATCTTGGCGGGAGTGAAGCAATAGAGATTGCACACATCGCCGAAGCACTCCAATACCGAAGTGGAAATAGCGAGTAAACAGCGGAACATTGTATTAGTATGTGCATGAAATCATGCACTTCGCCGACTCCCTCACCGATCGCATCACCCGCACATCCCCCGTCTGCGTGGGCCTCGACCCTGACCTAACCCAAATCGAAGAAGCATTTTCCGC
>CAYYFD010000138.1:0-2507 GCA_964471125.1 uncultured Candidatus Peribacteria bacterium
GGTTGCGCATTGTCAGATAGCCACACCGAACTTAAGTGACCGAGCGTGTGGTGCACACCAATCAAAGGTTTTTTCCAGAGCATGGCAAGCGTTCGTGCCGTTGTCGTTCCGACGAGAAGAGACCCGAGGAGTCCGGGGCCTTTCGTAACGGCGATGGCATCAATGCTTTCCGGCGTATCACCGGATTCCCTCAGGCATTCATGAAAAACCGGCAGCATGCAAAGAACCTGTTCCCGAGCCGCATCCTCCGGAATTACGCCGCCGCGATCGGAAAACTTCTGGCGCTGGGAGCTGATCACGCACGAGCGCACGAGCGTTCCGTCATCCACAATGGCGGCCGCTGTTTCATCGCACGAGGTTTCGATCCCGAGAATGCGCATGGGTGGAGTATAGGTGTAGGTGCGCAAAATACGGTAGGCAATGGGAGATGTCATCGCGTAGGAAAATAGCTGTCTGGGTGCATATATCATAATATAATAACATAGACAAAATATCAATTTTACATTATAATAATATAAATGACAAAACAGACACGATCTATCGTTGCCTTCCTCTGTGCTGCAGCTTCTTCGGCTCTGTCCACCGGACTTATTCTGCATGTTGCTTTTCAACGTCTTGATGCATCTATTCTTGCTCAGCAGGAGCGTATCTGGTCCGGTTCTCTAGAAGATTATGAGAGTATTTCCTCTAATGAATCGGTTCATAAGGCAGCATCTTTGCAGGTCTCCGACAGTGTAGCCCTCCAGGATGCAGATACGGGGGACAGTGGCGGAGATGGCGGGCAAATCACGGACGAGCGTAGGCAATGGGAACTCCGTCGTGCCTACACTGTTGGCATTCCTGATCTTGGTGTTCGTGCTCCGGTGTATCTTCCTTCACGGCGGTTCTGGGATACGCAGGAGTGGGGTCTTCTCGAGGATCAGATGCAGGCGGGGCTGCTCTATGGAACGGTTGCCTATCCGCATTCCAGTCGCCCTGGAGTCGGACCGCTCGTGATTGCGGGGCACAGCAGTCCTCCGAGTGACCGTGCTTCGGAGAGTCCATATGGCCATGTCTTTGCACGCCTTCCGGAGATCGGTGTCGGTCAGCATATTGTGATCACCGACGGTGAGGAGCAGTTCAGGTATGCAGTGACGGAAATGTTTATCGTGCCTTCATCGGATACTAGTATTCTCGATCTGACTTCTACCGGCGCAGATTCGCTGACGATCATTACCTGTTACCCTGTAGGAACAACACGGGAGCGGTTTGTGGTGAAAGCGACATTGGTACAGTAGGCCATAGCTCATTATGATATTGGGGATGGCAGCCAAGGTTTCAAAAGCCCTTCGTTCCCGATCGCTGCATATTGCGGCAGGGGTACTTCTGGGTCTCCTCACAGTGAAGTTCTTTCTCCCGTTCTTCCGTTTTCCTATTCCTCTTGGCTATGACCCCGGCATCTATAGGTTTCTTTTTCTGAAATATGCACAGAGCTTTCCGCTGTTTCCGGACCTTCCACGCTGGGCAGGGGAGCACCCTCCGGGGCTTTTTCTCATCGTTGCTCCATTTCTCCGCATAGGATTTCCGGTGGAGTGGTTTCTCGGATGGATCTGGAATCTGACTCCCATCGTCATCATCGCTGCTCTCGCTCTGGAATTTCGCAAGCGTGAAGGTGCAATGGTTGGCGTGCTTCTTATGCTCACAGCATTTCTCTCGCAGGCATACTATGACGGATTTGTGGGTATGTACTGGAAGACGTATGCCGCACTGCTTTTTACGGTCTTTACATTCGGAGCACTGGAAAGAAAATCTCTGATGGCTCTTTTGTTTGCATTTCTCGCTCTCATTATTCATCACCAGACGGGACTGCTCCTTGGTTTGACCGTCGCAACGTGGTGGGCGCTATCCTTACGGGGAAGGATGCACGATAAGCGCATATGGATGACAGGAGGCCTTCTGGCTGCTATCGCACTTCTGAGCCTTCTTTTCTATCTCCCACACTGGACGGCTGCAGTCCGTGATCCTTTTACGAGTATCTATAACCTTCGCGGTGATCTTGCACCGGGAGGATCGTTTCCGGATCCGGTCTTCTACCTCCGGACGACGGCTATTCTTCTTGCACTCGGTGCGTGGGGATTTATTCTTTCTCTCCGTAAAGAGAAGGGGAGTCTGTGGCAGCTGGCGGTCCTCTGGACACTGCCTTTCATTGTCTTGCGTCTGGTCTTCTACCGCCGCTTTTTTCTGCAGTGCGATTTCTTTTTATTGCCATTTGCCGCAATCGGATTACGTGATGTATGGGATCGCTTCCGTGCACCGCAATTGCGCATAGCTATTGCCCTTCTCATTCTCGTGCAAGCGGGGATTACACAGCGCATTGCCTGGGATCGTGGGCCTGCTATCGACATGCAGTCCTATGCCACAGTACAGGCGATAGCTGCCACAATCCCCGCAGGAGAACCTCCCGTGATCGCTCTGGATAATGCTGCGGCTCCGTGGATTCTTGGAGCACTGCCGGACCGCAGCGTGGG
>CAYYFD010000139.1:0-2413 GCA_964471125.1 uncultured Candidatus Peribacteria bacterium
TGCTTCACTGATCCTTCTGGCGCATCAGGGTCGACCGAAGGATGTACCGGATCCTGTTTTCAGCCAGAAGCCTCTCGTCCCCGTTCTCGAAAAGCTCCTAGGGAGAACAGTTGTCTTTGCCGATTCCTGCACGGGTGAGAGTGCAAAGAAAGCCGCAGCGGCTCTGAAGCCCGGAGAAGTACTTCTTCTTGAAAATCTTCGCTTCGATCCACGAGAGAAGAAGAATGATCCAGAATTCGCAAAGGCACTTTCCTCACTGGCCGATGTATACGTGAATGATGCGTTTACGAATTGCCATCGCACGCATGCGAGTATGGTCGGTGTTCCGGCATTGCTTCCCTCGTACATGGGATTGCAGCTGGAAGAGGAGATCACGCACCTTACCAAAGCAACACAAACTCCGGAGCACCCGGTTGTCCTCATTATCAGCGGGGCAAAAATGGAGACGAAGATTCCCGTCATTGAGCATTTTTTGGGTAAAGGTGACGATGTGCTCGTCGGTGGCTGCATAGCGAACACGTTTATTGCAGCGCGCGGATTTGATGTTGGCTCCAGCAAATACGAAGAGGAGTGGATAGAGAAGTGTCAGGAACTCATGCTTCAAGGTGAGCTTGCCGGAAAAGCAAAGATTCATGTGCCTCGTGATGTCATCGTTGCAAGTGAAGCGACGGAAGCCGCAACAAAACTTGATCTTCCTGTGGAGGATATTGAGGGTGATATGGCGATTTACGATACTGGGAAAGTAAGCATCGAGCGCTTCAGCGCGATCATCGCTCAAGCAAAAACCATTATCTGGAATGGCCCACTTGGACTCTATGAAATCCCGCAGTTTTCTCATGCGACACGACATATTGCACAAGCGGTTGCTGCTGCTTGCCAGCGCGGGGCGACGACAATTCTCGGAGGAGGGGATACCATCGATTTTCATATCCGCTACGGGATGCCGCTCGATGCGTACACGTACGTCAGTACTGGAGGCGGCGCAATGCTGGAGTTCATCGGAGGAGGGGAGTTGCCCGCACTCAAGGCGCTTCGGCGGATGATTGACACATAATTTAATCTGGTATATTTTTGTAGTATGAAAACTGAACTTGATGTTGGCCAAACAGGAGTTGTTGATTTGCAAGAAAATTTGAAGACTGCCAAATTAACGATGGTTGAGTTGGGACTTCATTGGCTCAAGCGCGAGTGCTGGTCCGATGCGGCTTCCGTCCTTATCCCCGCTGGTTTCGTAACGACGGATCCCGAGCAGATACGAGCACTTATCGCGCATGCGTGGTCATGCGATTGCAGCGGAAATTACGAGCAGGCAATCAAAGATTATACTATTGCAGGGGCTACCAAGGAGCTTCTCAATCTTGGGAAGCGCTGTCTGCGTAACGGCAAGTTTGAGTTGGCCATCAGTGCGTACAAAGCTGCGAATCAAGAAATGGATCGTGCTGATCTTGAAGAGTGCTGCAATAATTTTTTGCATCGCGGTGAAACTGCTAGGGCTCTTGAAGTCAGCAAATATTTGTAAATCTTGGATAATAGTATCGCTTCAGTGGCTCAGGTATGCTGAGAGCGATGTCCGACCTGGTCGTACTGATACCACAGGAAGGGGAGTCTTGGTCTGCCTACATGCGCAGAGCTGAAGCTGTATCATCGGAACTTTTACTGATTGTTACGGGGTTCGCAGCGGAGCTTGATGCACATCCCGAGCAGCGTCTTCCGTTTCTTGACTCGTGTGCATCTCTCGGTTCCCGTGCACGGTTTGCTGTGCGCGAACGTTCACTCGTCCGTATGCTTCGCTCGCGCGGATTGCGTGTGGTCGATCGCGTGATGGATCTGCGTCTATTGCTCAGGGAAAATCCGATGCTACCAGAGGCACTTCGTGCGTACTCCCCGCATGTCTGGCAGCAGCATATCCGCTCGAGACTGCAGACCATGGGTCTGCTTACCGTTCCGAAGCTTCGTATCTGGGCGCTCGGCATCTTTAGTTCCGCACTCTTTCTCTTTGTCCTGTTCTGGTTGCTGCCTTCAGCAACCATCACTATCTGGCCGCGTGAAGACAGTGTCAGCCAGACGGCGAATGTGTGGCTGGTGCAGTCCGGAAGTGCCGTCGATGTGCCGCCGCGTGTACGGACTATGGAGCTGATGCCGATCCGTGTTGAAGTGCATCGGAGCCTGACGTTTGATCAGATCAGCAAGGATTTTGTGGGGCAGAGCGCTCATGGCGAGATGACGGTTGTCAATCATGCGGACGAGCAGTACTCCCTGCGGGCGAAGACGCGCGTCATCAACAACGCCGGTATGGTGTTTCATCTGCTTGATCCCGTGAATATCGATCCCGGTGAGGAGATCACCGTACGTACGGAGTCCGCGGACGTCGATCTCTACGGCGAAATCATCGGTCAGCGCGGAAATCTTCCGG
>CAYYFD010000140.1:0-2349 GCA_964471125.1 uncultured Candidatus Peribacteria bacterium
ACTCCTGTAACTGCACCAGTGGAAGCTGTCGTTCCGCCACCTATTGCGACTGCCATAGAATCGCCGGCAACTCCTGCCCAAGAGAATACCGATAGCGATGCGGGAGACAGTGATAACGGCGACCTTCCCGCATGGCTGCAGCCGGCACCCGTTCCTCCTGCTCCAGTCGTCACGCCATCCTCTCCACCTGCACCTATAGCTACACCTCCACCTGTACCTGTACCTGTACACATACCTGCACCTACTCCTATTCCTACACCTACCACTCCAGTACAACCTGCAGTACAAAATGAGGAGGCAAAACCGGAGGCACCACAAGCAAAGCCTCCAGCTCCTGCAACCATTGCTCCAGCGGCGATCAATGATAAGGAGCGTGAACGGCGCAGACTGAAGCGCCAGCGCTATCGCGCAAATCTCCGGCGAAGGGAGGAACAGAAAGATCTGCCCGTCGCGATCGTTCGCGCGGAAAATATCTCCGTGCAGAGTACACAAAATCAAATATTGCCACCCGCTGTGGATGCTCCTCTAACACCAGACCCAGCAACGAAAGAGTAACACTGCAACAAGTGGAGATTTGGGAATCTCATAGATGTACGCTATACAGTGCATATGTCCATGTTTCATATTTCCCGATGGTCGCTGCGAGCGCTTGTGGTCTATACGGGAGCCTGTGTTCTTGTTGTAGAAATTCTCGCAACACGCATTCTCGCGCCGCACTTCGGAAGTTCTCTCACAACCTTAAGCAGTGTTCTTGGCATTACGCTCGGTGCGCTCAGCATTGGTTACTATGTGGGAGGAATCCTCGGCGAGCGCAGAGCATCTTGGCATACCCTCGGGGTGATCCTGATCGCAAGCGGCCTCGCTACCATCTGTATTTGGCCGCTCTCTCTATACGTTCTTCCTACACTGGAGATACAGCTCTCTGTCGCAGCTGGCGCGCTTATTGCAACAATCGCCCTCTTCCTTATTCCCTGCGCGATCCTTGGCACGCTTTCGCCGTACGTCGTTGCGCTCGAGGACGTTCTTACCCCCGGAATCGCTGCAGGAAGAGCGGCAGGGAATATCTTCTTCTGGTCGACGCTGGGAAGTATCGGTGGAAGTATTGCTGCAGGCTTCGTGCTTATCCCTCTCTTCGGAGTGCGCTTGCTGATCGGCTGTATAGGAGGATCCCTTCTTCTGCTGGGGTGCATTCTTATCTGTGTCAGCACAAAGTCCCGTAAAGCATTGTTGATGATACTTCCCTTCGCAATTTTTGCAGTATCTGCCATTTCTATTCCGGAATATTCCCTCGCAATTTTTGCAACAGAAGGCGTCTACCAGCGCATAGCTGTGCAGGATATAGAGATCGACGGAAAAAATCTCCGCGTTCTCTGGCAGGATCGCAACGCTTCATCGGGCATTGAACTCAGGAGCAAGGACTACGCCTTCGACTACACGCGTGCCCCTCAAATCGCATGGATAGGGCGAGACCCTCCGCGGACTTCACTCGTCATCGGCGCAGGAGCATTTGTAATCCCCGATGCTATTGCGCGATCATCACCGGATGCAATCGTCGACGTCGTCGATATTGAGCCGGATCTCGAGAAGATTGCGACGGAATACTTTGGGCATGCACCAAGTGAGCGCGTGCGTTCGATCATCGCGGACGGTCGAGTGTTTCTGCGCTCATCGGGAATGTATGATCTGATCGTTGCCGATGCCTACCAGGCAACCTATGCCATTCCCGTACATCTGACGACACGGGAATTTTTTGCACTTGCAAAAGAACATCTCACAGAAAATGGTATCTTTGTCGGAAACTTCATCGGTTCGGTGGACGCCACGAGGCAAACGTATCTGCCCTCGGCTATGCGCACTTTTCTCGATGTTTTCCCTCAAGCTCAGTTTTATGCAATGAATGACGCGAGGAGTACGGAAATGCAGAATGTGATGTTTGTCGCCTGCAGGAAATCCGGCGCGTGCGTCGACCCGTGTTCTGCTGCCCTGAAAAAAAGCACGGATCCTATCCTCTCCACACTCTGCAACCGGTCAGTCGATGTATCGGTGTCCGACCTGAGCAAGCACACACTCCTCACAGATAACTACGCTCCGGTGGAGTGGTTGAACTCGATATAAATTTTGCATGAATATTCTGGGGCGATCGACGGGATTCGAACCCGCGACCCTCTGGACCACAACCAGATGCTCTAACCAACTGAGCTACGATCGCCATGTAAGAAAATTATATCTCATCTCACTGGAGTGAGAAGTCATTTCGCGGCATTCCCGGACTTATTGGTCTTCGCTGCGATATGTCTCGTCCATCCTCGTCCGCGTTTTCCAACCGATTGGCCGCATATTTCTCAGATA
>CAYYFD010000141.1:0-2315 GCA_964471125.1 uncultured Candidatus Peribacteria bacterium
ACTGGTGCAGTTACAGGAGTCGGGGGAGGAGGTGGTGGAGGAGTCGGGGGAGCGGCTGGGAGTTCTGCTGGCGTAGCAGGAGTTGCAGCGAGCGGCGCTAGCGGGGCAGGAAGGGGATTTGCTGCAGGCGTTGGAACAGGAGGTACAGGATTCACCTCTTTATTCTCCTGAAGATCAGTACTAGCTGTTTCGACAGAAGGTCCCGTTGGCAGGGCAGTGGCTACGGGTGTTGCCGGTGCCGGTGCTTCCGCAGGTGTAGTTTCCGTGGGTCTGGCCGGAGCGGGATTGAGCCATGACGGAGCGGGCCCGAGGATCACTTCAGGTGCCTCCGCAGGTTCTGCGCTCTCCGCCGGTTCGCTCTCAGGTGCCTCTTCGATCACCATTGGTGCGACGGTTCCTTCGATCATATTGTCCTTTGTTGTTTCTTTGCCGATCGCCATTTTCTTGTCTGCATCCTCCAGATGCTCCTGCAGTGTTTTCCGCTTTTTCCGGAGGAAGGCGACAAGTGCAACCACGATTGCTCCGAGTGCAATAGCGGCAATTAGGACTCCGGCAATTCGTGCGATGAGCGGCATGATAGATTCGGACGATGTCTCATCTTTGTCTGCCGGTTCCGGTTGCTCTTCGGGCGGAGCCTGCGGGAGGGGTGTACCTTCCGTACGGTCAATGACGACACTGACTGTTTGCGAGATATCTTTTGTTATTGCTCCGTTTCGCAGATCCGTGATCTGCAGGCGTACGACGAAACTTCCTGAGGCGGCGTAGCGGTGCACCGGATTGCTGATCATGCTTTGCTCGCCGTCTCCGAAATCCCAAAGTGCAAGAGGAACGACTCCCACGCCGATTTTTGCTTCGTCAAATCCCAGCTGCATAACGCCGTTTCCCCGGTCCTCGACGAGGATCTCACCCTCGGTCTCGGGTACTACAGGCGTCTCTGCCACCGGACCTTCGCGGGTAATCAGGAAGCGTTGCATCGCCGGAGCTCCATCACTTCCGGATGTCGTGATGCCGATGGTGCGCGGCAGTGCATCGGTACACCAGAGCCAGAGTGATGCTGCATTTGTCGAAAAAAATGTTCCTGATTCGCTGGGGTCATTGGTCGCATCCCCATCCTGATCTTCATCTATATTCGTATCGGCATCGAGCGCGATATTGCCGGAGTAGTCTGCAGATGCTGAGAGGCGCACCAGACTTTTCCCCTCGGGTAGAACGATGATCCCGTCCGATGATGCGGGCGGGTCGCTTTCCAGCAGCGTTTGCGGTAGAGGAATGGCTGCTGCATCGGTACGGACATTGATCAGAAATGCTTTACGGATTCCGTCACCATTTGGGCGCAGAACTTCCGTACTGAGGAGATACCGTCCCGGCTGCGAAAAGCGCGTGCGAAACGACCGGCCGCGTTCGGCCTGTAGAAACGTCCGCTCGAGAGAAAGATTCCATGCGTACTGTGTTCCTGCTTCTCCGCTTTGGGCAAGAATCTCGAAGACAGCGCCGAGCGGCAGTACGATCTCCTCGGGGGTTGATGCTTGCTGGGCATTTGCATGCAGCTCACTTCCTGCGATGCATCCGAGGATGATCGCAAGTGCGCTGAGCCGGAGGATGGCGGAGCGCAGGTGGCGCATAGTGATAGCTATGAGAAGATAGTGACGATGGCTTGTGCCAATGCTTTAGCAAACACGATGATGACCGTTCCGATGATTGCGTAGATAATAATTTTTCGTGCTGAATCGCGTCGTGCTTCATCTCCGCCGCTTGTGAGCATGATGAGGCCTGCAATAAAGATTACCACCAGCAGGATCATGGCAACGTATTTGAAGATGAAGTTGATGATTGTCACAATTCTTGGCCGTAGTTCTAAACTGCCTGATACATCGATTCCTGTTGGTGCGGCCCGGAAGAGTGCGACGATTTCATCGGCAAGGGCGACGATGACGATACCTATAGCCGCATAAAGAATAATTTTTTTTGCTGTTTCCTTCGAGGTTTCGTTGCCGAATCCTAGAATGAGATAGAAACCTGCGATCACAATGACTGCCAGAGCAAGGGTGCCTACATAACCGACGGCAACGGCGGTGACATTGAGGATGGTTTGTGTAGGGGTTGCTGTCCCAACACCACTGATCGCCGTTGCCGCATTGACGCCTGTAGTGATTCCTCCGCCCGTATAAAATGCAGCATGCGCTATGCTTGCCATGCAGAGACCGAAGAACGCTGTTGCAGCTGAAGCGGATCGTGGGAGGACTTTGGACATATATTTGTTGATACGGAATATGTGAGGCATTCCCATAATGATAGCAGATTTTGGGTTTGGAGGC
>CAYYFD010000142.1:0-2294 GCA_964471125.1 uncultured Candidatus Peribacteria bacterium
AAGCTCAGGGTGACACACCATACTATTCACCACGTATGATGCTCTCCATCACTGCCGGCATTGACGAAGCAGGCAGAGGCCCTCTCGCAGGCCCCGTCGTTGCGGCGGCATGCATTCTTCCAAAGAGCACCAAAACCCCCTCGTTCATTCGTGACAGCAAGGCACTGGAGCCAGAGCAGCGTGAAGAGGCATTCGCATGGGTGCAGAAACACTGCACGGCAGGTATAGGCCTCAGCAGTGCCTCGTACATCGACCGGTTCGGTATCCTCGCAGCCACAGAACGCGCAATGCAGCAGGCGGTAGCGATGCTTGCCTGCGCCCTAAAGCCTACGTACCTACTCGTGGATGGCCGCGACAAGTTCTGGTTCGACTACCCTCATAGTTCGGTGATCCACGGGGATGCTTTAGAACCCTGCATCTCTGCTGCTTCTATCGTCGCAAAGGTATCGCGTGACCACATGATGCGGCAGATGGACAGGATGTTTCCGGGGTACGGCTTTGCGGGGCACAAAGGCTATGGCACAGAGGAGCACTACGAAATGATCAAGAAGCTTGGGGTGTGCGGGATACATCGGAGGACGTATCTCAAAATTCCTACGACACCATAGCCACTAGCCTTACCGGCGCCTCTGTCCCATCCTTTATCTTCATTGGCAGTACCATTATTTTTGCGCCTGTCGGTGGTAGATGCTTTGCATTGGCGACGTTCTCGACGATATATTTTCCTGCTCCAAGGATCACTCGGTGGACAGGAAAATCTATGCCTCGGGCATCGGGTGAAAGGGTGTCTATGCCGATTCCTGAAATATTCCTTTCAAGGAGCATCTTGGCTGTGTCTTCATGCACGCTAGGAAACTTCAGGTCATTACGGTACTTCTCGGGAGTCTTCCAGTATCGGTCCCAGCCGGTGTAGAAAATGACAAAAGCATTCGCAGGAATTTTTCCGTGCTCTTTTTCAAATGCAGCAATAATGTCTGGCGTCACGAGATAGTTTTCATCAGCCTTATCATCCACACGAATAACGACGCAGTCGGTCATCAAATCCACGAGCGGTATGGCATCGATAGTTTGTACATCAGGGAAACAATGCGCTGGAGCATCCATATGTGTCCCCGCACCTGCCATTCCTTCTATTTTCTGCACCCGAAAAAGATTGGAGGCTTTGCAGTCTTGGTAATCAGTTGCTATGTGTGTAGCAAAGCAACAGCTGCCATCCCAACTGGGGATATCGGGTGACAACGCATGGGTAAGATCAATGTACTGCATAGAACCCTCACATCTTCTTCTTTCTATAGCCCCACATCAACACCACTATGCCTCCCACCACAATCGGCACCGAGTACATCTGTCCTCTCGTCAAAATCATCGGACCGATAATCAAAGCAGTATGTGTCGGCTCACGCAGAAATTCCAAAAGAAACCTTAGTGCTCCATAGAAAATAAGAAATATTCCCGCTGTCTGCCCGCTTGGCCGCGTAGGCAATCGCAAATGAAGAAAGCACACCAATGCGATGAAAAGATCCTTCCCTACCGCATACAGTTGTGTTGGGTGCCGCAATCCTTCTATACCGGGAATCGCAATGCCCCAAGGCAACGTTGTTGGAATACCGTACAACTCTTGATTGATGAAATTTCCAACACGCCCCAGCGCAAGACCTATGGCCACGGGAACGATGACGATATCGCCGAGTGCCAGCAATGAAATCTTGTGCTTTCGCGCGGAGTAGATCAAAGAAAGGATCACACCGATGAATCCTCCGTGGCTGGACATACCGCCGTGCCAGACTGCAAATACTTCAAGAGGATGGAGAAGAAAATATGCAGGATCATAAAACAGTACATACCCGAGGCGACCGCCCAGAAGAACGCCGAGAATCCCCCAAGAGAGAATATCACTCCACGCATCACGCGAGAGGTTAAGATCCCTGTAGCGTTGTAAGCGAGGCAGAAGCACATACCCGACAAGAAAGCCTGCAAGGTAGAGAAGCCCGTACCAGCGCAGATCAAAACCAAAAATGGAAATGGTAACGGTGCGGGAGGGGAGGAATTCGATCATCAAACGCCATCATAGCATTCATTATTTCCCGCACACCGACTCCATCACCCATTCCCCTTTTGGTCTAAAGCATGCATCGGCCAGAAACCCCGTAATGTACTCCCCGTAATACCGGAGAAAATACGGCGTGCCGACAAAGAGCGTTCCCTGCGGAAGCGTCGAAAGAAGCGCAGATCGCTGCTCGTGGGTGCCGTAGAGAAACTCTCCCCACTGCACCTCCTTCCATCCGGGAATGTCG
>CAYYFD010000143.1:0-2274 GCA_964471125.1 uncultured Candidatus Peribacteria bacterium
TCATCCGCAGCAGCCTCCTCCGTACCAAGTGCGGCTTTCGGGCTGCTACAGATCCAGAATGTCCGGATCACAACGGAAGGCACGTCCGTATTTCTGGGATGGGAAGCTTTGAAATCCTCGCAGCTTCAGGGATACAATATTTATTACGGTACGACGACAGGGCGCTACATCCAGAGAAAAACCGTTGATGGGAATGTACAAAGCCTCGCCATTCGCTCTCTGCCAGAAGGTACAACGTATTACTTCGCCCTGCGGGCTGTAAGCATTACCAATCAGGAAAGTGCATTCAGCAGTGAAGTAGCTGTGACGGTAGGTGATCCGAAGACCGCAACTGCACCGCTCGCCGCAGGATCGATCCCGAAGGATCCAGGACCCGGAAAGAATCCCGTACAGGCAAGCGTAACGGAAAACGGAGGTACGGTCCCAGGTGAAACTGGTATTCCCTCAACAGTTGCTGTTCTCGCGCTGATTTCCGCGATCATCGGAACGGCGTTCGCATCACGCAGACAGATGGTCGCCCTCACCGGTATCGCACAATCATGAGCAACATGCATCCCCACTGGCATTCGACGGATGATGCAGCCGTACCCGTGCGCGTGGTGCTGTCAAAATCTGCAGATCCTCTGGATGCAGCACCGAAAAGTGTTTCACGCAGGCCTGCGGCCGTTTTGGGCATCATGCTTGCCATTGCCATCGGAGCCGTTTCGTACGGAACCCTCGATGATACGGGAAAGGAACTGACGGGCACCGTTTCTGCTGATGAAGCTCCGGCAAGTGCTTTCGATATTCTCGCACGACAGATCGCCGAGGAGGCGCTTCAGGATTCCCTCGCCAATGCAGATCCGGATTCGCCACCATGGGAGGCGTTCTCACAAATACCCGATGTGCCGGACCGTCCTGCAACAGACAATAGTGCTCTGGATTCTCCAAGTGTCGCCATCCCGACAAACACCAACACACTCGGTGCGGACACCGCAAGCATCCACAGTGGCGCACCGCGGCCGTTCACCCAACCGGAAAGCGGAGCAGGGATGATCCTTGCAACACTCACAGGAGCCTTTGGAGTCCTTGTCATTACCGCAAGAAATACGCTCAGGACGCAGGCATCTTTATAAATATACGATGCCGAGGAAACAGATAGGAATCTTTTGTGTTGCCGGTAGAATGCACGCATGGAAACACGCCGGTCGTTTCTCAGGCGCTACCGTAAACACCGCCTAACAGAAATCCACGGTCACAGGCTCGGAAACGTCATTCAGGACATCGTCTACGGCGGAAACGACGGGATTGTGACGACATTCGCAGTAGTAGCCGGAACAGTCGGCGCAGATTTGCCGCGCTACGTCATCATTATCCTCGGCATCGGCAATCTGCTTGCGGACGGTATTTCCATGGCAACGGGTGCATACCTGAGCATGCGTTCCGAGCGCGATCAGTACAGGCGCATTCGCAGCGAGGAATTGAAGGAAATTGCGCAGCATCCGGAATTTGAACGCGAAGAGATCCGTGAGTTTCTCGGCAACATGGGATTTCAGGGGAAGAATCTGGAGAGCGCCACACAGGTCATTACGAGTGATAAAAATGTGTGGGCAGACACCATGATGCATGCGGAACACGGACTTACCGAGCAGTCCACGCAACAACCTGTACTCCATGCGTGGATGACCTTCGTCAGCTTTCAGCTTTTTGGGGCTATCCCCCTTCTGCCCTATCTTTTGCCATTTACTAGCGAACAGCGATTCCCCGTTGCCATGGGTTCCACAGGCCTCGCACTTGTACTTCTCGGTCTTACCAAAAGCTGGGTCACAAAAGAGCATCTTCTCCGTGGGCCGCTAGAAATCACCGGAGTAGGTGCTGCGGGTGCATTCGTCGCATACCTGATCGGTGTACTGCTGAAATCAACGGTAGGAGTAGCAATGTAAAGGAATGGACGAACGCAATGGTTTTTTCTCTATTCTCTTTACTCTGTTCTCTTTACTCTACGCCTGTCATATGCGCCTTTCCCGTCCGACGAAATCTCAGGCAATCACGACGGTAGGGATCCTCTGTATTCTTATCATCATCGTGTATGGCCACATCGTGGAATATCCGTTCGTCCGTTGGGATGACGGCATGCTGATTTACGATAATCCAGTCATCCGCAGCATTAACCTGCGCACTCTGAAGACCATTTTCACAACCTACGATCCGGAGCTGTATGTTCCGCTTACCCTGATGAGCTACCAGCTGGATTTTCTCATTGGAGGAATACATCCGGCTATCTACCACCTCCAG
>CAYYFD010000144.1:0-2234 GCA_964471125.1 uncultured Candidatus Peribacteria bacterium
CCATTATGAGAATTGCCGCCGGGAGAGCGTACTTGACACCCGCCCCCGCCGGTTGAAAATCGCCAGCGATGAACCTCGAGCAAAAGCGACCCGTTTGGTACCGCGCAGCCTCCACCAGGCAAATTCCTCGCCGTTGATCGAGCCGCCTCACCGCCCGCTCAAGACACCGCTCTGGCCAAAGAAAGAAAGGGGAAAAATGCTGCGCATAGCCCAGATCAGTGTGGCGAGCAGGAGGAGAATATCGATACTCGCAAGGATGTTGCTTTTGAGTCCAAACTGCAGAGGCGTGAAAGCGAAATTGCAAAGCAGATTGAGTACAAATGGCAATGCAATGATCCACGCGATCTTCTTTTGGCCTGCCATCAAGAAGACGGCACCAAAGGAGACGAAGATACCGATATACAGCACGGTCCATACAGGGCCAAAAATGAACGATGGAGGAGCCCAGGATGGCTTGATGAGTTGCTGGTACCACATTGCGGCTTGCATGGTGTCATCATACATGAACCTCAGCTAACGACTCCTCGCTTATGGTAAACCACTCGATTCTACAAGAGTCGAACGGCCATCTTATTTTGCAAAACACTATAACGATCGATAAAGTCACATCATGGCAACCATCAATCCGAACATTAACTTCAATGGAAATGCCGAAGAAGCATTTACATTTTATAAATCGGTCTTTGGCGGAGAGTTCGGGAAGATTCTTCGTTTCAAAGATCTCGCAAGCGCTGAATTTCCCGTACCAGAGAAGGAGGCAAATAAAATAATGCGCATCACGTTGCCGATTGGTAAAAATATTCTCATGGCCAATGACATTCCGGAATTCATGGGACGAGTAAATGAAAATGAAAATAGATCAAAAATATCTGTAAGCGCCGAAAGCCGCGAAGAAGCCGATAAAATCTTCAACGATCTTTCGGAAGGAGGAACCGTTGAAATGCCGATGGGCGAAAGTCCCTGGGGTTCCACCTTTGCAATGTTCAGAGATAAATACGGGATTGAATGGACGGTCGAGTTTGATCCAAAAAAGTAGAACAGCGGCCACTGCTTCGCTGTACCTCAAGCCAATCCATAATCATCTGCTCCAACGGGTTCTAACTTTTTCGAGTCATCTCGGCCAATATCCCGTTTATTTGGATCAATATTCATTGAAATAAACGTAAGATTGACTATATATCGTTTATTTGATAGAATTTGTACATGGCAACAACCCAGCCCATCAAGAAACGACTCTCAACACTAAAAGCGGAGTACGACCGATTGCGCCAAGGGAAACAATCTCTGCTCACCATCATCGGTGAGGCAGAACTTTCGGAAAGCGTCTTCAACTCCAATGCCATCGAAAATTCCACGCTGACGCTCAAGGAAACCGAGCGAATCCTGTTGGATTTGGAGGTGTCGCGCAATGTATCTATCCGGGAAGTGTTCGAGGCAAAGAATCTTGCTCGCCTCATGCAATATATGGAAAGCAAAGTGCAAGAGGCCGAATTGTCGAAGGAGAACATTCTGCTGTTTCACAAAATGCTGATCGACAATATTGATGACAACATTGCCGGTCGATTTCGAAAGAAGAGCGAATACGTCCGCGTGGGAACACATATTGCACCTGCACCCGAACACGTTGAAAGAATGATGGAGGAAATTCTTATTGAGTATTCCAGCAATCATGACACCTATATCACCGACAAAATCGCACGGTTCCATCTCGATTTCGAGACGATCCATCCGTTCTGCGATGGCAACGGCAGAATCGGTCGCGTCATCATCAACTACCAACTGATGCGACTGGGCTTTCCGCCGATCATCGTTCGCGATAAGGAAAAGAAAATATATTACCGATCATTCTCTGAATACAAAGATACCAAGAATCCGAAGACGATGGAGAGGCTCATCATGTTGGCGTTACTGGAATCATTGCATAAAAGGCTGGCCTATCTCCGCAGCGAGTCCATTGTCACGCTTGCCGAAGCCGCAAAAAGGAAAAAAAATATGCAAGCACTGATAAATGCTGCGCGACGACAAACCATTCCCGCGTTCCGCGAGGCGGGTGTGTGGAAAATTGGTGTGAAGCAGCCTCTCTAGATAGCACCACAACAGGAACAAACCCGCTATTCTCACAGTATGCCCCAACCGAAGATTGCCACTGGCGTAGTACATACGGTTCCGACTGATGTGCGGGAAGCACTCATCTCGCACAAGAATGTTCTCGAGGTATGGAACAGCCTTACGCC
>CAYYFD010000145.1:0-2213 GCA_964471125.1 uncultured Candidatus Peribacteria bacterium
GGCCAGCAACGGGATCGTGATAGAGATCACGCATTATGTTCTGCGCCTTTTCCTTCGCGGAGAAGCAGCTTTTGACATTACCCATGACCACGATCACCTCATACGGAGGAAGCGGGTTTCTCGCGTTGATGTCGTCCAGATTGCTGATCGTCGGGTACTCTCCGTACTTATCCACGATGGAAACAATGCGATCGTAGGGTGTCTCTGCCTTCGCTAGTTCCGTAGAAGGTGCAGAGGCCGGAGGCTGTGTTTCGCCCGATGGAGCTGACTTCTGCACGAGCAATTCAGTTCCATGCTTTTGCTTATCCATTTCATCCAGTTGCCGCTGTATATCGTCCGAATCGTACTCATTGCTGCTGGTAGCGATTGCAAAGACCAAGACGAACGACAAAACGATGACGGACTGCCATCCCCAATGAAGTGAACGAAAACGTGACCAGAGGTTCATAGAGTATGTAGGAAATGTTGATGTGGATCGTAACTTTGACCTGTCATATTTGCAACCTTCATATCTGAAACTACCTCATGCACAAGCGGCAGATTAGGCTGTTAGTTCAACTACAATTGAACTTTTTCTATGGATCAACAGCCAAAAATCATGGGTATGGGCGATGTGATGGAAACACTCGGCGTGTCGCGCCAGCGCGTTGTGGAGTTCATCCGTCAGGGCAAGCTCCATCCCATACACACGTCGGCAGGCAAGATTTTCACGGAGAACGAGGTGATGGCGCTCAAGAAGGTCCGGGAGAGCAGGGCAAAGACCAATCCGAGAATGAAAAAGGGTCGATAATTTGTGCTATGCGGAACTTTCCAAAACTCATGGGCATGGGGGATGTCATGGATCATCTCAAAGTCTCCCGGCAATACGTCGATTATCTGGTGGAATCGGACAAATTGCGCTGTCAGAAAATCTCCACAGGCAAAGTCTTTCTGGAGAGCGATGTGATTGCTTTTGAGCAAGCACGGCAAAAGAAAGGGAGGATACGATCAAAGAGATAATCGCATTGAATCCAGCTTCCCACTGGCTTTTCATTGCCAATATAGTAAATGTAAAGTATAATATATTTCATGAAACGTCCAGACTGGGGACGGCCAGAAGAGGAAGGCGGCGTAGAGAAGAGGAGAAACGGACTTCGAGAGAAGGCCATTCTTGGGCAATTCTCCGAAGATGAACAGCGACAGATTCTGAGCAAGAGACAAATACTCTCCTCGCTTGCTTCGTTCATCGGGAAGGACTTCACCATGCCCGTAGAGCTGAATGCTCCGGGCGCGGGATGGCACTGGGACTTCGATCAGAACGTCGTGCGTATCGACCCGAAGGATCTCCTTGAAAAGCCGATGGACTATCTACGGTTCGTCATTTCCCACGAGGGCGGACACCGCCGCATTTCCCGAACGGAACATATACCGCTCGACGAATGGAAACAGCCAGGTTTCCCGTTCATGATGAACTCCATCGAAGACCCGCGTGTGAATAATTTCGTCGCTGAGGCGTACCCGCTCTTCGGCAAACAGATGACGGATGCCTACGCTTCCGACATGCGGGAAGAGGCGAAGGCGAAGGAGGAAGCCAAAGAGCAGCTCGGCTTTGGACCTCGCTTCATGCAGGCCGGATTCGAGTATATCAAGCAATGGTTTCGTGAGACGCAGGGGCTGGAACCGGAACTAAGTCCCGATCTGCCGGATGATGTGCGGGAAGTCGTTTCTCGGACGCTGGAAGCCGCAAGGGACTCATGGCTGCGGTATCCCAGCAGAGTAGAAGCAGACCAGAGTGAGAACACGATCTCGGCGTACTCGAAGACCAGTTATGAGATCAACCGTGATGCGGTGTGGCCGCTCTTCAAAACGCTTGTCGAGAACGACAAAAAAGATCAGGAACAGCAGGAGTTCCTCAAAGATGTGCAGCAGCAGACAGGAGGGCAATCGCCCTTCCTCGATGGCCTCACATCGGAGGAGCGCGATGCTCTGTCAGAAGCAATCGCACAAGCCATACAAAAAGCCATTGAGCAGTCACTTTCGGGCGGAGCGCAGCAGGCACAAGGAGAGCCAAGCGAACAGGAAGGAAAAACGCCGGAGGGGAAACCTGCTGTCATCGACCTCGATAGTCTCCCCGAGAGTCTGAAGGAGAAGATACGCGCCGCCATCGAAGCACTCCCTCCTGAGGAACGCCGGAAACTCGAAGAACAGGCGGAAGCCGCCCTGAAGGAGTTTGC
>CAYYFD010000146.1:0-2192 GCA_964471125.1 uncultured Candidatus Peribacteria bacterium
GATGCCGGCGTTGCCCTCCCCCCTTCCATGCTTCTCAAGATCTGTCAGACGATCATGCAGCTGGTCACGATCGACGCCCGCTTCATCCTCGATACAGAGGAAGGCGCAAGTTTGTACTACGTCAAAATGGCAGTTAGCTAATAAGCATGAATGTGTCCGGTCGCATTGGAAATGCGCCGTTATGCATCCAGCGAATCGAGCGGAAAACGCGCTGTTTGACGAGCGAGCCTTAGCGAGCGAGGAGTTCGCGTTTTCCGCTCGATTCGCGCCAGATGCATAGGTGCATTTCCACAGCGACAACGTGCTTTCTTTTCTCCACTTTCTTTGCACGAGCAAAGAAAGTGGAACATCAATACCGTCACACAAACGCAACTTCTCTTGCCACACAACTACAAATCCAGCAGCACCGCCGCAATCCACGGAAACGCCACGGTCACATCGCTTTGGATGATCTGGAAGTAACTCTCCGTCGAAAGCTTGTCCCACGTGATCTTCTCTTTTCCTCCTGCACCGGAATATGAGCCATAGGACATCGGCGAGGAACCGATTTCGATGAACCCTGCCCAATCGCGGACTTTGCCCTGCTGTAGATCATGCTTCAGCGACGGAACCACGCAGATAGGGAAGTCGGCGGCGATACCACCTCCAAGCTGCAGAAAGGCAATGGGACTATCTTTGGATTCCTCCATGTACCAGTCGTAGAGCGAAGTAAAGTACTCCAGTCCCCCCTTCATGATCTTCGGATCGAGAACCGTACTACCTTCTTTGCGATACTTTCCGTCGTACGTATAGCTCGCGAAGATATTGCCCATTGTGGAGTCCTCAAATCCTGGGATCACGATCGGAATCTTTTTCTCGTACGCCGCATAGGTCCAGCAGTCGTCAGGATTGGCCATGGGATCGGGCTTGATGAGCCCCTCTGCAAAGAGCCTGCGGAAATATTCGTGCGGAAAGTACCGCTCGCCCTGCTTCTGGGCTTCCTTCCACATTTGCAGGAGATGCGGCTCCATGATGCGCACACTTTCATCCTCGGGAAGAAATGTATCGGTAATGCGTCGTAGACCAGCATCCCGTAGCTCTGCCTCCTGATCAGGCGTCAGCTCCGTATAACGGGGAATGTAGGCGTAATGCGAGTGCGCAACATAGCGGTAATACGACTCTTCGTGGTTCGCGGCTGTTGCTGAGATCAGATGCACTTTGCCTTTGCGGATAAGCTCCGCGAGCGTCACACCAACCTGAAAGGAGCTCAGTGCCCCTGCAATCGTCACGACGAGCTTTCCACCGTTATCGAGATGATTCTTCAGCCAAAGGGCAGCCTGCAGCGTAGATCCACCATTGCAATGCCTCAGTGTGCGCTCGGCAAATGCGGTCACGGGCGTCTTGCTCTTTTTCGTCTGAGATATGGGCCCGACATCCTTGAGGCTGACCTCAGGAATGATGAATTTTTTAAGCGCGGGAGAGAGGTTGTCGAATTGTTTTTTCATAGGAGAAGAATATCACAGATAAACGCCCACCCAAGAATGGATGCGCTGGAAATAGGAATAATGCAGCCCAACCAGAGCACCAATTCCTGGGTGCGGTCGATGTACATCACTACTTCTCGACCGCCGGTACGTGCTCACGCGGCAATACCAATCTCGAGCCTTTATCACACCCCTGCATCACCATAACAGACACAATCATCGCGCCAATCGTCGCTGCCCACCCTTTCACACCGAGGCTACCGTCACCAGGAACGCTTTCCAGACGCAAGCCGCAATTCCAACCCTGCAATTCTTGAGTCGAAAACCATCCCTGCACCTGCTTTGTACGTACAAAGCATTGTTCACCATTCGATGTCACATGAAGAATATGGCCCCATAGAGTCTCTCCATCTACGTGTATAGCAGCTAATGTCTGATGATCTACTGGGCAAACCTCAATAGCGACATCACCGCACAACCTCACCGGAGTAACCACCCATCTTGGCTCTCCGCACCGCAATACAATTGGTTCGTGCGATACCTCTTTCGGCCCTAACTGCTGCGGTTTATTCATGGTTGAAGAATACCTTCTCCATATGAAGGAGAAAGAGTTTTCAAAGGAAAACTCTAATGGGTATGGAACAGGGGTGGTCGCACTGGAAAAGCGCCGTCACGCATCAAATGAAGATGGCGGGGTTCGCGCGCCACGGGGGGTGAAGGGGAAGGCCC
>CAYYFD010000147.1:0-2107 GCA_964471125.1 uncultured Candidatus Peribacteria bacterium
ATCGCTGATCACCAGCTGGATATTTTCAACTGTCTCTATGGCGAGCGCGATACGGAGCTCACACTCAAGCGTCTGAAGGCTCTCGGGTTCAGCAGTATCATCTTCGATACGAATACGGCGACGATCGAGCGTGACAGCAACGGATCACTGCATAAGAAAGTGCAGGCATTCGTCGATTTCTTAAACGACCCGAAGTCCGGTGTGCAGGTAGTGGTGAATGATACGGATGGGGGAGTGGTGTATGTGATTATTCCGTAAAAGGAAAACAGGGAGACCAAGGAGTCCAAAGAGTCCAAGGAAATGCTCTACAAGGTGGCTTCGTTCCTTTCCTCCTGCCTTTCCTCCTGCTTGGGTTCGGAGATAAGGCTCTGTCGAAAAGAAGTAATCAATTCACCAATTCGTGGTGTATATGGTGGGGGAACTCCCGCTGAGCGGAGGCGGGTAAGATCCGGATGATGCATTGCTTCTTTCATTGAAAAATAGAATAACACGATGGCGTGCAGGCACAACAAGATTGCTTTCAATCGCGATAGCACTAGCTCGGCAATAGTGCATGGAGAGCACGGGCTTCGACGGATGGCGGAGTGGTGTATGTGATTATTCCGTAGAGGAAACAAAAAAAATGTAGGACAGGAACGTTCCTGTCCTACATTTTTTTTGTTTCCTCGGTTTTTTTCACCCTCTTTTTGTCTACTGCTCTTGCCAAAGAACACGCTAAGATAGTTTAGTGAAAGTTATCGCTGTCATTCCGGCCTACAACGAAGCATCACGCATTGCTACCGTGGTCGATCAGGCACGTCCCTATGTCGATAGCGTCATTGTTGTGAATGACGGATCGATGGATGGAACGGAGGAAGCCGCAAAGACAGCGGGAGCATTAGTGATTTCCCATGCAGAAAACTGTGGTGCTGGGGCGGCAACCATGACCGGTATAGATGCTGCTCGTGCTATGGGAGCGGATGTGCTTATTACTCTCGATGCGGATGGTCAGCATGATCCGCGCGACATCCCCGCCCTTCTGAAGCCCGTTACGGACAATCTTGCGGATATTGTCTTTGCCAATCGCTTTGGTCAGCGCAATCGCATCCCTTTCATCCGCAGGCTCTTTAATGGCATTGGAAATTTTGTAACCTTTGCGGCTACAGGTCGTTGGGTGAGTGATAGTCAGTGCGGATTTAAAGTTTTGGGCCCCCGTGCGCTTGCTGAAGTAGAGCTGCGCATGAGTGGCTTCGAGTTCTGTACAGAGATCGTTCGCGAGTCTGTTCAGCACCGCTGGCGTACAGCTGAGGTGCCTATCAAAGTAATCTACTCCGAATACACCCTCGCCAAGGGGCAGTCGTTTGCGCACGGGGTGAAGACGGCGCTGAAGATTTTGCTGAGATCGTTTCTGCGGTAGTACATAGCTGGCCCTCTGCGACAGCTTGTCTTTTTTTTCTATACTCCTAATCTATTCATCAAGAATGAAAGCTTCTCGTAGTTTTCTCGGGCGGCACAGTCGGTCATTCATCATTGCCTTGGTGATCTCTCCTTTCGTCTCGGTGTCGTTTTTCATACAGTCCTCTTCATATGCCGATCGTCAGGCGCAACTGTTGCCTATTCCATCATCGCCAGTGTGCCCGCCTGGAATGCCAATCTGCTCAGATGGAGACGGAGATGGCACAGCGGATGTGATAGAGAATACGCATCGCGGGATCGGGGACTCTTGCGCGACAGAGTATCTGAATCCGAGTTGTTGTTGGGTTGATGCAATGCAGGGGCAGAATCCGCTCACAGTAATTATCCCTACCTGTGACAATATTGCAGCCTCGGATATTTCCTGTCCGGACGGAACGATGACGTTTCCGACTGCTAATCAGATCTTCTGTCATGTCACCAGTTCCAGCAGTGCGGTGTGTACCGTGTACTGTGAAATACGTGCCGCACTCTGTGGGCTCGATCCGATGAAGACGTGCCATGGAGGTGGGCCCGGAGGCGGTCTACCTGGAGGAGGACAGCCCGGAGGAGTGCCGGGAGGATTTCAGCCAGGTGGAGGAGGGCAACCTGAAGGTGGACAACCGGCAGGACAGCCAGCAGGACAACCAGGGGGCGGACAACCGGCAGGACAGCC
>CAYYFD010000148.1:0-2092 GCA_964471125.1 uncultured Candidatus Peribacteria bacterium
GCCGGCACCAGTGGCTTTCCAAAGTCGAGCATGAGGATCGTGGGCTCCGGCATGCCATAGACGGCATCCTCCAGAGCAAGCGTCACTGGACCGGGCCACAGATCGATGCCGCCTTCGCCACCGATGAAACCGTAACGGAGTTTCTTGCCATGCTTGCCATGCGCGATCTTGAAATTCTCCGGAAGGTTATAGATCTTCACGAGCAGGCGGGCGAATATGACGATGATCAAGGAGAGCCCACCAATGCCCGTGAGACACTTATTGGTATCATTATCGCGCTTCAGGAGCACACGTGGAATCGCGAACGTGAGGAGGCGATACATCTTGCAGAGAGCATTCCGGTTATCGACGCTGCATCCATGCCTCCAGAGCAGGCAGCGCAGAAACTCTTTTCCCTTGGTAGAGATCTTCATGCGGCGCATATCGCACTCGGTGCGGTCAAGGCTTCCCAAGCCCGCGAGCTTATCCAGTTTTGGATAGCCGAGCGTCCATCCTGGTTTAAGCTTTCATGGGATGCGGCAAAAGCCCACATAGGGGCTGCGGCACTGACGGTGAACATCAGCGGTACCATTGCTGGACTTGGAACGGTTTCCTCACATTTGTTACAGGATCATTTTGGTGTGAAGATTACAGATCTTGCTTCGAGAGTGTAGCTACTTACAACTTCGCTGCGATCTTCTGCAGGAAGACATAGATTTTTCGCATGATGGTATTGCGTAGCGGCAGTCTTCCCGTCTTCGAAAACTCAGCAACGATATTGCCGAATACCTTTCCTGCCTCACGTGCTTTTTTGAGGACTTCCGGCCGGCGATCAATCACCAGACCGAATATTCCTTTACCCCGAGTGCAGCGCCCTTCGTAGAATTTTCCGATGACGGACGCGCCGTAGTAGCGCAGGGATTCCGGCAGATGACTTGTGGTGAATCTCATGAGACCTTTCCATGCAGCAACCGGTGCTCCGCCCGTGAAGAGAAAGTACGCAGGCATACCACTGAGCATCCCCTTGGTTCGGGTCGTTTCATCCAGGCAGAAAGCGCCCATACGATCAATGACGTTCTTCAGGTGCGCGGGCACCGAAAAATTCCATACGGGTGTAGCTATAACGATTCCATCCGCACCTTCCGCAATCTCCTGAAGCTTGCAGAAATCGTCTTCCGAGGAACACTGTGGGTGATAGTACTCCGTCTGGAAATGCTTGATCTCTAGGTCTTTGAGAAGCAATTTGTGGATGGTGCAATTGGGATGCTCTTTGCGGATTCCTTCCAGAAATGCATCGCACAGCACATCGGCATTGCTTGGGGTATTGGTACCTGCAACAAGAGCAATAATATTCATGGGATAAGAATAGGTTGCATCCGCCAAAACGTCGAGTACAGGAATACGGGAGTACGCGTATTCGCATACTCGCGTATTCCCGTACTCGTATCCGTTACACCAATTTCCTTTGCACAGATTTCATAGTATGTCCCCGTATCTTCATTTGCATTTGGTCGTGCATGATGTTCTCTGCCGAGAAGGCGCTCAATCACCAAGATTTTTCAACCTGTACCGTTCACTCTGCATATGCTGCACACGGATTTGACGCCGGTCGATCGACACAATATCTTGTGGAGTTGTGGGGTCTAACCCACAACATCTAGTGTTCTTCACATTTTCATTCTTCATTATTCTATGAATCCTGCGTCCTCCCCCCTCTCTTCTGCTTCCCGTGCACGCGACATTCCCCGTGAGGAAAGTTCCGGGCGTTTACAGGGACTTTCAGTCGACCGTGTGTTTACCACTCCCGGCAGGGATCCTCTGGAGGATGTCGTCTATGAAAGGCGCGTCAGCCGCATAAAAAACACCGACGGTTCCGTGGTCTTTGAGATGGAGGGTGCGGAGATTCCTGCAACCTGGTCACAGGTTGCGACAGACATCGTCGTCAGCAAGTACTTCCGGAAAGCAGGCGTTCCTCAGTTCGACGGACAGGGCAATATTCTCAAGGATAGCGAAGGTAAGGTCATTACGGGCCCCGAGCGGTCCGTGAAGCAGGTGGTCCGCAGACTTAGCGGATGCTGGAGATCGTGGGGCGAGAAGCACGGGTATTTCGATA
>CAYYFD010000149.1:0-2066 GCA_964471125.1 uncultured Candidatus Peribacteria bacterium
CCCCCTCCCTTCGTCTTCTTTAGCACAAACAGGAAGTTTGTATCACCTTCCCCCCTTTCTATGCCTACCGTAGCCAATCTCAAGCGGCAGAAGCAACAGGCGGTAATGCAGAAGCGCGAGGTGGATATATTGATGGCGAAAGAACGTCAGCTCCTGCATGAGCACATTGCAGAAATCGACAAGCAGATTCATGAGCTCCAATCGCAGCGTGCAAAAGCAACTGCGGACTTGAGTGCCTACCGATGATATGATGTCTATATGACGGAAAATAAGAAGACCATTCAGCAGTACATGGCCGGATTCAATGCATCCGATCATGCGCAAATTTTGTCGTGCCTGACCGATGACGTGGAATGGATCATGCCGGGGCTCTTCCACCACGTGGGCAAAAAGGCATTCGACAGAGAGATCGAGAACAAGGCATTCGCGGGGCGTCCGATCGTGAATGTCACACGCATGACCGAGGAGAATAACATTGTCATCGCCGAAGGAACGGTGATCGCCACGAAGAAAGAGGGCACCGTGCTACATCTCGTCTTCTGCGACGTTTTCGAAATGCGCGATGGAAAAATACGGAAGCTTATCGGGTTTATCGCTGAGCAACCGAAGGCCTGAAGGGCTTTGATGCAATGTTACCTTTGAGGAATTTAGCGATGAATAGTGACGCGGAATGAGAACGATATTTTACCTATCTGTTCACTGGAAAATGCCATACAGAGGTACAATCGGCACATGAATATGAAATCTCCATTTCTGCGAGAGATAAGCATGAAAGAGATAGTGAAAAACGCTACGGAGTACCCTTTCAATATTCCTGCTTTCAATGGTGAGAACCTGCATCTGCGCTTTGATGCTCCTGTCACTTTTTTTGTAGGAGAAAATGGAAGCGGAAAATCAACTCTTATGGAGGCTATCGCAATCGGCTGTGGGTTCAATCCAGCGGGTGGCAGCAGAAACAATGTCTACGACTACACTCCCACCGAGTCTTCTCTTGCAAATCATCTGCGTTTGATATGGAACTTCAAAATACCTCACGGTTTCTTCTTGCGTGCGGAAAGCTTTTTCAATTTCGCGTCCCATATTGATCACTTAAAAGAGCACGGCGGTCAAGGAGAGAGTGCCTATACGCCATACGGCGGACAATCATTGCACACGCTTTCACATGGAGAATCCTTTATGGCTTTGTTCGAGAATCGTTTTCAGCGAGGCATGTATCTCTTGGACGAACCAGAAGCATCACTTTCACCAAAACGACAATTGGTCTTTCTGGCACGACTGCATGAACTGGCAAAGTCAGGGGACGCACAATTTATCATCGCCACGCATTCCCCTATTCTTCTTAGCTTCCCAGGCGCGGCTATTTATTCGTTTGATAAAAATGCCATCAAACAATCTTCTTACGAACAGACTGAACATTTTCAAGTTACAAAGGACTTCCTGAATTCCTATCAAAGCTTTTACCGTCATCTGGCTTGAGCGAATCATAACGTTTGCATTCGATGTGGTGGGATTGGTCACCAAAGATCATATCTTTTGGCGGTTAATGTGTAAGGATAGAGAGGATCAAGCCGTCTCCAAACATGCAATCAATATTTTATTCTTACTCTTTTATGTCTATGGTCAAATATATTGCATCGATCGGAATCCTATTCCTTGCATGCTGTGCTCACCAAAAATATCAAATGAGAATATACCTGCTCCGCTCTGATACGATCCACATATGAATGAAAGCATAATTCTCAGTGGCATCGTATTACTCTGGAGCGCTCTCATGTTTATTTTGGGGCGGAATGTCTATGTCTACTACAAGAAACATCGTTGGGCAGAAATGATTGTATTTGCAGCCATCATGATGACAATTGCGATGCTTTCAGGTGGCATGATCCTTTTCTTTGTTTTTGCAATTGGTTGCAGTCTCGGGTTGCCTCTCCCCTGCGTACTGTAAATAGAAGGAATGAAAACTTGTATGGTGTCACGGGTCACCAGAGATCATATCTCTTGGTAATCGAGCTTCCTATACCCAAGATTTGATCGAGAGAAGGCAATCATGCCCCCCCCTCAGCCTT
>CAYYFD010000150.1:0-2034 GCA_964471125.1 uncultured Candidatus Peribacteria bacterium
CTACACTTGGGCAGTGCACCATGATCCCGTACTCCTTTCCGAGGCGATTTCCCTTCTGCATCCGTCCTCCGGAGAGGTGATTTGCGATGTCACACTCGGCCTCGGCGGACATGCAGAGGCAATGCTTCGGGTGAGTAACCCCGACGGGAGACTGATCGCTCTGGATGCGGACCGTAAAAATCTTGATGAGGCTACGAAGAGACTTGCCGACTACGGTGACAGGGTGCAACTGCATCACGCAAACTTTCGGGATGTCTGGGGACTCCTTCGGTGTCCGGTGAACGTGCTCTTTGCGGATCTTGGCGTGAGCTCACCGCACTTCGACGATCCCTCCCGAGGATTTACGTTTCGTAGTGACGCCCCACTGGATTTACGGTTTGACCAGACAGCCGGACAAAGCGCGTCTGAGTGGATTGCCGCTGCATCCGCGCAGGAGATCACGGATGTACTACGGGCGTACGGGGAGCTGCGGGAGGCATATCAGCTTGGACTGGCGATAGAGAAATGCAAACCTCAGACCACGACCGCTCTGCGCGCGTGCGTGGAAACTGTCTGCAGGTGGCGTGCCAATGCTGTCCTCCCTCAAGTCTTTCAGGCACTACGTATTGTCGTGAATGACGAACTTGCTGCATTGCAATCCTTTCTCGATGTCATCCCTCTCGTTCTCGCTCCGGGTGGACGTTGTGGAATTATTTCCTATCACTCCCTCGAAGACCGCCTGGTAAAGACGAAATTCCGCTCACTCGCTTCCGTTGAAAAAAATTCTGCGACAGGGCAGGACATCGGCGTCGCTGGGTTTATGATCGTGACAAAAAAAGCAGTGATACCTGCGCAGGAGGAGACGACGAGAAACCCCAGAGCGCGCAGTGCGAAATTCAGGGTCATCGAACGATGCCTGAGCTGACTATTCAGTACACGCGGTACCTGCTACACTCTCGTACCGTGCTGACCCGTACAATTGCCGGTGCTTCCCCCCGGCGCATTCACAGCCTCGGCCGCATGGTGAACCAGAGCACGGCGATCCTTACTGGTGCCATCGGTGCGATTATCTTGACTTTGGCTTTGCTTATTTTGTTTCATCAGAATGCAAATGCAACGAAGGGCTACACGCTTCGTTCCCTTGAGCGCGATCGCAGGGAGCTATTGCTCGAAGAGGAGGTTCTGAATATGCAGATCGCCGATGCTCAAGCACTCCATAAACTCAATACAGATCCCATTGTCACACTGATGATTCCTGCACGGGCGCCCCGCTATACAGAAGGGGAGGAGACCGTTGCGCGATCCGTTGCTGAAGTACTCCAGAAGGACGGCAATTGAGCCGCGTATGCAAGAGAGTGAGATGTTTATTTTGTCATACTTCATGAAATTGGCAATCTCTGCAGCACGACAGAAAGGAAGGATTTTGCTATAATAATGCGATACCCATGAAAAAAACATTCCTTTATGGTGCTCTCGGCCTCTCGGTCATGCTCACGATGGTCGTGAGCGGAGTGCGCGGAGGTAACGCTGCCGTCACCGAGCAGACGCTTGCTGACTGTATCGGAAAGCCTTACGGATTTCCCGGATGTCCGGTGAAAAAGGCGGCTACATCGTCCACTCCGGTGACTCCTGCAAATTGCGGTGACGGTGTTCTTGATGATGATGAGGAGTGTGATCTCGGTCGCCATAACGGCATCACCAACTGCACGAAAGAATGCGCATTGCTCTACTGCGGTGACGGCAAAGTCAGTCCGCACACCGGCGAACAGTGCGAACCGGAAGTTGAGGAAGTCTACATTCTCAATGAAAAAACCGGTGTCCTCAGTACGGAGATTCAGTTTATCCAGCGCACCTGCGGAAATTTCTGTGCGCCTCCGGTGTGTGACGAGAAAGGATACTGCAAAGACGGATGCAAGCTGGTCTTTCTCTCCGCATGTACATCATCTGCCGCATCGAACCAGTTTACGCAGCAACTGCCGCCCATCGTGCCGACTGTGCCTGCTTCTTCGGTAGCCCCACAATCAGCGATAGCGCCGCCGCCGGCTCCGGCTCAGC
>CAYYFD010000151.1:0-2012 GCA_964471125.1 uncultured Candidatus Peribacteria bacterium
CGGCGTGGTGATGGGATCCATCCGAAGCGCAACACAAATGATCACCAGCTTCAGCCGTGTGCCCTGCTTTCTCGGCGCGTGTGATGAAAATCCCTCCGCTCTCGACCCGTAAACACATGCAGCACTTCAATTTCCTTCACAGGCAAATGTGCAAAAGCAGTCTGGCTCTTCTTGTATGCATCGTTCTGTTCACAGCAACAAATGGAAGTGCAGCCCAATGGCAGCAGCCGTATCCGAAGCTGGGCTCCTGCACAAAGCACGATACGGAGATTTTTTCATTCGAGCACGATGATGACTACTCCGACTGCATGGAAGAAGCGGAGAATGACGCTGATCAGAAAATGTGCCAAACGCTCTTTCCGCGTACGGCGATCCCATATGCGGAGTGGGCCGAAATCTACCACGGTGATGTCGATAATATTCTAGAAAGCTTCATCGGTAAGGCTGTACAAGGAAATTTTGCCCAGCGCGAACCCCCGGGCGGGCTGGGGCAGTGCTCGGGAACACAAGCGGCAAGCACAACGCCAGCTCCGCCACTTCTCAGGGATATCGCAAAGAAACTCGAGCCGTGGATAGACAACGAAACCGTGTTTGGTCAGTCAGATACCACGCCGGTGCTCCTCGAGTACCTGCGCGTCTACGAATGCAGTCTTGCAGAGAGGTCCACCCGCTTGCCTGTGGATATCTGGGAAGAGGAATCTGAGCGCAGAAGACTACTCCCCGGAGGGCTTGCGGCAAATCCATTCCTTCTGGGTAAGTTTCTCGAGAAATGGTACACACAAAACCGTGAGATCCAGCAAGAGCTGAAGATCGCGCGACCGACACTTGAGCGCGTTCTTGGCTTAATGGGTACAGTACAAATGAGCCGCGTCCTTGCACAGGACACGAACTGTCTGCAGCGCGCTTCACTCGATATCCGTAACTCCCTCGGACTTTCTGCGGATACTGCGGCATGTATGCCGCGCATCTGGAATGCAAAAGATCCTATGAGGGACCCGAGTGTCTGCTCCGATGGACGGGACAATGACGATGACGAATTTACCGATCTCAATGATGAAGGCTGCGACAGTCTTTCCGACATGTCCGAATGAAATATTCTATCGCGACCATCGGCATTCTCATCACGTTGTGTATTGTGCCGCATGCTTTCGCTGCAAGCACTGCAAGCGCCCCCTCCACTCTCTATCAGAGAATTCGACTGCTACAGGAAAAAGAGGTACTTGAAGATGTAGAACCGGTCATTGCGCATTTTGCCGGACAACTCATACGCAATACCTACAATCTGACGTTTACCGATGATGACATCGGAGCAGCTGTTCATAGCCCCAGTGCATTTATAGGTCGATGCGGGAAAGTCCAACGTAAACAAATCCTTACATGTGAAGAGCTCCAAGGGGAAATCGTAAATCTGATTAAACGTGAGCAACGCGTGCGGCGGCTTGCTAGAGAGCTCAGTATTTCCGCGGGAAGCTACGAACTTGGTGTCTCCGAGTACCCAGGATCATTCACGGGTTTCCCCACGGCCTTCGCAAGTATCCTGCGCATCTGGGAATCCGGTACGGACAGAATGTTTACCACTGATGTGTTTGTAAATATGTCCGTTGCGTCGTATCCCGATCCTATCAGCGCCATGGAAACCAAATTCAATGACCTGAAAACCGAGCTGAAGAGCTTGAGGACGGGGCAGGGTGGCAAAGAGCATATCGAAGAGCTCGCGGGCGCCATCGCACGATATCGCTTCGGGTACAAAGCGGTACGGGAGGAAGGAGCATGCAGCAGAAATGATCCGGGAGGAGAACTGGGGCTTCTTTCCGCGCGCTGGTGCGATGTCGAAACAGAGCTCAATAAAGTCTGGAATGCCGCAACTGCGGGTTTGCCAGTTGTAACGAATGACGCGCTGATCGTCTTCCCGACATGGGCCTACCGCGACATGAACATCATTGTATGGGTCAATAACCGTGATGCCGGCATTGAGTGGGAAGTGCCACTGGAACCTGTGCTTCCGCGCATGA
>CAYYFD010000152.1:0-1976 GCA_964471125.1 uncultured Candidatus Peribacteria bacterium
AGTGCAACGAGCAAGCTCCTCAGCGACTTTATGATCGGCAAAGCACTCCTCTGCGACCTATCGCCCGCCGACCTACGCAGGGCTGTCAGCATTGTGTTCGCGTGAGGGTCAGATGAAGACAAACCGCCGCAACCGTATATCATGCGGGGATGATGGACGTAGTTCTGGATGTGAGGGCGCAGCGTCTCCATGTCGTATGGGTCGCTGAGGAAATGAGTGTGGTGTGTAAGGAGTACGTAGTGCGGTCGCAGGATGCGGCACTGGAGATTTTTGCCTATCTTGAGAAGCACCGGAGCAGATTCGCGTCCGTGCGGATCAGATAACGCAGGACTCCCATCAAGTTGCGGATACCTGGTTTTTCTTCCACATATCCAGCACGGGTGAAAGCCAGAGAGGATCGAACTCTGTTTTGGCTGTTTCTTCAAGGACGATTCTCCGCAGCATATTGCGCCGAAACGGTGTGCGAAGCGTTTCCTTGCGTCCGTCTTTGTGTACGGCAGTAAGTATGAGTGCCTCCCGTCGTTTTTTGGAATCAGCAGCACGGATCAAAGACCCGTCTGCTCTACGTTCCTCCGGCGCTTCCCATACCTCATAGATTGCAATGAGGCCGTCCGCATCCTGTTTTTTCAGCCGCTCCGCGAGTCGCCGTACCATGAGGTACTTATCCTCCTGATCCTCAGGTGCAAGCCCCTCCATGCCGATCATTTTCCCGTCTTTGTAGATCAGAACGAGTTGCACGTGGTGACCATCTTTTTGCAGGATTGCCCTTGGTCGGGCAAGCCACGCATCCAAGTGACTGAACATGTCGGGATTGTGGGCTGGAACTGGAATGTGCATCTCTCCGTAGCGTTCTTTTGCCTTCAGCGCGGTTGCTTCCGTGATCTCCATTTTTATGTCTCGGGGCGTTCTGAAAAGTCCATCAGCGGGAGAAATACGCGCGATGCGGAAGTCTCCTGCCTGGGTAAGGAGATCGTTCGCGTCCGGTGGTGAAAATGCAGACCCTATGCGCGTATGGGCTTCTATGACTACATTTCGTAAATAGGTGTAGCAGTGTGCCAGCAATTCGAGGAGTTCCCTGTCGGGGAACTCGGGTACTGTCCACCGTTTCTCAACTTCGATCACGCATCGTCTGAGGTTCTGATCGGGAATGTTGGAGTACAGCTTTGCAAAGTACATCGCCATCCCTTCAATGGGAACGAAGGGGTCGACTTCGGACTCGTCGATGACGCTCTCTTCCCAGTTCATGCAGCGGATAATTGCGATGCTCTTTTTCTTCAAATCTTCCTGCTTCACGACGGTGTTCCTCGCGTCATGCAGCCATCGCAGTATCGGGTCATGCCGCATTTCTTCCTGCTTGAGGCCGTACCAACTCTCAAAATCGGGAATCACCCCTTTCTCCGATTGCAAGATGAACGTGACATTCCGCAATGCCTGTATCGCCGTGTTGAGGTTTCTGCGAAATGATTCCGGTGAATGATAGCTGGCCGCCACCTGGACAAGAGCGTGAAAACTGTCCGTGATGCGGCGGCTGGTGTCGGGGAGTTGCACCCGATCATCGTAGCGCATATTCTGCAACTGTCAGATGTGATTTTCCTCAGCCAATGCCCTCTACCCTTCGCACCATCGGCCTCGTCATCCGCTGGCCTTTGAGTGTGTTTTTCCTGTTCCTCGGAGTGGTCAGCATTGCAACGGGTGATGTGCTTGCGGGGATTGGAGTCGGACTTATAGGAGTGGCATTGCTTCCGCTGCTTCAGCAGATCGGCAAGTACACGCTCACGCCGTGGATACGCGGAGGCATAGTTGCGGCAGGACTTGTCCTGTTCGTTGTTGGTGTCCCGAAAAAGGAAGCACCGTCGCTTCCCCAGCCCGAGCTACCCGTCGTGGAAGCCACGACTGCCAATTCTTCGGCAGCATCCGAGCAAGTCAGCGTCAGCAGTGCGGTACAAGCTCCACAAGGCATCAACGTCCTCTCCGTC
>CAYYFD010000153.1:0-1962 GCA_964471125.1 uncultured Candidatus Peribacteria bacterium
TCCGCGTGCGACAGAATGCGTCATGGCACGGCGGGCAGCCTCGAGCTGTCTAGCTGTAAGCTCTCCTCCGGTCATCGCCTTCAAAGCGACAGAGCCAAAGGCGAGCTGGTGACCGCGGGTAGCAGTCCCTCCGAAGGCACCGCGCCTGCGATGCTGCTTCCTGTGCTTTAATTTCTGGGGTTCGAGCATGGGTTAGAGGAAAATCACTCTGCGGATTTCTTGGTGGTAAGAGTTGCGGACTGGATTTGTTGAATCTTTTTGAAGACCATCCCCTTATAGACACACACCTGCACACCGATGGTTCCGTAGGTGGTCACGGCATGACGTGTCGCCATCGTGATATTGGCTCTGAGTGTCTGCAATGGAACGTTGCCTTCACGGAACGTGTCGGATCGAGCGATTTCCGCACCGTTCAAGCGACCGGAAACAGTGATTTTTACACCGAGAGCTCCAGCTTGCATCGCCTTCTCCATCGCCATCTTCGCGGCGCGGCGGTAGGGCATGCGGCGCTCGATCTGGCCCTGGATGTTTTCGGCAATGACCGCAGGCTCGCTGTCCGGGCTGCGAATTTCCTGAATGTTCACTTCAAAGGAACCGCCGAAACGTCTCTCAAGATCCTTACGCAAATCTTCGATTGCGGCACCTTGCTTGCCGATGATCACACCAGGCTTGCTCGAGTGGATGACCACCGTCGTCTTCTTATTGCGGTCGATGTCGATCTGACAAATACCAGCATCTTTCATCCGTTCAGTGATATACCGACGGATCTGCACATCCTGAATGAAGAGCTCACGAAACTTCTTGCCCTTCGCAAACCATGTCGATGCCCAAGAATGGGTGATACCGATGCGGATGCCGTTGGGGTTGACCTTTTGACCCATGTTACGAAGAGAAATAAGGGATTGAAGAGGAATAAGGGATTACGAAGTTTTAGGAGTTTTGGAAGAAGCCTTCCGTTCCTTTGCGGGAGCAGAGGATTTCTGATCACTTTTTACATCAGAATCAGCTTTTTTGGAAGTATTCGATCGCTTATTTCCCTTCAATCCCTTCTTCCCCTTCGTTCCCTCTCCTTCATCCTCAGCAAGCCCCAACTCCATGTCGATGTGACTCAAAAACTTGCGCATCGGACGCACGCGTCCGCGTGCCATCGGTACTCCGCGGTGATACGCCGTTCCCTGATTTACGATGATCGTGCGGATGACGAGTGTCTGTGCATCCTGTTTTTCGTTATGTGAAGCATTGGCCATTGCAGACCGTAGAAGCTCCTCAAGTAGACGAGCTGCCTTCTTGTTTGTGCGCTCCAGAATATGCATGGCATCAGCAGTCGTCATGCCCCTAATCATCTTAGCGATGAGATTGGCTTTTTTCGGGGCGATGCGGGCGGAATTGAGGGAGGCTTTCATGATAGGGAGGAATGACTGGTTGCTAATAGCTGGAGTAAATCCTTATTTGCCTTTCGCAGGAGCGGCTGGAGCGGAGGAGGGAGCACCGGATGCGACTGCACCCTTGGCCTGCGTATCGGCCATTTTTCCGCCGTGGCCTTTGAACTTCGTTGTCCATGAGAACTCTCCAAGCTTGTGACCGACCATCTGCTCCGTGACGTAGACCGGCGTGAACTCCTTGCCGTTATGGACAGCGAACGTGAACCCTACAAACTCCGGCGGAATATCGCAATCTCTTGCCCAAGTCTTGATGATCTTCTTTTCGCTCTTTTCGATCATCTTCATCACCTTCGCCATAAGCTTGGGATCAACGTAGGGGCCTTTTTTGATGGAACGAGACATAGTAGTTAAGAATGGAGAATGGAAATTATCTCTTACGAAGTTTCTTCACACGGGGGCGCAGCAGGTGAGTCTTGGACTTCTTTTTGCGGCGCGTTTTGACACCAATGGCGTTTTTGCCCCATGGAGTCTTCGGGTGCTTCAATCCAATCGGGGCATGACCCTCTCCTCCTCCATGCGG
>CAYYFD010000154.1:0-1917 GCA_964471125.1 uncultured Candidatus Peribacteria bacterium
TGCGTACTGGAACCCGTCGATCATCACCGATGCAAGTGGACGGGCAACGGTCACCTTCACCCTGCCAGATAATCTTACAACGTGGAAACTGATTGCCATGGCGCATACGAAAGATAGTCTCGTCGGTTCCGTCGCCACGGAAATCATTGAGACGAAACGCGTGATTGTCCGACCTGTCCGGCCGCGGTTCGCCGTTCATGGAGACCGCATCGAACTCGCAGCACTCGTTCATAACGGAACGGAAGAGAGTCAGACATTCACCGTCCGTCTCACGGGCAAAGGATTCACGGGAGCAAGTGCCGCTCAAACGGTAACGGTAAAAGCGGGCGGGCAGGAAAAAGTCCGCTTCCCTGTAACATTCGGGTACGAAGACAATGCTTCCTTCATCTTCACTGCAGAGACAGAGGGCATGCGCGATGAAGTACGTGAATCTATTCCTCTCTATCCATTCGGCATTCCCCAGTCCACGGCGACATCGGGCTTCACAGAGGAGTCCACTACCGAACAAATCTTCGTACCTGTGGAGGAGGAGGTCACTGCGCTCAATGCAACGCTTACCCTCTCCCCCACACTTGCAACGTACCTCCCGAAAGGGCTCCAGTACCTTGTAAAATTCCCCTACGGATGTGCGGAGCAGACGGTATCAAGCTTCCTGCCAAATATCGCGGTGAGCACCCTGCAAGGCTTCGATGCATTCCACGTCGTCAGTGCCGAAGAGCTCAAGACGAAGATCACCGCCGGCATCGAACGCCTGCTTACGTTCCAGCAGAGTGACGGCGGGTTTGGCTACTGGTCGGACAGCCGTGAAAGCAATGTCTATCTCTCCGCCTACATCCTCCATGCTCTGCATCTGACCCAGGCAGCGGGCTACAGCATCGATACCGCTCTCCTCTCGCGTACGAAGGCATACCTCGAAAAAGAACTGCGCATGCGCAAGTACGAGAAAACTGCAGCCGTCTCGGAGCGGGCCTACATTCTCTATGTATTGAGTGAGGCGGGTACACCGGACATCAGCCTGCTCAGCAATCTCTACCTCAAGCGCGAAGACCTCTCGCTCTTCGGAAAGGCATACCTTGCGATGAGCTTCGAAAAGGCCGGTGATCACCGCCGTGCAACCGACCTTCTGCACAATATTCTCGCTCAGGCAAAAGTTAGCCCACGCGGCGTGCAGTTTGAAGAGAACGACAACTGGTGGTACCGCGGTCTCATGAATACGAACCAGCGCACCAATGCGATCGTCCTGCAGGCTCTTCTGCGCATCGATCCACAAAACGAACTCACGCCCAAGATCGTCCGCTCGATGCTTCTTGCGCGGGATCAGGGTCACTGGGATACCACGCAATCGACGACTGCAAGCATCTTCGCGCTTGTGGACTACTTGAAGCTCACAAAGGAACTGGAAGGCGACTTCTCCGCGACGATCAGTGTGAATGAAGCAGAGGTGGGAAAAGCTGCCTTCGATGCCTCGTCGATTCTCACAAAGCAGGAATTTGCGATTCCGGAAAAGTCCCTTGAGCATGGACAGTTCAATGCACTGGAAATCGGCAAGGAGGGGAAGGGCCGGCTCTACTACGACCTCCTGCTGTCCTACTTCTGGAAGGCACGCGAAATTCTGCCTGCGGAAGAGGGTATCAGCGTGATCCGTGAGGTCACCTCTATTGCAGGATCACCCGTCCATCCGACTGTCGGCGGCACGTACAAGGTGCACCTTACGATCACCGTACCGGAGGAGCGCCACTTCGTCGCCATCGAAAGCCCGCACCCGGCAGGCTACGAAGGGATCGACTTTGCGCTGCAGACCAGCCAGCAGCATCTTCAGGATGAAGTAAACGGCCTGCAGGACAGTCAGGGATGGTGGTGGGATCCGTCGTGGTACTTCACGCACAAGGAATTCCGCGACGATCAGGTATTCCTCTT
>CAYYFD010000155.1:0-1905 GCA_964471125.1 uncultured Candidatus Peribacteria bacterium
CTGCGGTGGACACGATGCGCAATGCCCTACAACTCAGCAAGCATGTAGGAATGCACGGTCGCGCGGCTGCGTTATTTGGCAAGGAAATTTTTGCGTTTCCCGGCCTCTCCAGACACGAAGCTCCCGCTCTTTTACAATCACGTTTTCCTTCCCGCGGTCACAAAGGAGACCGCAAAAATTGGCTTTTCCCCATGCGTGCAGATTGCGACGTTCCCATTGGCGATGGTTCGCCGTTTCTTTTGGACAGTGGCGTTCGCACATATGTTTTCGGAGGTGAAAGTGACCATGATCCTGATGGGATGATCAATGCGATGTGGTCCGATGTGAAGTCGAAACATGTCCATGGTGTTGTTATTAAAAAAGCCGGCAACCGTCATCCCCTCACTTCATGTGATTCTGATAAGCTCGAGAGTATTGACGCCATAGGTATTCCCATTATTGCCGTTGGAGATCGTAACGGGGAGACCTCGAAACCTCGTGATGTGACAGGTGCATATAAACATATTCTTGATGGAAGTCGTCTCCAAAGTGGTGAGGCAAAGTTGCTTCTTGCCTTCTGGCTGAGGGGTGCAGAAAGCGCTGGATTACGTGGAGTGGAGCAAATAGTCGCGTATGTGCGGCAGAAGCTCGAAGCGTATCCGTTCCGGTAAGGATGCGATCTAGATAATCGAGAGAATATACATCTTCACATTGCTGAAGATTTCTGTGTCTTCATCAAGACCTTCAATGTCTTTCCGTGTGAACCACCGTATTTCGCGCGCTTCCGTCTGGTCGAGTACGGGTGTTTGCGATGCATCCAGAGGGCGCGCCACAAAAAGAAAGTCCATGTGCTGGTGTGCTAGTTCATTGCGCTCGGGACACGCAGGGATTTCCTCGAGTAGCATTGCGATGGGGGATTTGAGCATCCGCCCTTCAGAAGGATTGTCTACAAAAAGATTATCTTGTGCAATTCCGACAATTTCCACGTCGAGTCCTGTTTCTTCCTTACACTCTCTTCGAGCTGCTTCCTCCGGTAGTTCATCGGCATCGACGTGTCCTCCAGGCGGCATCCAGCGGCCGAGGCGCTTGTGCCATAGAAGTAGCGTGCGTTTCTGTGCATCGACGACGAAGGCGGTGGCGGTGAAGTGGCGGTGCATGGAACAAGTATGCAGCATACTGTATGGCATGTGCACTTGTCGGGTAACGGTGATCAGAATATCGGGATAATGGTGCAAGCAGGATTCATGAGATTTTCTCTTCCCTTCGCGCTGGTGATTGTATCGTCAAGATTTCTGTATAGGTCAATGTGATTTTTCAATTCCGATAGAAGGATTAGACATAATTTTTGCTATTGTTCCGGCTAATAATGTCTTCAGGCAGGATTCGCATTGGCATTCTTGGAATCACTTCGGTTGCACTTGTAGCTGTTGCGTATATTTCGCTGTGGCCTTCAGCGCAGCATTTGTTGCAGGGACAGGCGGTGTGTTCAGGGGGAATGACATTGTGTTCTGGGGTTTGCTGTCCTGCGGGTGGCTGTATTTTTGGAGCGTGCTCATGGCAGGGCGTTGAAGGGGGTGCAGGGGGAGGAGGATCCTGTAGCACGTTTCCTGCCTGCGGCAGCTGTAAAGCAGTAGGCTTTCTCTGCGGTCAGCCCTGTTGCAACGTTGGCCAAATACAAACCATGGAATGTTGCACAGGATCTTATTGTGCAGGTGCTCCAGGAATTTGCACTCTAAGTCCCGGCACCTCATCAGCGGCCCAGAGTAGTTCTGCTGGAGGAGCATGCGGAGGTCAACCGCCCTGTAATAGTTGCAAATCGTTTGGAGATAGGTGCGGAGAGCCGTGCTGTGATGACCTAGGCGGGACCCCTCTGCCGGGGGATACGACATGTTGTACGGGGTATTCCTGCACCGGGGTCGACGGCCA
>CAYYFD010000156.1:0-1893 GCA_964471125.1 uncultured Candidatus Peribacteria bacterium
TTTTGCGCTGGTAAAGTTCAAGAAGCTTGCGGGAGGCGGATACATGAAGATCGCCAACCAGTCGGTGAAGCCCGCACTCTCCATGCTCGGATACAGTGACCGTGAAGTAAAAGAGATCATGCAGTTTGTGATGGGTAGTCTGACCCTCGAGGGTGCCCCGCACATCAACCGTCAGACCCTGCGCATCAAAGGCTTTGAAGATGCAGATATCGCGATGATTGAGAAGAACCTTCCACAGGTCTTCGAGATCGGCTTTGCCTTCAACCGCTGGGTGCTCGGCGAGAAAACCATGAAGCGTCTGGGATTTACCGAGGTCCAGATGGCCGATATGAACTTCGCTGTTCTCCCGGCGCTTGGATTCACCCAAGACCAGATCGATGAAGCCAACCAGCACATCTGCGGACGCATGACCGTGGAGGGGGCACCATATCTCAAAAACGAGCATCTGCCGGTCTTCGACTGTGCCAACAAATGCGGGAAACTCGGTGAGCGGTACATAGCCGCGGAGGGGCATATCCGCATGATGGCAGCCTCGCAGCCCTTCATCTCCGGAGCCATCTCCAAGACGATCAACCTACCGAGTGATGCGACCATCGAAGACATCAAGAATGCCTACTTCCTGAGCTGGAAACTGGGTATCAAGGCGAATGCGCTCTACAGGGACGGGTGCAAGATGAGTCAGGCGCTGAGCAACAAGTCCGATAAGAAGGATTCCAAAGAGTCTAAGGAGACTAAGGAGGTGATTGTGGAGAAGATCGTCGAGAGGATTGTCATTAAAGAAGTTCCACGCCGGAGAAAGCTTCCGGATGAGCGCCTGAGTTTGACCCACAAGTTTTCCGTCGCAGGTCACGAAGGCTATATCCATGTTGGTATGTATGAAGATGGCACTCCGGGTGAGATGTTTGTGAAGATGAGCAAAGAGGGCTCTACGCTCTCTGGCGTCATGGACACGCTGGCACTGAGCTTGTCGATGAACATGCAGTATGGAGTCCCTTTGGAAGTGCTCTGTGAAAAGCTCGTCGGCGCGAAATTTGATCCTGCCGGAATGACCATGAACAAGGAGATTCCGATGGTGAAAAGCTTGATGGACTATATGGGCCGCTGGATGGCACTAAAGTTCCTTCCTAAGGAGAAAGCAAAGCGTTTCCATAATGCGGATCTCGTCGATCTCGCTTACGAATCCGGAACGAAGAGTAAAGAAGCGTTTGCAATGCGATTGCCGGTGATCGATGAAGGGGCGTCGTCGTCGCACTTTATGAGTACGGATAAAGTCGCAATGGACATAGACGCAAAGACTTCGACGGAAAACGAGAAGGACGTTGCCAATGTGTCGAGCGCCCCCAGCAAAATTGAAATTGCCAAGCAGCAGGGATTTACGGGATCAATGTGCAGCGGCTGTGGAAGTTTCAAGATGAAGCGCAATGGGAGCTGTGAAGTGTGTTTGGATTGTGGAGCGACGAGCGGATGTAGCTAAGAAAAGAGACCAATAAGTCCGAAGAGCCCGAGGAATGTTCCTTGGCCTCTTCGGTATGGTCGGAATATTCGGTATCCTTTGTCTATGTCCGACTCTTTCCTCGATCATCTGCCTTCCCAAGAGCGCGAAAAGATCCGCAAGCGATTACGCAGTCCTGAAGAATACGAGCGATTACGCGACAAGGTGAAGGGGCCGGAGGATCTGGAGCGGGAAATGAAGAAATCGGAGCAGATGGCGGAGGCAAATTTCCGGCTGGAAACGGAACCGGAGGCAGCCCAAAGGCTGCAGGATCGTATGGCAAAGGATATGAAGGAGAGGGGAGTGGAGGGTGTATTAGAAAGTGGAGAAATATCTGATAGCGTTCGGGTGGCATTGGAAGAGGGGAGATTCAATGTATCGGTTGAAGCACATCCGCAGAC
>CAYYFD010000157.1:0-1887 GCA_964471125.1 uncultured Candidatus Peribacteria bacterium
CACGGATACCGCGCTTGAGAAAACTCCGGAGGATGTTCCTTTTCATACCACAATCGAATGCAAGAATGGTTGCATTCCAGATCCCTCCTTCGGGTTCGTAGGTGATGGGCTCGTTACAGCTGACTTCGGCAACGAGATTTAAAGTGTTCGGATCTTGAATCGCATGTTGCTCTTTTTTCTCTTCTCTTTTCTCTCCCGTATCGTCGCAAATGATACGGCCAAGCATCACCCCCGTCTCCCTGAGCTTCTTTGTGAGCGCCCGCGTGTCGACTCCTGTAATTCCGGGAATACCATGATGCTCCATCCAACGGCTTAGACTGGAAACCGCCGCGAAGTGCGAGTAATCCTCCGAGACATTGGCTACGACGATGCCCCGAACATGGATCGCTTCGCTTTCGAAGTTTTTACTGAAACCCCACTCATTTTTTTCTTCGGATGGAACTCCGTAGTTCCCGATCAGTGGATAGGTAAAGACAAGGATCTGCCCGCGATAGCTCGGGTCCGTCATGCTCTCGGGGTACCCGACCATACCGGTGTTGAAGACGACTTCGCCATCGCAATGCTTCGCAGCACCAAACGACTGACCATGGAACGCGGTTCCATCGGCGAGGAGAAGTGTTGCCATCGGGCAAAGGTTACAGATGCAAAGGGAAAATGCCAATAATAGTTGTACGTTTGTACACCTTTCGCTTCTTGCCCAAGAGTCGCTACCCGCATACGATCGCATCGTGAAAAAGAAGACGCCCTCCAAAGGCATTACGCTTAAAACGGTGATCGATCATATCCAGGCATTTCAGCAAAGAACGGAGATGCGTTTTGAGAGTCTGGAAAAACGTATGGATGAAAGATTCGCAAAAATGGATGATAGGTTTACAAAAGTAGATCAACGATTTGACAAGCTCGACCAGCGACTTGCTTGGATGGATCTGCGTATCAGCAATATCGACGAACGGCTCGACAGGATCGAAATCACGATGATCGAGCAGAATCATGAGGGCCGCATACGTAAGTGTGAAAAGGCCATCGCAACACTTAACAGACGCTAGAAAACACTAGGATGGGTGGAATTCGGCCTATCTTTTAAATATTGCTATATCAAATATGTAGTATAAAATATACAACTGCTCCTTCACATCACATGACCCTACGCTCTTCTTTCTTCCGAAGATGAAGCCGTTTTTTTGAGGGTGTTCCTCAAGAGGCTTCAAATTCCATGGTGTCCCCACCTGTGGAAATCCAAACCTTGTGCAGATGAAGGATGCCATGCACGCGGAAAGAAGAGTCGTGGGGGAAAGCTTTCACACAATTTCGGAGTCCCGATCATGCGAAGATTACTGTTGTTTCTTTTGTTGCTCGGTCTTCAATCTGAAGTCCAAGCCGATGGCAGATTTGCCATCACGGGTGTTCCTGTTGTTGGAGGACACAGAACGCTCTACACCGCGCCTCCCAGTGAAGAATCCCAGCACGACGACTACGGTCGTCCATTCAGGGTGCCGTACTCACAAACTGGCTACGCTCAACATCATCCAAACCACCTGACACTGGGTCAGGGACCTATCGAAGGAAGACCGTGGTACTTCAACTCGAACGGGTACAACTCGTACCATTACGGGGAGCATTACCAGCCTACGGGCGGACTCACAGAGAGCTACTCCGGCTATACGAATTCCTGCGGGAATTCCTATTCGGGTAACTACAGCGGAGGAAATTTGCGGGAACTCTGGATTCCGATCGATCGGCCCAGAGAGCCAAAGATGTCCGTGGTGACCTCCCCTCTCGCGAAGTATTCAGGATGGTACGTCAACACACCGGGTTTTGCAGGCTGGCTACCGGGTCCGGGCTACATCGGCCCTTATGGTGGCTACTATGACTACCTTTCGCGTCAGC
>CAYYFD010000158.1:0-1840 GCA_964471125.1 uncultured Candidatus Peribacteria bacterium
GGATATCGTTCGTAAGCCAGTGTTCGGAAAAATCAGTTATGCCGTCTAATGCACCATCTGCCTCAAGATCTTCGGATGTGAGTTGTGCATCAAGATCCAGCACTTCTATTGCATCTTGAATTGCTTCATCTTCCCTAAGAAATCTTTGGCCTTCGTTCTCGTCGAGAAGATCAAGAATGATAGCGCGAACGATGAGCTTTCGTACGTCCTCCACGTCCGGCCGGTGATAGCAAATGGGGTTGCTTCTGCGTAGAGCTAGAGGACAAAATTGAATGACTCCCGTAGCGGAGGTTTTCAACTCATGCGCACACCCGCAAGCCCGCGGCTTCAGGGCTACAGCATCGGCTTCCAGCTGCCGAAGGTCGTCGAGGCGTGACATGGCGCGAGAGTCTAGAAGGAACGCTATAGCCTTGCAATGCAATTAAATGAATTGCCGAAGATAGGCTATGCCTATCTGGAGGCATACAAATTAGGAAAAAGAGAGCCCGTGAGAGGAAAATCGTCGAGTTTTCCTTTCACGAAATTACGTCCCCTCTTTCCAGCTCTTCAAATACTCTTCTTGCTCCGCAGTCAGCGTATCGATCTTCATGCCCATCACTTCGAGCTGCATCGCGGAGATCTGCTGATCGATAGCTTCAGGAAGCGTGATGACTTCAGCTTTAAGCTTGCCGCGGTTTTTTACAAGATACTCGCAGGCAAGTGCCTGACCCATAAAGCTCATGCTCATGACTTCGCTCGGGTGCCCCTCTGCAGACGCCAAATTGATGAGCCTCCCCTCGCCCGCGACGTATACAATGCGTCCATCTTTGAGCATGTACTCGTCGAGGTAATGCCGCACACGCCTTTTTCGGCGGGAGATCTTTTCTAGTGATTTAAGATCAATCTCGCAGTCGAAGTGTCCGGAGTTGGCAATCACCGTGCCATCTTTCATACAGTCGATGTGCTCCATACGAATTACATGGATATTGCCGGTAACGGTGATGAAGAGATCGCCCAGACCCGCAGCCTCACTCATAGGAAGCACGCGGTGACCATCCATCGCAGCCTGCAGCGCACAAAACGGATCGACTTCTGTGACGATAACCTGCGCTCCCATGCCCTTGGCCCGCATTGCGATGCCCTTGCCGCAGCTTCCATAACCTACGACAACCACGGTCTTTCCGGCAATAAGCAGATTAGTCGAACGAAGAATGCCGTCGAAGGTCGACTGGCCCGTACCGTAGTAGTTGTCGAAGAGGTGCTTGGTTTTGTTGTCGTTCACAGCAACCATCGGAATCTTCAGTGCACCGTCACGCACCATACTATGGAGGCGGATGATGCCTGTTGTCGTCTCTTCGCAACCTCCGAGAAGCTTCTGGAGAAGGTGAGGATGCTTCGTGTGGATCTCTGTCACCAGATCACAACCATCATCGATGGTGATATCCGGCTCGGTTTCGATGACTGCTGTCAGAAACTTGTAATAGTCCTCCGTGCTCTCTCCTTTATAGGCCCAAACGAGGACATCTTTCTCTTCCGCCAATGCTGCTGCGACATCGTCTTGCGTGCTTAAAGGGTTACACCCTGTGATCGCCACTTTGGCGCCACCGTCTCGCAGTGTGCGTACAAGAATGCCTGTCTCTTTTGTGACGTGAAGTGCCATGCCGATCGTAAGACCTGCAAAAGGCTGCTCTTTTGCAAAACGTGCCCGCAACTGCATAAGAGCACCCATACGCTTCTCAGCGATTTCGAGATTGAGTTTACCTTGGGCCGCGAGGGAAGGGTCTTTGACGTGGGACATACGGAGATCGTAATGCACCGAATCCCAAATCCCAAATAAGAATCCAAGAATCATGGTTCAAAG
>CAYYFD010000159.1:0-1836 GCA_964471125.1 uncultured Candidatus Peribacteria bacterium
CCTGAACTCGTGACGTTTTTCGGGTACCCTGAGCAGCTGCGCCGGATCATCTACACCAATAACGCCATTGAGAACCTCAACCGGCAGTTCCGCAAAGTCACAAAGACGAGCCAGGTCTTCCCGCATGATGACGCTTTGCTGAAGCTCTTGTGGCTCGCGCAGCATGATATCGCCCGCAAGTGGACTTCCGCGATCCACAACTGGGGCGAGATCATGACGCAGCTCGGCATTCTCTTCCCGGAGAAAATCTCTCTCTAACATACGATAAACGATCAATATTTCCGCAGCCAGTGTTGGATCACTGTTCTAAGTTTTTCGCAGAGAGCAGCCATACTCGGCAAAACCCTTGGGCTGTAGTTTTGAGAGGCAGGATATAACACATATAATGGATACCATGCCCGTCCCAGAGGATCGCCCAAACCCGCTCGGCCATATCCGTTTCCCGCATGCCTTCGATTCCTCAAGGATCGCAAGGCAGGTTGAGGAGACGGCAAAGCTGGGGAGCAAACTTGTAGAACAGTACGCGACGTACCACTCGCCACAGATTGATCTCACGGCATTCACCAACTTCAGCAAGCGGTTCGATGAGATGGCAAAAAACAGTCTCGACTACTCGACCCGCTTCACGACCATGCTGGATGCCTCCCGCAAGAGCTGGGAACAAGCTCAAAAGACCATCCAGTCGGTCGTCACAAGCAGCAGTTTCCTCGATGCAATCAATCATAGCCACCTCATGGTGGAGAGAATGTCTGAGTCGCTCGTGCGGCTTCCAGATTTTATAGAGCACCTCTCCATTCTGCAGGATCGCGTCATTTTCAAAGATATCGTCCTCCCCGATATGGTCATGCCGCCCGCCGGAGAGTGCCGCAGCTACGGCGCAGTGCTTCCTCTGGAGGAGATCATCCAGGAAGATCTCCTCTTCAACCCCGTAGAGTTTTCAGCGCCTGCAACGCACGCAACATCTCCGACGATCCCGACTACAGACGCTTCACCCACGATCTCCTCTATTGAGACGCAGCCGATCGACGCGAAACCCTCCGCTCCGCTCTTCCTGCAAAAGATTTTTCTGCACGACGGTGCGGAGATCCTCGAGGGACTTCCGGAGGGAGCGGAGCTCATCGACGAGGCAATCGCACTCTATGCACCTCACAAGTCGGGATTGCTGATCTTGGTGCAATCAGGATTTTGGATTAAAGAGAAGGACGGAGTCACTCCACAGTCCATTGAAATCGTGCAATATTTGCGTCGCATCGGGAAGCGCACAGGCGAACCGTGGGCAAACGCAACAGAACTTGCCAAGCATCTGGCCCCTGATGCGCAAAATATCGCCACAGGGCGTCGGTCGATTGCCAACCGCATGAGTCGCCTCCAAAGCATCTGCAAGGCTTACAACTGCAAACCTCTCTTCCTGAAGACGGGCAATCTCTGGCGCATCAATACCGATCTTAAGTATTGGGATTCGGTGGGCTTTATGCCTTCATACCATAACAAAAAAGGTCACTAAACAGGTCACTGATTTTATATGAGGTAGACTGATTTCACTCCTAAGACCATGGGGATTTAAACGTGCAACAACTTTATTTTCTCAGATAGAAAAGGAAAAGCTCGATTCCTGCTCGATTGAGTCTTGTAAAAATAAATCAGTGACCTCCAGCGGTAAGGACATTACTTCCTTACCCATTTCTCCTATGGCCGCACGCAAGCCAAGAAAGAAAGATAGAGCCAAACACATACGCACGCAAGCACCGCCCAATCTCCAAATCCTCTGGGTGCCGCCCGAGGTGCTCAAGGATGCAGCCTACAATCCCCGCACTCATAGCGAGGAACAGGAGGCCC
>CAYYFD010000160.1:0-1835 GCA_964471125.1 uncultured Candidatus Peribacteria bacterium
CGAGCGAAGGGCGGTATTCCTGCCGGAATTCTCTTCTGAACAGATACGCAATAAACAGAAGAGTCAGAACGAGCGCGAGTGCTGGAGGCATAGGTAAGGTTCTTATGGTTGCAGTACAGTGAAAATCTGCGCTGGTTTGCGCCTCTCACCGGATATCATGCGTCGATCAAGAGCCGATACGTCAATTCCAAGCTCATGGCTTTATTGATTTCACTCATATAATTGCGCGTTCCATTCGTATGGGTTCGCACCATCATTTCCAGGGACTTCCTGTCAAAATACGGCCTCTTCGCTGTTTGCGGATCCAAGAGGATCTCTTTGACGTAATCCGACAATTCTCTGCGAAACCAAATTCTATAGTATTCAAATTTTTGGGAGCCGAATAGCTGTCTTTCTCCGTTGATCGACATGCAGATCGTATCGAGCCTTGTAAGCCAATGGGGCAGGGCAAACAGGTACGTGTAATCCGCCTTGAACAACGCATAATAATACAACTCCAGGAGCTTTGAAACGAGCGGATTAGTCTGTTCGCCATACCCCCTGTCCGACATGATGGCGCTTAACTTCGGATTGCACTCCCTGATGATCTGTCGTTGAGGTTGATTCGAAGCACGCATGCCGCTCGGAGCACGATACATGAGCTCCACAAGATCATTGTCCATGTAGGGCGAGCGAAAAGTGGACTGCGACTGTTCGATTGCAATCTTGCCATATTCTCGCCAAGGAAAATCTTTGAACACCGCGACGGAAAGCTTGTGTCCTTTCTTGACATCGTCGAGAGTTCCTACGGCTTTCCCAACGTAGGGCTTGAAATCATGAGAAAAGAATTCCCCAGGATAGCGTCCGGCGTTGAACATGGTGTGGTCACGGATGACCTCGCTTCCAAACTTGCCGGTTATCCGAATTGGAGCGATGTCTCGCGCCAACTTATTGAAATACATATCGTGCGTACTGCAGATATCCACACTTCCATCGGTGATATAGAGAGTTTTCTCAGCAAGACGAGGAAACTCGGAAAAGAACGTACGATCAAGGCGCAATGCTTTGTGTGTTTGATGGCAAACCTCGGCAACCTTTCTCGCGATAGAAATATCGAGCATGTCTTTTGCCCCACCAAACGTGTAACAAGGCAGCTCGCCCGGAAGAGGATTCACGCAAGCCATCATCATACGTGAGTCCAATCCTCCCGTTAACGACATCCCGACTCGGCCCTTCTCTTGAAAGTAGCGAGGAATGACCTTCCTAACCGTCTCGTTCAATTGTGCGTAGAACGTCTCTTCATCCAGTTGAGGCAGGCTCTCCCACTCACTTGGTTTGAAGTAGGAAATCTTGCTGAGGCTGAATCCACGTCCCCACGTCCATGCAGCACCACCAGGCAGCAATGAGATTTCAGGAAAGAGCGTTCGATTCCCAAGAACACAGTTGCAGCTAATAAGTTCTCCCAAGCCCTGCATGTCGATCTGACGCAGTTCCGGTTTGATCCTGAGCAAGGACTTGGCTTCCGAACCGAAGAGGAACGACTCTTTGCCTTCATGATAATAAATTCGCTGCATCCCGTAACGGTCATTGAACAGAACAACCTTCGCGTTCCGGAGATCGACCAGGACACCGCAAAACCACCCGTTCAGCCCACGCAAAAATGTTTCGGCATCATCTTCATACATCTGTAGGAATGCGCTGAGTTTCTGTGTACTCGACCGATCTTCGAAGTGTTCTCCGGAGAGAATCAGCACGATATCTTTATTCTCGTTTACGATAGGCATGCAGTCAGAATATGAGTCTGGGTGGCATGTCCAACCGACGTAAAGCCCCAACTGTTCATTGATATATGAGCC
>CAYYFD010000161.1:0-1822 GCA_964471125.1 uncultured Candidatus Peribacteria bacterium
GTCGTGGCACGATTCGTAACCAAGTTCGTAAAATGGGTGCTTCATGCGACTGGAGTCGCGAACGCTACACGATGGACCCTGCACTCGCACGCACGACAAATGAGATTTTCGTGGATATGTACAAAAAAGGCGTGATCTACCGCGGACACCGCATGGTGAACTGGGATCCCAAACTGCAGACGACGCTTTCGGATGATGAAGTGGTGTACGAGACGCGCACGGAGCCTTTCTATACGTTTCAGTACGGACCATTTCAGATCTCGACATCACGACCCGAAACCAAGTTCGGCGATAAGTACGTGGTGATGCATCCGGAGGACGAGCGTTACGAAAAGTTCAAGCATGGGGATACCTTTGAAGCGGAGTGGATCAATGGGTCCGTTCATGCGACGGTGATTAAAGACTCTGCGGTTGATCCAGCATTCGGGACCGGCGTGATGACCATCACGCCGTGGCACGATGCCGTGGACTTTGCGATCGCTGAACGGCATGGACTCGAAAAGCAGCAGGTTATCGGGTTTGACGGCAAGCTCTTGGAGATTGCGGGGGAATTTTCCGGGACGCACATTGAAAAAGCGCGGCCGCTCATTGTAGAAAAATTAGAGAAGAAGGGATTACTAGTTTCCACTGTTGAGGCCCATGAACACAATGTGGCGACCTCTAGTCGCGGCGGAGGCATTGTAGAACCGCAGATCAAGGAGCAGTGGTTCATCGATGTGAATAAGCGCGCAGTGGATTGGAAAGGGAAGAAGATGACCATCAAAGAAGTCATGAGCGATGTGGTGCATAGCGGCGACATCGCCATCATTCCCGAGCGTTTCAATAAGACGTACTTCCACTGGATCGACAATCTGCGTGACTGGTGCATTTCACGGCAGATCTGGTGGGGGCATAGGGTTCCTGCGTGGTACAAAGGCTCTGAGATTTATGTGGGTGTGCAGCCACCGGAAGGCGAAGGATGGGAACAAGACAGCGATACCCTCGATACATGGTTCGGCGTATCACAGTGGACATGGAGCACGCTCATCGACCCAAAACTCGCTGCGGATCCCGCATTGTCTCTCAATGAAATTTTAGAGAAGAGTCCGGATTTCCAGACATTCCACCCGACGAGCGTGATGGAAACAGGCTACGACATTCTCTTTTTCTGGGTCGCACGCATGATCCTAATGACGACGTATGCGACGGGGCAGATTCCCTTTAAGACGGTGTATCTTCACGGGCTGATTCGTACGCGTGACGGTAAAAAAATGAGCAAGAGTCACCCAGAAACCATGATCGATCCGCTCGATATCATTCCGAAGTACGGTGCGGATGCTTTGCGCCTCAGTATGATCGTCGGGCAAAGTCCGGGAGCAGATTCACGTCTCTACGAAGAGAAAATCGCGGGATATAGAAACTTCGTGAACAAGCTCTGGAATGCCTCGCGGTTCGTGCTGATGCAATGTGAGGAAGCGAAGGTTGATCCGAAGACCATTACAACACTTCCGAAGACATCGGAACTTTCTCTCGCTGATCGTGCGATACTTTCTCGCTTACAGACGATCGCCAAGCAGTCGACCGAGGGATTGGCCGGTTACCGCCTGAGCGAAGTCGGCGATGCCCTCTACAGCTTCGTGTGGGACGATTTCTGTGACTGGTATTTGGAGCTTTCCAAGGGTAATGCGAATCTTTCTGTTCTCGTACATACGTTGCGAAAAATTCTCCAGCTCCTGCACCCCTACTGCCCGTTTGTGACGGAAGAACTCTGGTCACACGTGAAACCAGTGGATGACGGAATGCTCATTGCAAAGTCCTGGCCGGAAGCGAAGAAGGAATTGGA
>CAYYFD010000162.1:0-1802 GCA_964471125.1 uncultured Candidatus Peribacteria bacterium
CGTAATGCACCGAATCCCAAATCCCAAATAAGAATCCAAGAATCATGGTTCAAAGGATCATTGATCATTGTGTATTTGGAATTTTTTTGATGTTTGGGATTCGGTGCATTTATGCCACTGGCAATTTTTCTCCATACGTCACTTTCGCCCTTTCCCATACTTCTTCCAAATCCAAAGAATCCAATTGTGTACCCTCGATCTCTACTACTTTGGATCCCATCGCAGCTCCCAGTCGGCAGCAATCCGTAAGGTTCCATTTCTTCTCTAATCCAAAGAGAAGTCCTGCACGAAATGCATCTCCCGCTCCTGTGGGATTCACCACTCGATCAGCTTTGCACGCGGGAATTTCTTCTGTGCCATTTTTGGAATGTAGAGTCACGCCTTTGTCACCGAGTGTGACAATCAGGAATTCCGCCGTCTTCAGTACATCTTTTGCCTGCATTCCCGTCCGCTCTGAAAGCACACTCCACTCATACTCATTGCAAATGACCCCCCTACTGATTCCAATCGCGGATCGTAATTCATCTACACCCAGAGCGACAATCTGCTGCGCGGGGTCGAAGAGAAGTGCCAATCCCGCTTTGCCGCACCATTGCGCGGCTTCCAGCATCAGCACGGGATTGCGCGCCCCGACAATCGCCCATGCAATATCATCGCGCTCATTGTTAAGATCGGGATTGCCGGCCATAGCTCCCTCAGGAGCGAAGGCTGGCCAGCTTCCAAGAGCGTCCGCACCTGGGTGAAAAAACGCGATCTGCCGTTCACCGTTATCCGTCCCGATGATTGCGGTCGCCGTGATGCTGTCCTTCCTTTGCTCGACATGCGAGGTATCAATCCCCCTCTCTTCCAAAAGTGCGCAGTAACTGCCTCCGTCGGTGCCAACTGTCCCCACGAGCAATGGCTCTCCGCCAAGCAACCGCAAGTTCCATGCAATATTGGATCCTGTTCCTCCATGATGACGCTTGAGGTGCGGCGCAAAGAAGCTCACCGAAAGACGGTCAACATCCTTCCCTTTCAACGCATCTGCAAACGATCCTTCGTACGAGAGGAGAAGGTCATAGGCGATGGAGCCGGTAATAAGGATGCGAGACATAGTTGTAGTCTGGCAAAGATTCTTGTGAGAACAAGTACAGAATTGCAAATTGTAGATTGCAAACACTTCTGCAATTTGCAATTTGCAATGCAATTGACCTGACAATGACAAAAAGCCTCAGTAAACTGCAATTATGAAAATAGCCATAGTCGGTACCGGTTACGTCGGCCTCGTCTCCTCTGCATGCTTTGCAGAGCTTGGGCATGAAGTGGTGGGAGTGGATATCGACGAGGCGAAAGTCCGCATGCTCAAGGCTGGTAAATCGCCGATCTACGAGCCGGAGCTTGAGGAACTCATTCAGCGCAATCTCGCGAGCGGCAGACTGTCTTTTACGACAGAACTTTCCGAAGCAATGACCGGAACTCAAGTCGTCTTCTCCGCGGTAGCCACTCCCCCAAACGCGGATTTCTCCGCAGACCTGCGCGCAGTATTCACTGTCTCGGAATCCGTCGCGGAGCATGCAGTCGGCGACCTTATCTTCGTCAACAAATCGACAGTTCCTGTGGGTACGGGCCGCAAATGCGAGGATTCCATCAATGCCATTCTCAAGCGCAGGGAGGTTCCCTACAAAATTCCTGTCATCAGCAATCCGGAGTTTCTCCGCGAAGGATGCGCCGTCCACGACACCATGCAACCCGACCGCATCATCGTCGGCATCAACGGCGACGCGCACGCAAAGCAGGTGATGGAGGAGCTGTACCAGCCCCTG
>CAYYFD010000163.1:0-1754 GCA_964471125.1 uncultured Candidatus Peribacteria bacterium
CCATGCCGTGAGCGGACAAAAGGGTATTGGCATCATGCTCGCGGCGATGCTTGAAAAAACGATCCGCGATCTCATTATTTTGCGGGAGGCCCTGGACCGGAAATGGGTCTTCTCCAGCGGGTGGTCCACCCATATCACGCCAGAAGCAACCATTATGCTGAGCAACCTCCCCATTAACCCCAAAAGCATGCCCGCCTGGTCAGTCCGTAAAAAAGTGCCGCACGCGCAGAACTACACCGTTATGGAGCTGCGCGCCGCGCGCTTCAGGATCTTGGACATGCGCGAAAAGATGGTTTCCACCGGACTCCCGGAGATGTTCCTGCTGGAGTCCACCCTTCTGCGCATCATCGGCAAACCCAAGAAGTAGGGCTCTTCACGGTTTGAAGAAATATCTTACCGCAAAAGCCGCAAATGTTGCGTGGCTATCTCATCCGCCTCACCCGTGAATACACGGACGGCGGAATGGATAGCCACGCGGAGGAAGAGAAAGGTAGCACCCGGTGGAAGATGACGGTTACTTTTATCAGACGTATCAAATTCATTTTCAGCGCAAATGGTCGCTCTGCCGTGCATGTATTCATGCGTGAGGCAGGCTGACCATTTGTGCTCTTCTTCGCGGTTTTTGCGGTAAAACACGAAGCGATTTTTCAACAAACTGTAAACAACGAATATGCGGCGAGAAGACAGACGGATTTCAGAGCAAGAGGCAGCAGCGATCCTTGTGCAAGGCGCGTGGGGCGTATTATCGACCTGCTCGAAAGCCCAGGGACCCTACGGTGTGCCCCTTTCGTATTGCTATTTAAACGGAAGCCTCTACTTTCACTGCGCACCCGTGGGCCGGAAGCTTGACGCCATCCGCGAAGAGGAGCGGGTGTCGTTTTGCGTGGTGGGCAAGACGCAGACGCTGCCGGAAAAATTCTCCATGAGTTACGAGAGCGTGATCGTTTCAGGTGTGGCCTCCGAATGCACAGGCGATGAAAAACTGAACGCGCTGGATGAGCTGATCCGTAAATATTCACCCGACCATCTTGAAGCAGGCTTCGCGTATGCCAGGAAGAGCGGGGATAAAACCAAGGTCTATAAAATCACCATTCGCGACATCTGCGGCAAGGCCAGACGATAAAGACATGAGAGAGCAGGCCGTCACAGCGGGACGCCTGCTCGTGCTCTCTCCCTTTTCTGCCGACATTGAAGCTCCCAGTGTCCGCCGTGCCGCATGGTGTAACCAATATACACTCGAACACTGCAATCGCCTCGTCATCGGGCACCTCAATCCAGAGGGGATGCTTGCCTGCATTCTCGCCGAAGCCGATCCCAGCAAAGAGATCATCTATTTGTGACGGAACCGTAGCCCGTCCCAGTTTTATTGGCTCTGCCATTTTTCGTTTTGGCGCAATCCATGGGATGTGATATACTGCCGCCATAATATGTCAGTAAAACCGAAAGCACGTGAAAAGAAAGCAACAAAGAGGGTCGTTCAACGCAAACCCTTGTATGCGCGTTCCGTGAAATCGGGCAAGGCGGGTCAAAAGAAGCTCATGGTCGCTGAACCCAGCGTTGCGTACAAAGTACGCCCGGAGGAGATGCTGCTGCCCTTCAATCCTGAGGAGCTGGTTTCCCGGCAAGTCTTGGATGCGGTATTCGTGATGGCCTCTGCGAAGAAGAATCTCAACCGCGATTCGGTCTTTACGCGTCCCGAAGTCGTTGATTTCATCTTGGACCTTGTGGGTTATACGGAAGATAAGCCCCTTTGG
>CAYYFD010000164.1:0-1728 GCA_964471125.1 uncultured Candidatus Peribacteria bacterium
TTAGAGGGAGGCTGAGCCCGAAAAGAGGGTGACCCCTACACACAGCAAGAGTGCAGGAAGTCGCAGAGAGATTACTCGGTATATTCGGGTATTCCAGTACAATGTCTCCATGTTTACGGTAGAAACTCCTATGCGGCTGGATGCATTCCTTGCAAAAAACGCTTCATTTGTCAGTCGCGTGAAGGCTACAGATGCCGTACGGGCGGGTCTTGTGACCGTCAATGGCCGCATTGCCCGTAAGGGTGCACTCGTCCTTGAGGCCGGTGATATTGTCGTCGTTTCCGACTCCGGCACTCCCCTTTCAGAAACTCTTCTGACGGCCGTGGATTTACAGCTCCCGATTCTCTTCGAAGATGCAGCATGTATCGTCATCAACAAGCCTGCGGGCATTTCCGTTCATCCCGCAGCAGGTATTCCCAGAGCCGCACCGACTATTCTTCATGGAGCAGCATTTCTGCTGCAGGAGCGCCGACTCCCCTTCTCGCAAAGTGCTGTTCTTGCTCATCGTCTCGACAAAGACACGACGGGGTGCCTCCTGCTTGCGAAAAATGCAGACGTTCATGCCGAGCTACAAAAACAGTTTGCCGACCGAACGATCGATAAGCGTTATCTCGCACTTGTCGCCGGTGTCCCCTCTCCTGCTGCCGCCATGATCGACGCACCGATCGGCAGGCACAGCGGCGACCGTAAAAAAATGGCTGTGCTTCACGCAGTGCAAAACCGCCGGGAGGCACAAACGACGTATCACACACTTCATGTTGCAGCCGATCATGATGCAGCACTTTTGGAGTGTGAGTTGCATACGGGCCGTACCCATCAGTTGCGTGTGCATTTGAAATCCATTGGTTACCCGATTCTCGGAGACAACACGTACTTCTCTCATGGAAGCGAGGATATTTCCAGAAAATATTCCATAGGAAATCTGATGCTCCATGCATGGTCACTGGAGTTTACTTCTCCGGCAGATGGAAAAAGTCACAAGATTCAGTGCCCGATATGCCCTCCGTTTTCCGCAGCGCTACAAACACTCGGGATCATCTGTGATCTGTAAGTCTCAAGCATTTCTTGCTTTGCAGAGCTGCGCGAAATGCGACACCTGCGATCCAGAGTCCAACGGTTTCCTGTGCGGCGGTTTCATGGACGTGTCCTTCCTCATCTCCGTCCATTTTTGGCATCCCGCGAAAGCGTCGGTGAAATCTTTCGTAGAGTCTATGAATGCCGCAGGGCATTCCTGAAATGCAGTCGTTGATATGCAGAAGCATCTGTTCAGGTGTAATAGACACGTTGTCCTGCTCGGCGAGGACCAGTGCACAGCGGTATGCAGTTTCCCTGATTGTATCGAAGAACATTTCCTGCGATCGCTCAGCGGTCATTGGCGAGATCCTTCGGCCTCCTTGAGGAACGGTATTTTTCACCATGGCACGCAAGCGTAATCTGATCGGCGCTCTCGTCAAGGAGAAGCGGGGTTTGCCAGTCACGATTTGTTATAGTGTGCGTCTGGAGTGTACGCAATGGACTACCCCCGTAATCCCGCACCGGCAGACCATCCGATTCTCCCAGAAATCATCCAGCGCTGGTCCCCGCTCGCTTTCAGTGATCGTCCCGTTGAGCCCGAAAAAATAGCTGTCTTCTTTGAGGCAGCACGGTGGGCAGCAAGTAGTTACAACGAGCAACCATGGCGGTATATCTATGCATCCAAAAAGCACGAACATCGTCCTGCTCTGGAGG
>CAYYFD010000165.1:0-1716 GCA_964471125.1 uncultured Candidatus Peribacteria bacterium
GTAAGTGGAGTGGATTTTGTGAAGAGATTGTGTGGCGGATTATTCGGTGATGTAGCGGTGTTTTCTTTGGGGAGGCATGGGGAGGTAGGAAAGCAGGCGAGTGAGAAATTAGCCGAGATGAATGGACAGTTGCAGGTTGCAGGAACATATGAGGGAAGTCCGCAAGAGGTAGATTCATCGGAGATTGTTTCCCATGTGAATGCATCCGGAGCCAAGGTATTACTTGTTGCTTATGGAGCGCCGAAGCAGGATTTGTGGATTGCGAAGCACTTATCAAGTATGCCCAATGTTCGTGTTGCGATTGGCGTGGGAGGGACATTCGATTTCCTCTCTGGACGCATTTCTCGAGCTCCCCGATGGATGCAGCGTGCGGGATTGGAATGGCTTTGGAGACTTTGCAAAGAACCTCATAGATGGAAGCGCATCTTTAGAGCGACAGTCGTGTTTTCGTATCTCGTACTCAGAGCAAAGAGGACTGCGCGTTGATTACTCGTGCATCATGTCGACACTGCTCACATACCACTCCTGCTCTCCCATTTTGAGCTTCACAACTTTTGGTCCGTCGCTGGTTTGCACAAGGTAATCACGCTGATCTGGATGACTGCGCAGAAGTACGGAATGTGAAATGCCTTCATCTGGTAAAAGCAGGTACACCGCGATATCCGGCTTGTCTGTAAGTGCGGCTTTCACATTGGCCATGGCGCGCCCTAGTGTTGCTGCGATTGCGACCACAAGAGATGAGAGGAGCACCGCCCACAGCATCGTGTGAGTAAACCGTTTGTTGGAGACATTGGAGATATCCATTTCTAGATATTGTAGCACAATTGTACCCCAAGTGGTACGTTTGCGCTGTGCGACGCCTCTGTCTCGTGATCATTGATGGCTTTGGTGTGGCTCCTGCGGGGCCCGGAAATGCACGGACGCTTGCAAAAATGCCGACAGTGGCACGATTGGATCGAGAAGTGCCGAATGTACTTATGAATGCTTCCGGCAATGCCGTGGGCCTTCCAGAGGGGCAACAAGGGGCATCGGAACCCGGGCATCTCACGATGGGGGCTGGGAGAGTGGTGTGGCAACCACTGGAAAACATCAATAAAGCGATCCGCGATGGAGATTTTTTTACAAACCCTGTTCTCGTGGAAGCATGTGAACGCGCGAAAGCTAAAAATGTTCCTCTGCATCTTCTCGGACTTTTTTCGAGCGGAGGAGTGCATAGCCATTTGGATCACATGCACGCGATGCTGCGGCTCGCGAAGCAAAAAGGTGTCACTAAAGTATTGCTGCATCTTGTCGGTGACGGACGCGATATGCCTGAGCAGTACTTCTGTACGGATTTCGATCTGCTGAAAAAGGAAATTTCCAAGGAGCAACTTGGTACGATTGCCTCTCTGGTTGGGCGGTACTACGCCATGGACCGCGATCGGCAATACACAACGCGGACGAAGCTTGCGTACGATCTTCTCGCGGAAGGAGTCGGCGAAGAGACAGGTGATTTTTGCGCAGCTACGAAGCAGTGGTACATCGGGGCTCCCGACAAACAAAAGACGGATTACTATGTCCGGCCGCTCAAGACAAAGGAGTTTCAGCCGGTGCAGGGTAAAGACGTATTGGTCTGCGTGAACTTCCGTAGCGACCGCATGATCCAGATCGTTCGTGCTCTCGAAGAAGAAAACTTTGCGGAGTTTCCACGCCCTGTACGCGTCACCGATGTCGTGT
>CAYYFD010000166.1:0-1713 GCA_964471125.1 uncultured Candidatus Peribacteria bacterium
AGGGGGTCCAATAGATCCACATCTACCCCATCTTCGCCCACCCAAACGTCTCTTTACTGATGGATCCCTCTTTCAGAAGCCTCTTTGCATCTGCCTCAAAAGTTGTCATGCCAGCAGATGTTCCTGTCTGCAGTACAGACTTCAATTCTGCAGCACGGTTGTCGCGGATGATGTGCGCTACCGCAGTCGTGTTCACAAGAATTTCACGCTGAGCAACGCGACCCCCTCCTTCCTTCGGAAGCAGTCTCTGAGCGATGATCGCTTTGAGAGCGAGGGAGAGCTGTATGCGCACCTGCTGCTGCTGATATGGCGGGAATACATCGACGATACGATCAACCGTCTGCGAAGCATTCGGCGTGTGGAGGGTCGCAAAGACGAGGTGACCGGTTTCCGCAAGGGTAAGGGCTGCACCGATAGTCTCAAGATCGCGCATTTCACCGACCATCACGATATCCGGATCCTGACGCAAGACACGCTTGAGGGCTTCGGGAAATGAAAGGAAATCCGATCCGTACTGACGCTGGCGGATGATGCCTTTACCTTCGGGGAAGAGAAACTCCACGGGATCTTCCAGCGTGATAATGTGCTCGGAACGAGCCTGATTGATCTCATGCAGAATTGCTGCGAGTGATGTGGACTTTCCCGATCCCGTAGGGCCAGTGAAGAGGACAAGACCGTTACTCAATTGACAGACTGATGTAGAAATATCTGTAAGACCGACGTCTGCAACCGAAGGAATCTCCTGCGGGATGATGCGTGCCGAAAGACCTGGTGATTCTTTTTCATAGTGACAGTTGATGCGAAAACGTGTGTTGCCGATGGCATAGGCACTGTCCATCTCGCGGCACTTTTCAAACACTCTGAAACGCTCCGCGCCAAGTAAAGCTTTTACAGCACGCTCAATATCGCCTGATGTAAGTTTCTTCTTTCCCTGCTCACTGAGCGCACCATCAATGCGAAATACCACCGGACTGCCTGCTGCGAGATGAATATCCGAAGCACCGGCTTTAGCAGCAGCGGCAAACAGTTGATCGAGTCCTGATGGCATGAATGAATGGAAAATGAATGTGGATGTTTTCCTTAATATTATACAATAATTCTATGTATTCTTCAATCGAGGAATACTCGATACAATTGCTTCATGGACCGTAAAGAAGCGCAGGCAAGAATAGAGAAGCTCCGCGAAGAAATCCTCCGGCTCAATACGGCGTACTTCATCGAGAACAGAACGGATGTTCCTGAGAGCGTTCGTGACAGCCTGAAGCAGGAACTGATCGCTCTTGAAAGGCAGTTTCCCGATCTCATCACTCCGGACTCCCCCACTCAGCGTGTCGGCGCACCGCTGGATGGACGCCTTCCGAAAGTCCGCCATCTCTCCCGCAAGGAATCCCTACAGGATATTTTTGCAGAGGAAGAACTTACGGAATGGGAAGATCAGATCGTCCGTGCACTCGGCGGAGAGCAGAAAGTATTTGAGCACATCGTGGAGCTGAAGATTGATGGACTGAATGTCTCGTTGATTTATGAACGGAAGGGAGACGTGACAAAGTCGCGTCTCTACAACCTTACACGGGCGGTGACGCGAGGAAACGGCATCGAGGGTGAAGACATCACCCACACGATTCGCACCATCGAATCCATTCCTTTAACCATTACCCTTCCTGCAACTGGCAACCCTTCGACAGGCTCAGGACAGGCTCCGCAACACGCAAC
>CAYYFD010000167.1:0-1711 GCA_964471125.1 uncultured Candidatus Peribacteria bacterium
CGTTTCTCAAGTATTTTTGATACGGGCAAATTCAAGTCTATGGCGCTTGTTCAAGCCCCAAATGCGTGCTATATTTGTCATAAGAAGCCCAGTTCTCCCACCGAATAACGGAGCCCAGCCCGATCATGCCTAAAGTGCCACCTGCTGTGCCAACCTCAGCATCATTGCAGTACGTAAACGGACAACTTACCATGTTTGAACTCCCACTTTCTGAGCTAAAAAACCATCTCTTTGAAGCCGCAAACATCCTACGTGGCCCTGTCGATGCCGCTGATTTCAAGACCTATGTCTTCCCTCTGCTGTTCTTCAAACGTATCTCGGATGTCTATGACGAAGAATACACCGCTGCATTAACAGCATCCGGTGGCGACGAAGAATATGCGCAGTTTCCACAGAATTACCGCTTTCAGATTCCCGAAGGGTGTCATTGGAGCGATGTGCGTGCGGTCACGACCAATGTCGGACAGGCATTGCAGACAGCAATGCGCGGTATCGAGACCGCCAACCCTGAAACGCTCTATGGCATCTTTGGCGATGCAGCATGGACAAACAAAGATCGCCTGCCCGACTCCCTGCTCCGTGATCTCATTGAGCATTTCTCGCGTATCGGCCTTGGCAATCAGGCGGCGCGGACTGACATCCTTGGCCAATCATACGAGTACCTGATTAAGAAGTTCGCCGATGCTACCAATAAGAAGGCCGGCGAGTTCTATACACCACGCTCAGTGGTACGGTTGATGGTGAATATCCTCGATCCCAAAGAAGGCGAGTCGATCTACGATCCGGCGTGCGGCACTGGAGGAATGCTGATCGAGGCAATTCACCACGTCCGCGAGCGGCATGGCGATGATCGCACGCTCTGGGGCAAGCTCTACGCGCAGGAAAAGAATCTTACGACCTCGGCTATTGCACGGATGAATCTCTTCTTGCATGGTGCCTCGGATTTTCAGGTCGTCCGGGGTGATACGCTGCGCCATCCGGCATTCTTCTCGGGCGATAACCTTGCGACGTTCGACTGTGTGATCGCGAATCCACCGTTCTCGCTTGAGAAGTGGGGCGAGGAGGTCTGGACTAGCGACCCCTACGGTCGAAACTTTGCGGGGATGCCGCCCTCCAAGAGCGGCGACTATGCCTGGGTGCAGCACATGATAAAGTCCATGGCGCCGTTGAAAGGTCGCATGGCTGTGGTGCTGCCCCATGGATCGCTCTTCCGCATGGGCAAAGAGGGTGAGATCCGGCGGAAGATTCTGCAGATGGACATGCTGGATGCAGTGATTGGACTTGGGCCAAATCTTTTCTACGGCACTGGCCTGGCCGCTTGCATCCTCGTCTTCCGGCAACGTAAAGCACAGGATCGGAAGAAGCATGTGCTGATGATTAACGCCGCACGTGAGTTCAAGACTGGCCGGGCACAGAATGAACTACTCCCCGAACATGTCGAGCATATCTACGACTGGTATCACAACTACAGGGATGTAGAAGGTATTGCTCGGGTCGTCACGCTCGACGAGATTGCCGCCAACGACTATAACCTTAACATCCCACGCTATGTGGAACCGAGGCAGGATCAGGAGGTACTGACGGTTGAGCAGGCGATGGCACGGCTCCAGGAGAGCGCAGCGGAGGCATTCGCAGCGGAAGACACATTGATACAGATCTTTAAACGAGAGGGTTTGCTCAAGTGAAAGACGCACAGAAACCCGACCACATC
>CAYYFD010000168.1:0-1688 GCA_964471125.1 uncultured Candidatus Peribacteria bacterium
GCGTGGATGGCGGCGGACATGGAAATTGAGAATTGAAAATGAAAAATTGATAATTACGACTGCAATAAAGGCTTGATGCGGTACCAAATAGCGAGCATGGAAGAAGCAAGTGCGACCATGAGGCCTGCAATGACGAAGAGAGGGGATGTGTCGAAATGTTTATCGAGATACGCACCGCCAAATCCAAAGACTGCAGCAGGAATCGCAATCAGATAGCCGATTTCTCCTGCCAACCCCAAAACACGCACAGAGCTCATGGTATCGAGCTTCGTTTGGTCAGGAGCCGATGAGGGTAGGGGGGCAGCCATTATCATTGTTGGGTTGGGGGCATCGGGGAGCGTCGCAGTGTCGAGCGGCGACGGGCACCTATGGATCTTGCAAGTTCGCGGTCGAAGAGGGCAGTTGCCTCGGCGAAGGCTTCGGCGTCCGTGCGCTTCTCTTCCATGAGCTTCTCCGCACTTTCTTTTGCCTTCATGATGGCTTCCTCATCCGCAAGTGCATCGACATCATCGGCGGTACGGACGAGGACACGAATTCCTGCTCCATCGATTTCAATGGTTCCGCGGGAAATCGCAAAGAGATGCTCTTCTCCCTTTGCCCGCGCGACGAGGCTTCCTGGCACGGCTGTCGTCATGAGAGGAATATGGTGCGTGAGGATCGTGATCTCACCGTTGCCTGTGGGTAGCGTCACCGATTCGACTTCGGAGTCGAAGACGATCTGGTCAGGGGTGATGATCTCGAGGTGAAGCATGGGGTCGGGAATCGGGAGTGGGGAGTCGGGAGATCGGGAATTAGGCTGTTACTTCATCAATGCCGCCTTTCATATAGAAGGCTTGTTCGGGAACGGCATCGAGTTCTCCATCAAGGATTGCCTTGAAGCTCTTCACAGTCTGCTCTCTCGTGACGAATTTTCCGGGGATGCCCGTGAAGGTCTCGGCGACGAAGAAAGGTTGACTGAGGAATTTCTGAACCTTGCGCGCGCGCTGCACGGTCTTTTTGTCCTCTTCGGAAAGCTCTTCCATACCAAGGATCGCAATGATGTCCTGGAGCTCTCTGTAGCGCTGAAGCACTTTCTGCACGCCGCGGGCTGTGGCGTAGTGCTCTTCTCCCACAGTGTCTTCTGCCATGATGGTTGAAGTGGAATCCAGCGGGTCGACGGCCGGGTAGATACCGAGCTCGGCAAGCGAGCGGGTAAGCACAATCGTGGAGTCGAGGTGACCGAAGGTTGTCGCTGGTGCTGGATCGGTAAAGTCGTCAGCCGGAACGTACACGGCCTGGACAGAAGTAATCGATCCTTTATTGGTTGAAGTGATGCGTTCCTGAACGGCTCCCATTTCCTGTGCGAGTGTCGGCTGGTACCCCACAGCAGAGGGAATGCGGCCGAGAAGCGCGGAGAGCTCAGCTCCTGCCTGTGTGAAGCGGAAGATGTTGTCGATAAAGAGCAGCACATCGCGGTGCTCCTCGTCACGGAAGTATTCGGCCATGGAAAGGCCCGAAAGCGCTACTCTGAGACGCGGTCCCGGAGGCTCGTTCATTTGTCCGAAGACGAGTGCTGTTTTTTCCAGCACTCCTGATTCCTTCATTTCGTAGTAGAGGTCATTTCCTTCGCGGCTTCTTTCTCCGACTCCCGCAAACACGGAGAATCCTCCGTGCTCGGCGGCGATATTGCGGATCAATTCTTTCACGAT
>CAYYFD010000169.1:0-1656 GCA_964471125.1 uncultured Candidatus Peribacteria bacterium
GATTGTGGTATGAAAAGGAACATCCTCCGGAGTTTTCTCAAGCGCGGTATCCGTGTACACCGTGTTCCGTGGAACTACGATCTGCAGACATCGAAGCTTCCGTATGACGGCGTTTTTATTTCCAATGGTCCGGGGGATCCGAAGGCCTGCAAGGAAACGATCGCCCAGATTCGCTGGAGCATTCAGCAGGGGATTCCGACGTTCGGCATCTGTCTCGGCAATCAGCTCATGGCGCTTGCAGTCGGAGGGGACACGTACAAGCTGAAGTACGGTCATAGAGGTGCGAACCAGCCCTGTTCCGAGTGGAAAGAGCAAAGTGGAGAGTGGAGTGAGACGAGCCGTTGCATCATTACCAGTCAGAACCACGGGTTTGCAGTTGATAACACATCGTTGCCCAATGGATGGCACGTGTGGTTTAAGAATGCCAACGACGGTTCTGTAGAGGGCATCACCCACGAATCTGGAAAATTCCGTGCGGTGCAGTTTCACCCCGAGTCGACTCCGGGGCCGGAGGATGCGAATTATCTCTTCGATGAGTTCGTCGGAAGCCTAGCCTTAGCTAAAAAGTAGGTATGTACTTTAGGGGCACTTTCATGTATATTATTATGATGCCCAAGAAGAAGTTCACTTCTGGGATGGGGGAGGATTCGGTGCCGAAGAAGGCAAGATAGAGAAAGTATCCTTCGAAGATTTCGTCACGCTCATCGCAGGCAAGCTTAGGATGACAAAGATTGCTACACTTGGACTATGGATTTCATCGTATTCTCTTCGTCCCGTGGCACTGCGTTTCAGGCCGTTATTGATGCCATAGAAGATGGAAGCCTTGAAGCCCGTTGCCTCGGCCTCATTAGCGATCGTGAAGACAGGGGATGTGTTGAGAAAGCGAGGGTGGCAGGATTGTCGGTAAGGATTGTGAAAAGGGAGAAAGGGGAGGAAAGGCAGGAATATGATCAGAGGCTGAATGAAACAGTTCGCGAACTTGCGAAGAATTCGGAATTAGCCAAGGTCATCATCGCTTGCATGGGCTGGATGTTTATCTTTTCGCCGTGGTTTGTTGGTCAGTGGAAAAATCGGATTCTCAATGTGCATCCAGCGCTTCTTCCGAAGTATCCCGGAGGGCATGCCATCGACGATGCATTGGATGCAGGGGAAGCCGAGACTGGTATGACGATTCACTGGATCGACGAAGGAGTCGACACAGGGAAAATAGTTGAACAAAAAAAGTGTTCAGTAATGCCGGATGACACTGTAGAAACATTGAAAGTGCGGATACAGGAGCTGGAGAAGGAGTGGTACCCGAAGGTATTGCAAGGTCTGCATTCAGGAGATATTTCGATGGAGGAGGGCAAAGAGGATAGGGCAAGGAGCAAAGAATAATGTTGCATCACACCTTTTTCTTTCCACTTTCCTTTTTGCTCTTTACTCTTCGTCCGTGCCCATCCCCCGCTTCACCACCGCCTGTCTCGGTAATCGCGTGATTGCCCGCGACATCTACGAATTCCGTCTGCAAAAACCGGAGGGGTTTATGTTTAAAGCGGGACAATTCGTTCTCTTCGATGTTCCGTTGATCGGGAATCCTGGCGATATCCAAACACGTGCGTTCTCCATTGCCTCTGCGCCATTGGAACAAGATCTTCTCTTTGTTGCGAAGATGAA
>CAYYFD010000170.1:0-1652 GCA_964471125.1 uncultured Candidatus Peribacteria bacterium
CCCCTCCCGTCGGGAGGGGAGAAACCCACCGCATGCTTTCTCTGTTCTTTTCTCCACTACATATTGGAGTTGATTCGAATTAACCAAAGAACCTAATATTCCTTGTTTTACGTAATAGCCATATACAATAAAATATGCTATAATACTATTAAATGGCAAAGCACAAAAACCCACTCTTCATCGAAAAGATCATCCAGCTCTCCTATTCCTCCTTAGGAATTCTCTGGGCTGCGCTGGTTCTGTTTTTTGCAGCGACTTACTTCTTTTTGGGTCAGTGGCTCCCCACACATGCTCCGTACCCCATCGGCTCCGAATCCACGCTGCAAAGCCTAGGAGACAGCATCTACTTCAGCATCATTACTGCTACGACTGTCGGCTACGGCGATATCCTGCCGCAGGGCCTCAGTAAATTGCTTGCAGCGACTCAGGCTATCATCGCGTTCTTCGTCTTCGGACTCTGCATCAGCAAGCTTGTAAGCTCCAAGCAGGAGATCGCTATAAGGCAGATGCACAAACTCACGTTCGAGGATGTCTTTCGCAATACACGCGAAGGTCTCTATATCGTTCGCAAGGATTTTGACCATATCATTCTACAAGCTGAAACGACTCAGAACGTCGATGAGGAGCACTGGGAAAATCTTGCTATCGCCTACAAACAGGCGGAATCGCTCCTTGCGGAAATTCCGGATTTTTATACTTCCGACGGCGATCTCTACGTCATCGACGAACGCAGAGAGCAGCTTCTGCAGGAAGCAGTCCATCGCACGCTCCACCGCATCAACCAGATGCTCGATTGCTTCTCGACAATAGGCATCAATTGGTTGGAGGAGAAGACCAGTGTGGAAGAACTCCGTAATCTCCTCGATGTGATTACCCTGCTCACGCCCCGCTGGAAAGAGGCATCCCCGTATGTGCAGCACGAGGCGTTCGAGGATATTCTTGCAGAGGGAGAAAGGACGCGGGGGAAGATGGAAACGATCACACAATCGTAGAGACGTGCGGATCGCACGTCTCACCGTAAAGACGTGCCACCGGCACGTCTCTACAGGAAACCATATTTGCGTGATCTATCTCCTAAATCCCCCCGGCCGTCCAGCACCGCCTCCACTTGGACGCGGGCTACGGAACTCTGGTGGCATATCCGCAGGACGCTCTGTCATCTGCTTGAGTGAGAGGCGTGTCTTGCCTTCTACTGCATCGTACTCGATGCACTTGGCCTTCACCTGCTGACCAACCGTAAGCACATCCTCCACCTGATCCGTGCGCTTCCACTGAAGCTCGGAGATATGGATCATGCCGTCTTTGCCGCGCAAGAACTCTGCGATAGCGCCAACGCCGGCAATGATGCGGACGATGGTGCAGTCATAGATCGTGCCGACGACGGGCTTGGCGACAATACCCTGAATCCATTCCTTGGCCTTGATCATCATTTCTCCGTTCACCGATGTGACGAAGACCAGACCGCTGTCCTCAATGTCGATCTCCACACCGAGCTCCTTGGTGATCTTCTGGATCGTCTCTCCGCCCTTGCCGATGATGAGGCGGATGTCCTCGGGGTTCACCTGAATCGTTTCGATGCGCGGTGCATACGGTGAGAGTTCTTTGCGCGGCTCTGCAATGGCTGCAAGCATCGTCGTCATGATGAATGCGCG
>CAYYFD010000171.1:0-1604 GCA_964471125.1 uncultured Candidatus Peribacteria bacterium
TACCCACCGCAGTGCCGTGCGGAGGTCAGGATTAAAGAAGCACAACGAACGGTTTGAATTTCTCGGTGATGCTGTGCTGGAGCTGGTGGCTACGGAATATCTCTTTCGCGTGAGCGAGAAGCCTGAGGGGGAGCTCACCAATTACCGTTCCGCTCTGGTGAAAGGTGAGCATCTTGCCTCTGTTGCAAAGGAGATGAAGCTCGGGGATTTCCTGCATCTCAGCCGTGGGGAAGAGGCGAGTGGCGGACGTGACAAGCCTTCTACTCTGGCAAATGCTCTTGAGGCGCTTATTGGTGCCATTTACCTTGATCATGGCTTCGATGCTGCGCAGAAATTCTGCCAGAACTTTATTCTCGTGCGGCTTCGGGAGCTCCTTGCCGCCGGCAAGCACCGCGATGAAAAAAGCGTCTTTCAGGAAAAGGCTCAGGAGCTCCTCAGTCTTACTCCTCATTATGATGTTGTCAGCGAGGCAGGTCCCGACCATGACAAGAAGTTCATCTGTGCTGCGATGATCGGGGAGGAAAAAATCGCTGAGGGTACGGGAAGCTCGAAGCAGAGAGCTGAGCTGGATGCAGCGAAGAATGCGCTGAAGGTCAAGAAGTGGTTTTAAGATTCAAAAGCCCCCGTAGTACAACCCCATTGTTCCAATTGCAATTGTGTATCGATCAGGTTGTCTCCCAGGTTATTCAGCACAGTCACAGTTCCGTTGCCGAGCTCAAAATGTCCGCCTCTGAAGGTTCCCATAATCCCAAGGATACATTTTAGTTGATGACGTGCGCTCTCGTCAGGCAAACGGCCGAAGGCAAGGTCTGAATGTTCCATTGTGCTAGCCCATCTTGATCTCAATATCCACGCCGCTTGGAAGACTCAGAGACTGCAAACTCTCGATGGTCTTAAATGTTGTCTCTGCAAGGTCAATAAGGCGACGGTGCGTGCGCATTTCAAACTGATCGCGGGCATCTTTATGCTTGAAGGTGGAGCGGTTTACCGTGAACTTACGGATCTTCGTGGGCAAGGGAATAGGGCCATGGACGATGGCGCCACTACGCTCTGCAGTTTCGACAATCTTTCCTGCTGCTTCATCTAAAACGATATGGTCAAAAGCCGAAAGGCGAATCCGGATACCTTTCACTCCCGCTTCCATTTTCTTTGCCGCTTCCGAAGCCTTGGGGGAAGCATCTGCCTTGCCTTTGGGTGCAGATTTCTTGGCTGTGGTCTTCTTTGCGGTTGTCATACTTGGAAGGGGAAAGAGCGGAGGTGATGGAGAGAATAGTATTGTGGGACAGGAACGTTCCTATCCCACAATACGAACGTACTTATTTCAAGATCTTGGTCACAACGCCGGCGCCGACTGTGCGGCCGCCTTCGCGGATAGCGAAGCGCGTACCGGTATCGAGAGCGATTGGCACACCGAAGGTAACGACGAACTTAATGTTGTCACCCGGCATGACCATTTCTACGTTTGCTGGGAGCTCTACAGATCCCGTTACGTCTGTGGTGCGCATGTAGAACTGTGGCTTGTATCCCTTAAAGAACGGCGTGTGGCGGCCTCCTTCCTCTTTCGTAAGGATATACACCTCAGCATCAAACTCCGTGTGCGGAGT
>CAYYFD010000172.1:0-1603 GCA_964471125.1 uncultured Candidatus Peribacteria bacterium
ATGGTGGAGCATTCAGTACCAATTCCGAACTAAACAATCCTCTCAAAACCGATGCAGTTTCCGCAAGTAAAACACTTCTTGGACTGAAGCAAACATTAGATATGACCATTTTGGCTCTTCGCAACTCTGCTCAATTGCCATTTGTACTGGTAATGTGAATTTGAATTCGTCAATGAGCTTCCGGGAGTAATTCCGAACTCTTGGATCTTCAATTCAGTCAATATAGATGCTATTCTTTCGTTCTATGAGATCTCGCTATCTTCTTGTTCTAGGAACTGCATTGCTATTCACAGCTTGCAGCAGGCAAAAGCCGGTCACTTCCCAGCAGAGTTCTTCCTCGGCATTTAGCGAATCACAATCAAGCGAAAGCGGGGAACTTCCACCGCAAGCTGATCCTCAGAGAAGCACTATTGAGTCAGCAGGAAAGATGTGGGCGCTGTCGGCTTCCTTGAGCGATGAAGTTGCCGTTCGGGAATTATTGCCGCTCAAAAAGCAGTGTGGTTCTCAGACATTGTCTTGGAAATATGACAGTCCATTTCCATACGAACTCAATACCGTAACACTCACACCTGGCTCCGTAGATCTCGCGCGAAGCGGAGAGTTTGATAAGCTCTTCGATGTCTCATTCAGCCAAGACTGCAAACAGATATACGCCATTGCCTCAAGAATGAAAGAAGTGTCTCCGGGATCCTATGTGCAACCTCGGGATATCTATGCATATGACATAGCTGATGGTTCCTGGAAAGCGGTCTCTCATGATCTTTCTCCGGCATGGGATTCTCTGGAAAACGCGAAGCCTGCACCTAAGGTTCTTTATCCTTTGGATGACCAACGATTATTCATCTACGCGATGCAACCGACAACGGGTGGCGATGCGTATACCGACCAGACCTCAAAAGGCGTCTTTGATATTCAGAAAGGAACGGTGCAATGGGTGGAAGGAGGAGGTGGATTGCCGCCTGTTATTTTCCAGCCTTCGCGAAAGTTGCTTTCTGTTTTCAAAGCTGATTCTGACGGGAAAGGGTATGTTCTTGTACGAACGGATGTGCAACTGCCTCAAGGTACAAAGAAACAGATTATTCTCCATAGAGATCAAGACTTCGACAGGCTTGTAAATTATCTGTGGGGTGCGAGTTCGCCGTGTATCCGAGTCAATTTTTATAGCGCTGCAGAATACACGCAATGCATGGATGCATACTGGACTCATGCGTTTCCAAGCTGAAATTAGTATAACCACGTTCCATCCTTGTCGATCATGATCACATCAGGGTCAGAAAGTGGCGACTGATCCTGAATCTGCTTCATGAGCGTGAGGAGCGCAATGGCGTTACTGAAGTCGAAGTTCTTCCATTTTTCACTGAGTCTGTTTTTGGGAGTGTTTTCCATAGCGTGGGGACAGTTGATCGACTAATGCACGAAAGCAACGAGAGCGGCTGGACTGTCTTTGAGAAAGAACGATGGAGACCTACCGGGATTTGAACCGACTTTTGCTCTTCAGATAAACAAAATCCAATTTTTGCCCCGAGAAGACCTTCCGGGAGTAGTCGAACTTTCTTGTCTTCTGCAAGCCAAAAAGTCGTTCTTTAGATAATTGATGGTGGAG
>CAYYFD010000173.1:0-1586 GCA_964471125.1 uncultured Candidatus Peribacteria bacterium
GGAGAAACATGCGCACATCTTTTTCGTGCGGGTCGCGGTACAGGTGATCGATGCGTCCGGTGTTGAAGGATGAGGAGCGACGAACCATGCCGTGGACTACATACCCTTTGGAGAGGAGCAGCTCCGCCAGATAGGATCCGTCCTGGCCGGTAATGCCGGTGATCAGCACTTTTTTCATATGGATTCCTTGTCTTTATTATCAATTTTCTGCCTCGGGTTGAGCGACAGCACATGATGCATGTCGGCCATGGTTCTCGGAACCATCGTTTTCTGCATACGCTCGAACAGGCGAAACCTTCTGAAATGCTTTCTTAACAGCTTCAGCTTCAATGGCGAAATGATCTTTTCAGTCATCAGGTGAAGTTCTTCAAATGCGTGATAATGCAGTCCAAGTCGCTGTGCAATATTCTCCAGTGTCGTGCGTGTGTAGAACGATATGTGCTGCCCGTGCTCAACGCCGTAATACCACCAGTCACTGGGCGCTGGCAGAGGTTCCGGCAGCAGCTCGGTTGTAAAAAGAATATTGCGGGAAATGGAAAACATCTTTTCAATATCCTCAAGCGGCTCAACCAGGTGTTCCAATACCTCAAAGGCAGTTACAAGCTCGATGGGTTGATTGTTATCGTATTCGAATCCCTGGGCGAAAATGTTTTTGGAGTATTTGTCGCACCAATAATAATCAAATCCTATATCACGCATCAGTCTCGTGAAAACCCCGTATCCGCCGGCATAATCCAGGAAAGCGGCATGTCGGTCAAAAAAATGGTAAAGGATTGTTGAGACAGATTCTCTTAAGCGAATATTGCGGGAAAGGATACCGGTATCACAGGAGTTGATGGCCTCTGTGTATGATTCCTCCAGCCACACGGGCTCTCCTGTCTGAACAAAACCGCACGCCGGGCACGCAAAGTAGGATGTCAAGTACTTGTATAAAATTAAAGATTCGAATTTCTTATCACTATTCTGATTGCAAATTTTGCAGTGCATGTGAACTTTCTTGTCCGGATGTGATGCCATCTGGGCGCTTTAGTCGTTTTATTGATTTCATATTGAGACAGCGGATTTCTGCATTGTCAGATTACAGAAAATCTTCATGCAGGCGGTAGCCACTTGTTAGCGGCCAGCAAGCTGAATCCTGGACCATAATATGCGTAGATTTTATCTAAGCGCCTTTTGGTACACCTCAAGTGTTTCTCGAGCGGTGTTTTCCCATCGAAACATGCGTACCCGTTCAAGTCCTGCCACTGACATTTCGGTATGCTTAGAATTGTCATTCCACGCAAGGTGAATCTTTTCAGCAATATCGTCTGGGTCTAATGGATCAAACAGAATTCCGGCATCTCCAATAACTTCCGGAAGAGATGTCGAATTTGAACAGGCTACCGGACACCCACACGCCATGGCTTCAACCAGTGGTATTCCAAAACCCTCGAACAGAGAAGGAAAGACCAGCATTTTGGCAAGATTGAAGAGATAAGGAAGTTCATCGTATGCAAGATAACCGAGTACCCTTACATGTTGATTCAAACCACGACTAGAGATGTGATCCAGGAACTCGTCATGCGCCTGCATGACTATGCCGGTAA
>CAYYFD010000174.1:0-1566 GCA_964471125.1 uncultured Candidatus Peribacteria bacterium
AAGTGGTGCGGGAAGATGTTCGAAAACCTCAATGCACATGATTGCATCAAAAGACCCGTCCGGTTCCGGGATCGCAGTGATATCGCACACGATGTCAAGGTTCGACAGGTTCCTTGCCCCGGTCTGCAGACCGCGGTCATCGCCCTTCCCGTCATACTTGGAGAAGTCTTGGGCGACGTAATCGAGGTGTTTACAGAATCCCTTGAATTTCTGTTCCCCAGCGCCGGCATCGAGAATACGTGAACCAGCAGTAATCTGAGCAAGGATCTTCTCTAACCAGATAATCCTGCTTGCTTCGTTATTTGTTCCGACACTATTCACTGAGTTCTCTTCCTGAAACAAAAACAACCACACCCGTAACTTTGGGCATTGATAAGCTCCTGCGAAGGATTCCGGACAAGTCCGCCATTTTCCGGTCTTTCGGGTATCAGAACAAATTCTTTCAACTCTAGGTCACTGAAATAATCTATCACCTGATCATAGCGATAAATTCTGTGCGCATTGAATAGTATTTTCGAAATACCTCCAACGGGGACTACAAACAACAGTAAACCACCTGGCGCCAGCACACGCTTTAACTCGGCAATCGCTTTTAAGTCACCATCCGGATCGAGCGGATCACCATAGCGACCGAGTCCTACATGTTCCACAACGTGCATACACGAGAGCGATGAAATACTCCCGTCGGTGAAGGGGAGAGCAAGAAGATCTGCCGATTCAGAGCACAGGTTATCCAACTTCAGATCAGCTGGGCGAAAATCATAATATTTTACAGGAATGAATGCTGATACCAAAGTGCTGAAATAAAGCGTAGACGAGATATCCACATGCTCTTTTGGCCGGGTTTCCGCAAGTATACGGGCCGCCCAGGCAGGATGATAAACATAGTGCCGATCAAATCCGGTTTCCCGGGTTCTGTCATTCAGGCATGGATGCCTGTCAAACCACTCTATGCGAAAGCGTTTACTCGCCCCTGGCATTTTAATGAAGTTTCGAAATTCTTCAGAAAACCGTACATGGGCTCTGACGGTAGAAAGAAATGAGTGACAGCTTATATACCAGCTGTAGACCATTTTAGCTGAGGGTATTTTCCCAATTATTTCTTTTACTGACATCAGGTGTCCATCATCCTTTGGGCTCTGTGCGTTCTTGAAATAAAGCCAGCAACTCAAGTACCTTCATCTTGAAAAACCACTTGAACGCATCTGCATATTTAAACCTGTCAGCAGTTAAGGTAATGTCGCTGAAATTTTTCTCCTTCCATTCGCCAATATTGTGCTTTTCTGGATTATAGAAAATCCCTTCCCACCTTTTCAGATAATTTGCCTCGTCTCTCTTCTGTTTTTCCATGTTTGAGTTCCTAGCCGCCTGATTTGCATGCGAATAATGCTCGATATATGAATCAGATGAATCGATACAGATATATCCCCGCTCCCACATTTTAAGACAGAGGTCACCATCAGCATGGTAGAAGAGATATCTCTCTTCATCGCAATACCCTACTTCCTTCAGGGCGTTATTCAGGTAGATACCATGATTCACAAACATCTTGTTACCCAGAGTACG
>CAYYFD010000175.1:0-1562 GCA_964471125.1 uncultured Candidatus Peribacteria bacterium
TTCCCGTAGTACTTACCGCAGCTCAACTTTCAACTTTAACTCCATTATCAACAGCGATACGGAAATTCATGTCTTTATCTCGCATCCGCATTTTGACCATATTCAGGGCTTTTTCTTTCTCGACACCTTCTACCGGCCTGGCAAAAAAGTGATTGTGCACTGTTCGAAAGCAACCCAGAACGCGCTGACGCATGTATTCGCCCCGCCCTACTTCCCGATCTCGCTCGCAGAGCTTCCCTCTCCACCGATATGGGATATTTTCTCTGAGCCTGGCGTATCGACTCAATTTAATACGCCCTCCTTCCTCTGCGAGGCCATGCCGATTCCGCATCCAGGAGGGGCTCACGGCCTATTAGCGACGGACAAGCGGACCGAGCAATCCATCCTCATCCTCAATGATATTGAGATACAGCCCGATGAGGCCTTCGAAAAGCAACCCGGCTTAGCAGCGCTTCTGAACTGCGCTGCGAAGGCAAAATCAATCGACACCTTAATCATTGATGCCATGTACGAACCCTCGGAAATGGTTGCACACAAAGGCTGGGGCCATACGGACTTCATGACCGCGACTCGCTTTGGCAACCATCTACACGCATCTCATATTTGCCTGTCACATCACAACCCGACAGCCTCGGATGATGTTTTGGCCAGCCGGCAAAAGGCAATTCCGGCTCATAACGTATCGTTCTTGCGTCAACATCACGTACACCCTTGGAAGGTTTAAGCATGAAGCAACTCATTTCCGGCATCTTGGAGTATACGGATGTTATTATTGTTTTTATTCTCACATTTGTTCTCGCAAGCTTACTCCGCTACAAACTGAAACGCTTGAAACTCACCCCAGGGACGCGGACGCATCGTATGCTATATGCGTTCTCACACTTTGCGTTCCCCTTGTTCGTGCTCGTTGTCTCGCTCTTCTTCTTCTATTACCGGGAATGCAGCGCGTATCCGATTTACAGTGCCTGGCTCATCCTCTGGGCCACACTCACCCTGCTGAGCATTGCCGATTATCTTGTCGTCGAGATCTCCGTTGCGCTCTTCGGAAAATGTCAAATACCCAAAGTGCTCCGCAGTCTGGCTCAAGTCGTTATTTTCGTAATCATCCTCTGTTTTGTTGTGAAATTTGTTTTTGGGCAACCCGTCAGTGCCCTGATGACCTCTTCAGCCATTTTGACGGGTATTCTCGGCTTTGCTATGCAAGGGATCTTCAGCAATGTGGTCGCTGGTGCAGTGATTCACTCCTCCGGGCGATTCAATATTGGTGACTGGGTGCAGGTTGGGGGCCATGACGGACACATTACGCAGATCAACTGGAGCGACACGTGGATTACAACACTTTCAGGCAATCTTGTCTCCGTCCCGAACGCCTCTGTCCTCTCATCAACCATTGTGAATAATTCAGCGCCCACCCGTAGCGGGCGTCTGAATATTCCGTTCTCGGCAAGCTATGATTGTCCGCCGCATGAAGTTAAGCAATGCCTCATCGAAGCCGCACTGGAGTGCCAGTACACATCAACCCAGCAGCAGCACCCGGCCCCCTGCGTTCTGCTCACCTCCTA
>CAYYFD010000176.1:0-1517 GCA_964471125.1 uncultured Candidatus Peribacteria bacterium
TTTGCAATGGTTTTTGCCTCTGGTGGGAATCCGATCTCGCTCCTGGAATTACTCCTTCAACGAGCCCCTTTGAAAAGCCCACACACTGGCAGCAGATCTACTTACCACTTCTCGAACCGCTGACAGTGAAATCGAATGAAACGCTGGAGCTGATTCTGGATGTCGATAGCCGCTACGACGTGCGGATTAATGTGGAATGGAAGACAGAGGTGAAAGATGCCAAGGGAAAGATTGTGAAAGCCTTGAGTCAGGATATGAGGAAGGGATTTTTGGGATAATCAGCATAATTGAAGCTATTCCTGCTATATCTACCGCACGTGGGGACACGTGCTGCTGGATTGGATGTTCAACGAAATGCCAAGCAGCACCCGTCCCCGGGTGCGGTGCAATGATAGCAATATGGAAACAGCCTTTCTGCCTGCAGTTCTCCAAGATTTAATGATGATACCCACTCCCTTTCTGTATCTCCATCGCCCTATACAACTGCTCCAAAAAAACCACTCGACACAGTTCATGCGGTAGCGTCATCGCGCTTAATTTCAATAACCGATTCGCTTTTTTTCGAACAGCATCATTCAATCCATACGCTCCGCCAAGCACAAAAGTCACTGCATCACCTCTGTCTTTTACAACCTGCAACTCTTTGGAAAATATCTGCGATGTCATCTCCTTTCCCCGTTCATCCAAAACCCAAACAATCCCTCCTCTTTTTTCCAAAGCATCCATAATCCGCTCCGACTCTTCTTCTCTCTGCTTTTCCGGCTCACGCGCTTTGCTTGCGGGAAGTTCAATAATTTCGATTTTCAGAGAATGCAGTAGTCGAACGGCATACTCTTCACAGGCAGCCTTGGCCCAAGAGAACTTCAGGGAGCCGATGGAGAGGAGGGTGATGTGGTGCATGATGGAAGATTCAATTTCGCTCATCAGTTTCCCTGCGATACGTTTGCAACGCGCGATCCAAATCCCTCTGGACCCTTGTTACATGACCGGCAACTTCAATTGCTGTCTGCTTCGGCAACTGTTCTATTTCTTTCAATCCCCTCTGCAGACTCTCAGCAAAACTGCGCGCAGTCTCCTGTCTTCTGGAATTCCAAACCATAACACAAAAATACCTCCACTATGCCTTCCTCTGCAACACCGCCACCGTCTCTATGTGCGATGTGTGCGGAAAGAGATCAATGGGCTGTACCGTGCGTAGATCATAGCCATCCTTGAGTATGACTCCGAGATCGCGAGCAAAGGTTGCCGTATTGCAGGAGACATACACTAGTCTTTCGGGTTTATGCGCGAGTACTCCGGCAAGTGCCTTCGGGTGCATGCCTGCACGCGGAGGATCAACGATGGCAACAGTGAACTGATGCTTACCGCTCGGTGAAAGCTGATCACCAATGACCTGCTCCATACGACCTTTGTAGAAGCTGATGTTCCCGATACGGTTTTTGCCAGCGCTACGAAGCGCATCTTCTACGGCCGTCGGATGGCTCTCCACTCCTACGACCTTGTGGGCAAATCGTGCG
>CAYYFD010000177.1:0-1514 GCA_964471125.1 uncultured Candidatus Peribacteria bacterium
CGCGGCTGGCCAAGCGCTCATGAAGGCAGCGTGGGCATGCCCAAAGCGAAGCGCATGAGTGATTTGATGGGTAGGATTATGAGCAAGCCAGGAGATCCGCACATCGAACATTTCGTTGGCCCACTTCTTACACGCGGCGGACGCAAACTTGCGAAAAGTAATGGCGATACCTGTGCTATGCCGGACATAGCCGCTCTTGAAAATATCCTTCAGGCTGGGAAATCTATCATCGATCTCGGGGAAAGGGCTAATGACTGATCAGCTTCCTTGCTATGCTCCTTGTGTGCGCATTGCTTACGTCACCCAGACACGTTTTCCCACTGAGCGGCCCCACGGGTATCAGGTCGCTCAGGTCTGCCATGCTATGGCGGGACTGGGTCATGAAGTGACGCTGGTGACGCCGACGGTGGGAGTCGTTCCGGAGCAGAATGCCTTCAGTTTTTATGGCATTGCTGAGTCCTTTCGCGTTGTGCGGTTGCAGCAGTTTGATGCTCTGAACTCCGTATGGATTCCCGGAAAGCTCGCATTTATGGTGGCGATGTTCTCCTATCGCGCGGCACTGGAAAAGTTTTTTATGGGGTTCAAAGCAGATGTGCTCTATATACGTTCGGAGATCCTGCTGCCGGTGCTTCTGCCGCTGCGTATCCCGGTGATTCTTGAATTGCATACACTTCCGCGGTGGCGCAAGAGCCGCTTCATCCGCATGGCGAACCGGTGCCGTCTCGTCGTGTGTCTTACGCGTGCAATGCATGAAGAGCTTCTGACGTGGGGTCTGGATCCACAGCGTGCGGTTATTGAGGGCGATGGCGTCGATCTCGAGCGGTTCTACAACCTGCCGGAACAGGGGCTTGCAAAGCAGGATTGGGCACTTCCCGCCGACAGAACTGTTGTAGGGTACGTCGGTTCACTTGTAACAAGAGACACGCTGGAGAAGGGGGTAGGGGAGCTCATTGATGCCATCGCCATTCTTCGGAAGAAGGGGGTGCAGGTGTTTTGCTGGATTGTGGGAGGTCCAAGTTCATGGCTTGGCACCTACAAGCGCCGTGCGCAGGAGCGCGGTCTCACCGCGCAGGATATCTGTTTTCAGGGAGCTATTCCTGTGCGGCGGGTTCCCTCTGCGATTGCCGCTTGTGATATTTGCGTGTATCCGGCACCCAAGACCCGGCATTCCTATTTTTTGAGAGACACCTCTCCGCTCAAGCTCTTTGAATATCTGGCTGCACGCAGAAATATTGTCTGCGTCGATCTTCCTCCTATCCGGGATATCGTTGACGAGACGTTGGTCCACTTCTGTGCACCCGGCGATGCAGAGGATCTTGCAAGAGCCATCGAGAAGGCTATACAGGAGCCGCTGCATAATTCCGAGCGCAGGGCGGAAGTCGTCCATTATCATTCGTGGAGCCAGAGAATGGGGAGGATTTTGGCAGAAGCAGTGTAAGAGAGAAATACCCGTACATCTCTTATTTCTCTTTACTCGTTTCCCCGTACAATTCCCCTATGTCCGACCTCAAAAC